>JAYTTV010000228.1:0-16254 GCA_043745075.1 Sphingomonadaceae bacterium
CGCGCCGGCCATTCGGCCCAGCCCATCCCCGCACGCAACGCGCTGTCGGGCACCGGCACCGCGTTCTGGTGGCGGAGCATCGCCACCGCGAGCGCGGCATTATCGAGCTGGTGCG
This sequence comes from Sphingomonadaceae bacterium, assembly GCA_043745075.1. Taxonomy (GTDB): domain Bacteria; phylum Pseudomonadota; class Alphaproteobacteria; order Sphingomonadales; family Sphingomonadaceae; genus Polymorphobacter_B. Next base: position 116 of record JAYTTV010000228.1, read on the forward strand.
CCCCGGTCAGCCGGGGCAGCGGCAGCGCGAGCTTGCCGTCGATGTCGCGGTAGTGGAGCGCGCCCTCGTACAACGCGGCGTCCCAGTCGTCGCCGCGGATGCGGAGCTTCGCGCCAGCCAGCCCGGCGACCTCGGCGATCCGCGCGGTGACCGCCTTGGGGTAGCGCGACAGCAATAGCGGCACGCCGCGCTTGGCGATCCCGGCCTTCTCCCCGGCGATGTCGAGGATCGAGTTGCCGAGCCACGGCTGGTGGTCGAGGCCGAGCGCGGCGATGCCGGTGACCACCGGCACGACGAGGTTGGTCGCGTCCAACCGACCGCCCATGCCGACCTCGATCACCGCCGCGTCGGCCGGCGAGCGAGCAAAGGCGAGGAAGGCGACCGCGGTGGTCAGCTCGAAGAAGGTGATTGCCGCCGAGCCATTGGTGTCGAGGACGTCGCGCAGCGTCGTGATCAGCGTCGCGTCGTCGATGATCGCCCCGCCGAGCCGGATGCGCTCGTTGAAGCGGACAAGGTGCGGCGAGGTATAGACATGGACCCGCCGCCCCGACGCCTCGAGCCCCGCACGGAGAAAGGCAACGGTCGACCCCTTGCCGTTGGTCCCGGCGACATGGAACACCGGCGGCAGCTTGAGATGCGGGTTGCCGAGGCGACCGAGCAGCCGCTCGAGCCGCCCGAGCGCAAGGTCGATCGTCGCCGGGTGGAGCTTGAACGCCGCCGCGAGAAGGGCGTCGAGCACCGGATTGTCGGACCGTGCCGCCTCCATTGCCCCCTGCCCCGGATCAGGCCGCGGGAGCGACGGGCGGCGTCACGCGCTGCCGCATCAACAGCCCGATCAGCCGCGCCAGCGTCGGCTTGAGGTCCTTCCGGTGGACGACCATGTCGAGCATGCCGTGGTCGAGCAGGTATTCGGCGCGCTGGAAGCCTTCGGGCAATTTCTCGCGGATCGTCTGCTCGATCACCCGCTGTCCGGCGAACCCGATCAGCGCGCCGGGCTCCGAAATCTGGATATCGCCGAGCATCGCATAGCTCGCGGTGACGCCGCCGGTGGTCGGGTCGGTCATCACCACGATGTACGGCAGCCCCGCCTCGCGCAACTCGGCAATCGCGACCGTCGTCCGCGGCATCTGCATCAGGCTGAGAATGCCCTCCTGCATCCGCGCGCCGCCCGCCGCGGTGAAGATGACGAACGGGCACTTCGCCTTGACCGCCGCCATCGCTCCCGACAGGAACGCCTCGCCGACGCCGAGCCCCATCGACCCGCCCATGAAGGCGAAGTTCTGCACCGCGACGACCGCCGCCTCGCCGCCGATCGTGCCGGTCGCGACGACCATCGCCTCGGGCTCGCCGGTGTTGGTCCGCGCGGTCTTGAGCCGGTCGACGTAGCGCTTCTGGTCGCGGAACTTGAGCGGGTCCTCGGGCACCTTGGGAACGTCGAGCCGCTTATACTCGCCATCGAATATCTGGTGGAAGCGCGTCGTCGGGTCGATGCGCTCGTGGTGGCCGCAGCGCGGGCAGACGCCGAGCGTCTCCTCGAAGTCCTTGATATACAGCATCGCGCCGCACTTGGCGCACTTGCGCCACAGGTTCTCGGGCGTCTCGCGCCGGGTCAGCATCGCCGTCAGGCGCGGACGGATGCGGGTCAGCCAGCTCATGCGGCGGTCCTGATACGTGCGGTGCGGACGGCGTCGGCGAGCCCGCGGACAAAGGCTTCGACCTGTTCGGGGAGGTCGTTCGCGCGGGTTTCGGCGGCCGCGCCGATCAGCGAGACGAGCGCCGAGCCGACGACGACGCCGTCGGCATGAAGCCCGACCGCCGCTGCCTGCGCCGGGGTCTTGATACCGAACCCGACCGCGACCGGCAGGCTGGTCGCCGCCTTCAACCGCGCGACCGCGCTGGCGATATCGGCGTCGGCAGCGGATGCGGTGCCGGTGACTCCTGCGACCGCGACGTAATAGACGAACCCCGACGCCCCCGACAGCACCGTCGGCAAGCGTTTAGCGTCGGTCGTCGGCGTCGCCAGCCGGACATTGTGGAGGCCGTAACCGCTCAGCATCGGCGCAAGTTCGGCATCCTCCTCGGGCGGCAGGTCGACGACGATCGTCCCGTCGAGCCCGGCGGCGGCGGCATCGGCAGCGAACGCCTCGACCCCATATGCGAGGATCGGATTGAAATAGCCCATCAGGATCAGCGGTGTCGCGGCGTCGGTCGCCCGGAAGGCGCGGACCATCGCCAGCACGCCTCGCAGCGTCGTCCCCGCGATCAGGCTGCGGATATTGCCCGCCTGGATCGCCGGGCCGTCGGCCATCGGATCGGTGAACGGCATGCCGAGCTCGATGATGTCGGCTCCTCCCGCGACGAGCGCGGCGAGAATGCTCGGGCACCGGTCGAGATCGGGGTCGCCGGCGGTGACGAAGGTGACGAGCGCAGCGCGGTCCTGCGCGACGCACGCGGCGAAACGACGGCTCAGGCGATCGCTCACATCTTCGTCCCGAGGGCTTCGGCGACGGTGAAGATGTCCTTGTCGCCGCGCCCGCAGAGGTTGGCGAGGACGATCGTGTCGCGGCTCATGCCCGGCGCGAACCGGCGGATCGCGGCGAGTGCGTGCGCCGGTTCGAGCGCGGGGATGATGCCTTCGAGCCGGCACAGCTGCTGGAACGCCTCGAGCGCCTCGGCATCGGTCGCCGACTGATATTCGACGCGCCCGATCGAATGGAGCCACGCGTGCTCGGGCCCGATGCCGGGATAGTCGAGCCCCGCCGAAATCGAGTGCGCTTCGGTGATCTGGCCGTCGGCGTCCTGGAGCAGCATCGTCTTGTTGCCGTGAAGCACGCCGGGGACTCCGCCGGCAAGGCTGGCGGCATGCTCGGTCGTGTCGAGACCGTGGCCTGACGCCTCGACCCCGATCATGCGGACGTCGTCATCGAGGAACGGATGAAACAGGCCGATCGCGTTCGATCCGCCGCCGATCGCAGCGCACAGTACGTCGGGAAGACGGCCCTCGGCCTCGACGATCTGCTCGCGCGCTTCCTTGCCGATGACCGACTGGAAGTCGCGGACGAGTTCGGGATAGGGGTGCGGCCCGGCGGCGGTGCCGATGATGTAGAACGTGTCGTGGACGTTCGCGACCCAATCTCGAAGGGCTTCGTTCATAGCGTCCTTCAGGGTCTTCGACCCCGATTCGACGCTGCGCACCTCGGCCCCGAGCAGTTTCATGCGGAACACGTTCGGTGCCTGCCGGGCGATGTCGCGCGCGCCCATGTAGATCGTGCACGGCAGCCCCGCGCGCGCCGCGACGGTTGCGGTGGCGACGCCGTGCTGCCCCGCCCCGGTCTCGGCGATGATCCGCGTCTTGCCCATCCGCTGGGCGAGCAGCATCTGGCCGATGCAGTTGTTGATCTTGTGCGCGCCGGTGTGATTCAGCTCGTCGCGCTTGAAGTAGATCTTCGCCCCGAAGCCTGGGTTGGCGCCTTCGCGCAGCGCATTCGTCAGCCGCTCGGCGAAATACATCGGCGACGGGCGGCCGACATAATGCTTCATCAGGTAATCGAACTCGGCGGCGAACGCCGGGTCGGCCTGCGCCGCGCGATACGCGACCTCGAGCTCGAGGATCAGCGGCATCAACGTCTCGGCGACGTAGCGCCCGCCGAATGCCCCGAAATGACCGCGCGCGTCGGGGCCGGTCCGCAGGCTCGGACGGCCGCTCGCGGTTACTGCTGCCGTCGCCATTACGCGGCCCGCGCTGCGGCGATAAACGCCTTGATCTTCGCCACCGACTTCACTCCCGGCTCATCCTCGACTCCCGACGACACGTCGACCAGCAACGGATGCGCGGTCCGCACCGCCTCCGCCACCGATTCCGCATCGAGCCCGCCCGACAGGCCCCAGCACGCGCAACCGACGCGGTCGAGCAGCCGCCAGTCGAAGCGCAGGCCGTTTCCGCCGGGCAAGTCGGCTCCCCTAGGCGCTTTGGCATCGAACAGCAATCGGTCGGCGGTGCCGCCGAACGCCGCGACCGCCGCGTCGATATCGTCGCGGCTGGCGACGCCGACCCCGCGCCACACCGGGCGGCCGTAGCGGCGGCGCACCTCCGCAACCCGCGCCGGAGTCTCGCGCCCGTGGAGCTGGATCACGTCGAGTCCCGGCACCGTGCGGTCGAGCAAGGCGTCGTCGGGATCGACGAATACGCCGACGCGGGTGACGTGCGACGGCACCCGCTGCCCGAGCGCCGCTGCCCGGTCGGGTGCGACGTTACGCGGGGACGCGGGAAAGAAGACGAAGCCGACATGGCTCGCCCCTGCGCCGACGGCGGCGTCGATCGCTTCGGGCGTCGACAGCCCGCAGATCTTGATGTCGAGGGTCACAGCCCAGAAAGCCCGAGCGTCTCGGCGATCGCGGCGGCGGCAGCGGCGGGATCCGCAGCAGCGGTGATCGGGCGGCCGACGACGAGGATAGACGCGCCTGCGTCAACGGCATCGCGCGGCGTCATCACGCGCTTCTGGTCGCCGAGGTCACCGCCGGCAGGTCGTACGCCCGGAACCACGATCATCGCGTCGGGCCATGCCGCGCGCGTCGCCGCCGCCTCGGACCCCGAGCAGACGATGCCCTGCAGCCCGGCGGCTCGCGTCATCGCGGCGAAATGCGCGACCTGGTCGGGCACGCGCGCAGGAACACCGATCGCGGCAAGGTCGGCGTCGTCGAAGCTGGTCAGCACCGTCACCGCGATGATCGCCGTCGCGGGGTCGATCACCGCGCGCGCCGCCTTCATCGCCTCGACCCCGATCGAGGCATGGACGTTGACAATCGCCACCGCGAGCGGCGCGAGCGAGGTCATCGCCCCGGCAACGGTGTTGCCGATGTCGTGCAATTTGACGTCGAGGAAGACCGGCAGGCCGAACGCCTGCATCCGCCGCACCCCATCGGGACCGTGCGCCATGAAGAACTGCAGCCCGAGCTTCAGTCCGCCGACGTGCGGCGCGACCGCCCGCGCCAGCGCCTCGGCAGCGGCGAGGTCACTGGTATCGATCGCGACGTAGATCGGGTTCGTCGTCACGCGGCGGGAGGAAAGCTCGACGGCATCGGCGTGACGAGCGGCTCGGCCACCGGCGACGCCACGCGCGGCCCCAGCGCCTGCGCCTCGTCGAGCAGGCGCTCGACCCGCGCCGTCCGCCGCCGCCACGTCGACTTCGACGCGACATGGATGAGGAGCATCGGCAACCAGCCGATCAGGATCGAGACGAGGACGATCACCGGCAGGAAGACGAGCACGATCGTGCCGTTGGGCAGGTCGACCGACACGCGCGTCCAGTTGTTGAACGCGAACAGCACGAATAGCGCGAGCAGCGCGCCGAAGCCGATCAATTTAATGGCCTTCATCGTGGCGTTCTCCTCATAACTCGCCGTCGACTGCCTCGATACCTTCGACGGCAAGCGCGGCGATCAGCGCGCTCGCCGTCGTGTCGAGCGTAACCCGGTCAACGCTGCGGAGCACGAAATTGGCCCCGGTCTTGCCCTCGCGCCAGAACGGGTAGCTGCCGATCTGGATCCCGTCATGCGCCTTTTCAACGCTCGCGAGCAGTTCGGCGACCCGGCTCTCGTACGTCCACGCCGCGATCGTCCGCGTCAGGACCGGCAGGCCGCCGGGGAGCTGGCCGTCGAGCGAGGCGAGCATCGACCGGGTGATCGCCGGCACGCCCGCCATGATGAAGACGTTGCCGATGCGAATGCCGGGAGCCTGGGTGCGCGGGTTGGCGATGAGCTCGGCTCCTTCGGGAACGCGCGCCATCCGCAGCCGTGCGTCGTTGATCCGGTCGCCGTAATGCTCGGTGAGGATCGCAACCGCCTGCGGGTGATGGACGACCGCGACCCCAAGCGCGGCAGCGATCGCATCGACGGTGATGTCGTCGTGGGTCGGGCCGATGCCGCCGGTGGTGAACAGATAGTCGTGCGCGACGCGGAGCGCATTCACCGCGTCGGCGATCGCGGTCATGTCGTCGGCGACGACGCGCACCTCGCGCAGCCGGATGCCCTGCACCCCGAGCCACTTCGCCAGATATGCGGTATTCGCGTCCTGCGTCCGGCCCGACAGAATCTCGTCGCCGATGACGACGAGCGCTGCGGTGTAGATACGATCGGCGGGAGCGGCGGCGGGTGCTGGCATAGCGGGCGGTCTAGCCCAGCAGGCTGCGGGTGTCGACAACGCCGCCGTGGTTGCCACGTCGCACCCGGCGGCTTACCTTACCGCCATGAACTACGCCGCCACCGCCGATATCCTCGACGAGCCATCGACCGCGATCAAGCTCCACGGGCCCGAAGCCTTCGCCGGGATGCGTGCCGCCGGGCAGCTCGCTGCGAGCGTCCTCGACATGCTCGTACCGCATGTCGTCCCCGAGGCGGTGACCGCCGATCTCGACCGGATGGTCCACGAATTCGTCATGGCCGCCGGATCGGTGCCGGCAACGATCTTCTACCGCGGCTACGCCCACGCCTCGTGCATCAGCGTCAACCATGTCGTCTGCCACGGAATTCCCGGCGCGAAGCGGCTCAAGGACGGCGACATCGTCAACATCGACGTTACCGTCGTGGTCGACGGCTGGCACGGCGACACGAGCCGGATGTATCTCGTCGGCGATGTTCCGCTCAAGGCGCGCCGCCTCGTCGACATCACGTGGGAATGCCTCCAGCGCGGCATCGCGGTGGCCAAGCCGGGCGCGACGTTCGGCGACATCGGCTGGGCGATCCAGTCGTTCGCCGAGGGCCAGCGCTGCTCGGTCGTCCGCGATTTCTGCGGGCACGGCGTCGGGCGGGTGTTCCACGACGCGCCGAACGTCGTCCACGTTGGACGTCCGGGCAAGGGCCCCGTGCTTCAGCCAGGCATGATCTTCACGATCGAGCCGATGATCAATCTCGGCCGCCCCGAGGTTAAATTGTTGGACGACGGCTGGACCGCGGTGACGCGCGACCGCTCGCTGTCAGCGCAGTTCGAGCATTCGGTGGGGATCACCGAGACCGGGTGCGAGGTGTTCACCACCAGCCCCGCCGGGTTGAGCCATCCCCCCTACGCCATCTGACACCGACCCGGGGGGGCACCGCGAGCGACTCCGGGCCCGGTTGCTCGAAGGCGGCGGCGATGCTTTCCTCGACTACGAACTCCTTGAATATATTCTCGGACTGGCGATCCCGCGGCGCGACACCAAGCCGCTGGCGAAGCGCCTGCTGAGCGAATTCGGCTCTTTCCCCGCGGTGCTCGCCGCCTCGCCCGCCGAGCTGTCGCGCGTCGAAGGCCTGTCGGCGGGCGGGGCGGCGGCGATGAAGTTCGTCGAGGCGGCGTCGCTGCGGTCGCTCCGTGCGGCGGCGCTCGATCGCCCGGTCCTCGCCGGCTGGCAGGCGCTGACCGATTACCTCCACGCGGCGATGGCGCACCGCGTCACCGAGGAATTCCGCGTCATCTTTCTCAACAACCGCAACATCCTGATCCGCGACGAGGCGATGGGCAGCGGCACCGTCAACGCCGCCCCGGTCTACCCGCGCGAGATCGTCAAGCGCGCGCTCGAACTCGGCGCGTCGGGGCTGATCCTCGTCCACAACCACCCGAGCGGCGATCCGACCCCGAGTCGCGACGATATCACCATCACCAAGTCGGTGATCGAGGCGGGGCGGCACCTCGGGCTGTCGGTCCACGACCACGTCGTCGTCGGCAAGACCGGCCACGCCAGCTTCCGCGCACTCGGCCTCCTCTAACGCATTGTCCCATATGCATCGCGGACGGTGCGGATGGGTGAAGCCGCCGGTTGACGCTGCTTCGTCGTATCGACACGAAGGCAGTTTCGCATGGGGAAAGTCGATTGGTCCGGTCAGCAACGAACTCCACCACACGCGTTCTCGCCGCCAGCCTGATCGGCACGGCGGTCGAGTTCTATGATTTCTATATCTACGCCACCGCCGCGAGCCTCGTCTTCGGGCCATTGTTTTTCCCGGCGGCATCGGCCTCGGCGCAGTTGCTCGCGTCGTACGCGAGCTTTGGGCTGGCGTTCGTCGCGCGACCGGTCGGCGCGGCAGTGTTCGGTCATTTCGGCGACCGGATCGGCCGCAAGTCGACGCTGGTCACGTCGCTGCTGTTGATGGGCGGGTCGACGACGGCGATCGCCTTTTTGCCGACGTATCAATCGGTTGGGTGGGTAGCGCCGGCGCTCCTCTGCCTCATGCGCGTCGGACAGGGACTCGGGCTCGGCGGCGAATGGGGCGGAGCGGCGCTGCTCGCGGTCGAGAACGCGCCGCCGGGGTGGGCCGGGCGGTTCGGCATGGTCCCGCAGCTCGGCGCGCCGCTCGGGTTCCTCGTCGCGAATGGCCTTTTCCTGCTCCTCGGCCTCGTGCTGACGCCTGCGCAGTTCCATGACTGGGGCTGGCGGCTGCCGTTCCTTGCCAGCGCGCTGCTCGTTGCGCTTGGTCTATGGGTCCGGCTCAAGCTGACCGAGACGCCCGTCTTCGCCGCAGTCGTCGCCAGTGGAGCTGCCGAGCGCGCCCCGTTGTTGACGGTCCTGCGGCGGCAATTTGCGCCGGTGCTGGCAGGAACCTTCGCCGTCATCGCCTGCTTCGCACTTTATTACATCGCGACCGCCTTCGCGCTCGGCTACGGCACCACAACATTGGGCTATGCCCGCACCGACTTCCTCGGCGTCCAGCTCGGCGCGATCGTGTTCATGGCAATCGGCATCGTCGCCGCCGGCACGTTGTCCGACCGCTTCAATCCGCGCGTCGTCCTTCTCGCCGGCTGTATCGCGACGGTCGGGATCGGGGCGTTGCTGGCCCCGATGCTGGCCAGCGGCTCGCTGCCGATCGTCTTCCTGTTCCTCGCGGTGGCGCTGCTCGTCATGGGCTTCGTCTACGGCCCGCTCGGCGCGTGGTTACCGAGCCTGTTCCCGCCCGCCGTGCGCTATTCCGGCGTCTCGATCGCATTCAATGTCGGCGGCGTCATCGGCGGAGCATTGACTCCGCTCGCGGCGCAGGCGATCGCTCAATTCTCAGGACTCCCGGGTGTTGGTCTCTATCTGGCGGCTGCCGGCGGGCTCAGCCTCGTCGCGCTGCTGTTCGCAAGGCGCCTTGCCGGGCACTGATCGTGCCCTGACGTGCCGATCCTCACCCGATGCTCGTGAGGTCAGCGGACTAGCGTTGAACGTCGCCGGCCAAGCCTTCTTGCCACGTTCGTTTCGACGCCACGCACCTATATGCTGGCCAAGGCATTGATGGTCTGCGCGGCAGCCGCGCCTATCTAAAGCGAAGGCGTTTGAGTGGAGCAGCGCGTGCCTGGAAAAGATTCCGTCCGAGAACAGCTTGAGAGACGAACAGCGAATTTCGACTGAAATCGCGGGCATCGACCGGCACACCGATCCTTTCGTCGCGGCCGTCCATGCGACGCGCATGCCGATGATCATCACCAATCCCCGCCTGCCCGACAACCCGGTCGTGTTCGCGAGCGACTCGTTCTGCCGACTGACCGGCTATACCCGCGACGAAATCCTGGGCCGTAACTGCCGCTTCCTGCAGGGCGCGGAAACCGATCCGGCAACGGTGCGCGCGATCCACGACGCCGTGGCCCGGGTCGAGGCCATCGAGATCGATATCCGCAATCATCGGAAAGACGGCGAGCCGTTCTGGAACCGGCTGCTGATGGCGCCTGTCCACGATGCCGATCAGCAACTCGCCTATTTCTTCGCCAGCCAGGTCGATGTCACGATCGAGCGCGAGCGGCTGGCCGGGCTCGAGAACGACAATGCGGCGCTGATGGCCGAGCTGAGCACGCGGTTCCGCATGCAGCAGGAGCGCGATCGCGAACTGGATTTCGCTCTCAGGGCGGGCCGGTTCGGCACGTGGAGCCTCGACCTGCACACACAGGTGCTGACCAGCTCCGACCAGTGCAAGGCGCTGTTCGGTTTCACGCCGGAAGCGCCGTTCACCTTTGAACAGCGGACGGCGGCGGTGATTGCGGAAGACCGGCCGCGCGCTGCGGAGGCGCTCGCCAAGACAATTGCGGACGGCACGGATTATGAGGTCGAATACCGGATCACGCTGCCCGATGGCAGCTTGCGCTGGCTAGCGACGCGGGGACAGGCCTTTTCCGATGCGGACGGACGGCCGCAGCGGCTCGCGGGCGTGTCGCTCGATATCACCCACGTCAAGCGGGCTGGGCGTCGCCGCCTTGCGCTCTCGGAACTCAGCGACATGCTGCGTGATCTCGACGACGCGACCGATATCTCCTCGGTCGCGGCCGAGGTGCTGGGGCGGACGCTGGAAGTCAGCCGGGCGGGATATGGCACGGTTTACCGCGCATCGGAGACGATTGCGATCGAGCGCGACTGGAATGCGCCCGGCATCGTCAGCATCGCCGGCACGCTGTCGTTCCGCGATTACGGGTCGTACATCGATGATCTCAAGCGCGGCGACACCGCCGTCGTCGAGGATGCCCGGACCGACCCGCGGACGACGGCCAGCGCATCGTCGCTCGAGGGAATTTCGGCCCGATCGTTCATCAACATGCCGGTCTCCGATCAGGGAGAAATGGTTGCACTCCTGTTCGTCAATTCCGACAGGCCCCGAATTTGGCAGCCCGAAGATCTCGATTTCATGCGCGAGGTGGCAGAGCGTACCCATGCCGCGCGGGAGCGCCGCCGCGCCGAGCGCGAACTGGCCGATCTGGCTGCATCGCTTGAACAACAGGTCGCCCGCCGTACCGCCGAACTCATGACCGCCGAGGACGCGTTGCGGCAGTCGCAGAAGATGGAAGCGGTCGGCCAGCTTACCGGCGGACTGGCACACGACTTCAACAACCTGCTGACGGTGATTCGCGGGTCGGTCGACCTGCTGCGACGGACCGATGTCTCGCAGGAGCGCCGGACCCGCTACATCGACGCGATCGCCGACACCGCCGAACGCGCCTCCAAGCTCACCAGCCAGTTGCTTGCCTTTGCCCGGCGGCAAGCGCTCAAGCCCGAAGCGTTCGACGTCTGCGACAGCGTGCGGGTGATCCAGCCGATGATCCGGACGCTGACCGGGTCACGCATCGCGATCACGCTCGAGATTCCCGACCACCCCTGCGTCGTCGATGCCGATCGAAGCCAGTTCGACACCGCGCTCGTCAACATGGCGGTTAACGCCCGCGATGCGATGGGCGGCGAAGGCGCGCTGACGATGACGGTCGCGATGGCCGACAGCATGCCGGCGGTTCGGGCTCACCCGAGTGTCGCGGGCCGCTTCGTCACGGTCGCGGTCCAGGACACCGGCACCGGAATCGCACGCGACCAGATCGACAAGATCTTCGAGCCGTTCTTCACCACCAAGGGCGTCGGCGAAGGAACCGGCCTCGGGCTCAGCCAGGTCTTTGGCTTCACCAAGCAATCGGGCGGCGACGTCATTGTCGAAAGCGACGAAGGCCATGGCGCGAAATTCACGATGTACCTCCCCGCGTCGGCAAACGACGCCGACGCTCCCGCCGTCGCGACCGACACCGGCCTGCCGCTGGCCGGGGGCGCCTGCATCGTGGTGGTCGAGGACAATCCCGAAGTCGGCACTTTCGCCACCGAAGCACTGAGCGAAATGGGCTACACCGCCGTCCTCGCTCCCGACGGGATGACGGCGCTCGAACGACTTCGCGAAGACCGCGCGCGGTTCTACGTGGTGTTCTCCGACATGGTCATGCCGGGCATGAGCGGCATCGAGCTCGGCCAGGAAATTCGCCGTCTGTATCCCGACCTGTCTTTGATCCTGACCAGCGGCTACAGCACCGTGCTTGCGCAGGACGGGGCCCATGGCTTCGAGCTGCTGCACAAGCCCTATTCGATCGACGAACTCGCCAAGGTCCTGCGAAAGGTCACCTCGGCCAGTGCCGCGCGTGACCATTAGGCGGCGTCCGAGACTGTAGGCGGATCATGCCGTCGGGCGCCGGAAGCCCAGCAGAACGTTGCCTTCGGTCGATAGGTAATTGTGCCGGTAATCGAACCGCGGCGTGTTCGAGAAGAGCAGATAATAATATTTCATCTGCTCGGACCACCAGTAGCCGGGGCAGTGATCGGCCTGACGCTTGGGCTCGGCGGTCACGTCGGCAAGATCGGTATAGCCGTATTCGGCCTTGTTCCAGCGCTTCATCGCCGCAAAGTGCGCCCGCCCGATCTCGCGCCACCGCGGCCGCCAATCGAGCAGCCACAATGTGAAAGCGGAGTCAGCCAGTTCGGGGCGCAGGGCGTTACCGGGCTGGGTGGCCGCGGCGGTCGCATAGTCATAGCCCTCGGGCAGGATGCCATAACGCGCCTGCACCTTGGCCCAGCTCTCGGTGTACGCCGCCCCCTGCCCGAGCGCGCCGCCCTGCCCCAGCAGGCCGCCGTAGAACGACGCGAGTTCGTCCTGCTCGGTGCTGATGACCTTGCCGCTTTCGAAATCGACGTCGGCGAACCACAGGCTGCCGTCCTTCCACACCTGCTGGTGCTTGAGGATCGCGAGCGTGCAGACGTCGTACATCTGCTTGCACCCGGCATCGCCGAACAGCTGCCAGCTGTCCCACAGATATTCGAAGAAGCTGTCGCAATACGATCCGACGGTTGCCGTGCGCGAGCGCCATTCGCCGGTCCGCACGTCGATCTTGGTCGCGACGAGATCGAGTTTCGAGCGGCGTTCGAAGACCGCGACCATGGCCTTCCGCGCGGTCGCGGCATAACGCGGGTCGCCGGTCAGGCGGCTCAGCGTGCCCCATTCGGGCAGGTAGGTGGCGATGTCGGCGGGGCTGGAGACGGCTTCGCGGGGTACGCCGGTTTTCAGGTTGATGAAGCGGTACGGCATCCCGGTCGGCGTCGCGAAGGCCGGCAACAGCCGGTCCGCCAGATCGCGCGCCTTGGCGAGGAGCACCGGGTCTCCGCACGCATGGTGCGCCGACAGCAGTCCGCCGACCAGGCGGATCGAGGTTTCGAACACCGACACCTCGCCATCGACGTCGGGGTCGAAGTTGGCTTTCACCCAATCGACGCCATCCTGAAAACGGCCGTCGAGGCCCATCACCCACAGCGTGTCGAGCGCTTCGATCAGGCTGAGGCCAAGATGATGCGTCTTGAGCGGGAAGCTGGAATAGGTGCCACTGATCGGCTTGATCTCGTCCTTGCCCCAGGCATGTTTGCGGTAAAGATCCCACGCCCACGCCATCTGCGCCTTCACGTCCTCCGCGAGCCCCTGCCAGCCGGGCTCGGAACCGGCGAGGGCGGGGTCGATCGTGGTCGCTGCCCCCAGCGCGGCGGCCCCTGCCAGCATCGTTCGCCGATCGATCCGCATGATTGCACTGTCCCTCAAGCTCGACGAACAGCCTAGCGACGCCGGCGTCGCTGCACCAACTGGGCGGCCGGCAACCGTGACCAGTCCTCGGCTGCCGGGACAAACGCTCGCATTGACCGGCCAAGATGTTCATTTACCACGAGTCGATGAGCAGCGTCGAAGTTGTAGGCCTCGCGAAATCCTTCGAGGCGATGCCCGCCCTCCAGCCGACCGATCTGGCGATCGCGGACGGCGAATTCGTCGTCATCATCGGCCCGTCGGGCTGCGGCAAGTCGACCCTTCTCCGCCTGATCGCCGGGCTGGAGCGACCCGACCGTGGCCGCGTCGAGATCGCCGGGCACGACGTCACCGGGCTCGCGCCTGCCGAGCGCGGGCTCGCGATGGTCTTCCAGTCGTATGCACTCTACCCGCATTTGACCGCGGGGGAGAATATCGCCTTCCCGCTGCAGATGGCGCGCCGCCCCGCCGCCGAGATCGCCGCGCGCGTCGCCGCAGTCGCCGACGTGCTCGAACTCGGGCCGTTGCTCGGGCGGCGGCCGCGCGCGCTGTCGGGCGGGCAGCGCCAGCGGGTCTCGATCGGCCGGGCGATCGTCCGCGACCCCGGGGTCCTCCTCCTCGACGAGCCGCTGTCGAACCTCGACGCCGGCCTGCGGGTGCGAATGCGCCACGAGTTCGCGCGGCTCCATCAGCGGCTCGGGACGACGATGATCTACGTCACCCACGATCAGGTCGAGGCGATGACGCTCGCCAACCGCATCGTCGTCATGGCGCACGGGCGCGTCGAGCAGGTCGGCGCGCCGCTCGACCTGTATCACACGCCCGCGACGATCGGCGTTGCGGCGGCGATCGGCTCGCCGGCGATGAACCTGCTGCCGGGCACGATCGCCGCGATCGACTCCGATGGTGCTTACGTGGTGCTTGCCGGCGGCGTGACGTGCCGCGTTGCCGCAATGGTGCCCGCGAACGCCCTCGGAGCCGCCGTCACGCTCGGCGTTCGCCCCGAGCATCTGCGCGCCGACCCCGTCGGCAGCTTCGGTGGCGCGGTCGAGCTGTTCGAGCGGCTGGGGCCCCTGTCGTTCGCGCATCTTGCCTCGCCGCTCGCGACCGGGCCCGCGCTCGTTGCGCAACTGCCGAGCGACCGCCATGTCACCCTCGGCGAGCGGATCTGCTTCGCCGTCGAGCCCGCCGACGCACACCTGTTTGCCGAGGACGGTCGCGCTTTCACGCGGATCAGCCCTTGATGCCCCCGCCGAGAACGCCGCTGAAATACGACCGCTGCAACGCAGCGAACAGGATCAGCACCGGCAGCGTCGTCACCACCGCCCCCGCCATCATCAGTTCGACGTCCTGCCCGTGTTCGCGGCTGATCGCGGCGAGCGCGACGGGGAGGGTGTAGAGCCGCTGATCGGTGATCGCGATCAGCGGCCACAGGAAGTCGCTCCAGCTCGCGAGGAAGGTGAACAGCGCGAGCGTCACCACCACCGGGCGCAGCAGCGGCGCGACGATCCGGGTGAGGATGCGCAATTCGCTCGCGCCGTCGAGCCGCGCCGCGTCGAGCATCTCGTCGGGGATCGCGAGCGCTGCCTGGCGAATGAACAGCACGCCGTAGATCCCCGCCAGCCCCGGGATGAGGACCCCGGCGTAGGTGTTGATCAGCCCGGCGGCCTTGAGCATCAGGAACAGCGGCAGCAGCGTCACCTGCACCGGGATCACCGCGAGCGCGAGCATCGCCTGAAGCAGCCGCGCGCGGCCGGTAAAGCGCAGCTTGGCGAAGGCATACCCCGCGGGGAGCGTCAGCCCGAGCCCGAGGATCGTCGCGAGCGTCGCCAGCAGCGTGCTGTTCACGATCGCCGGGACGATCCGGTAGCTCGTCGCGCCGCCCGACGCATCGATGTGCGGGAACAGCAGCTCGCGGTAGTTCGCCAGCGTCGGATGCGCCGGCCACAACGGCGGCGGAAAGGCGGCGGCCGCGCCCTTCGGCATCAGCGAGACGCCGACCATCCAGATCAGCGGGGCGACGGTCGCGAGCGCCAGCACGGCGAGCACGATCGTCCGGACGGCGCCGCGGGTTCTCACAACCATTCGAGCCGCCGCGCCAGTCGCGCCTGCACCGCGGTCAGCCCGAGGATCGCGACGAACAGGATGACCGCTACCGCCGACGCCGTGCCGAGGTTCCACCAGGTGAAGCCCTCGTCGAACATGAAATACAGGATCGTCGTCGTGCTTTGCGCCGGGCCGCCGTGGGTCATCACGTACGGCTCGGCGAACACCTGCAGAAAGTTGGCGACGCTGAGCACGCTGGCGAGGACCAAAGCCGGGCCGATCGCGGGAAGTGTGACGTGGCGGAAGCGCGCGACCGGCCCCGCCCCGTCGAGCCGCGCCGCCTCGCGCAGGTCGGTCGACACCGTTGCCAGCGCCGCGGTGAACACGAGCATGTTGTAGCCGAATGCCTTCCACACGATGAAGATCAACGTCGCCGGGATGCTCGTCTTCGGGTCGCCGAGCCAGTCGACCGGCGCGGTCCCGACGACGCCGAGCGCGGCGTTGAGCAGCCCCGACCGCGTGTCGAGGACGTAGCGCCAGACCAATGCGGTGGCGACGAGCGTCGTCACGTACGGCGCGAACAGCAGCAGCCGCCAGACCGGTTTCCACCCGACCGTCGCCGAATCGAGCAGCAACGCGGTCGCGAGCGATGTCCCGATCGCCGCCGGAACGCCGATCCCGGCGAAGACCAGCGTGTTCGATACCGCCTGCCAGAACCGCGGCTCATGCGCGAGCGCGAGGTAATTGCCGCCGCCGACCAGCCGCAGGTTGGCGAGGTCGGCGAGCGC
>JAYTTV010000229.1:0-4106 GCA_043745075.1 Sphingomonadaceae bacterium
TGATCCACCCCGCGAGGGCGATCGTCGAGGCGATGCGGAAGAAGAGGTCGAGCGGCATCGTCACGCGCGGCTGTCATCTTCGTGGACGCGGGCACGCAAGGTCACGAACGGCGGTGACGTTGGGTCCCCGCGTTCGCAGGGATGACAGGTGAAGGGCGTCACGCCGCCATCCTCGCGCGCGCAGCTGCCCGGATCATGTCGCTCGCTTTCTCCGCGATCATGATCGTCGGCGCGTTGGTGTTGCCGCTGACCAGCCGCGGCATCACCGAGGCGTCGACGACGCGCAGTCCCTCGACGCCGCGCACCCGCAGCTCGGGGTCCACCACGGCGCGCGGGTCGCCGGCGCGGCCCATCGCGCAGGTGCCGACGGGGTGGTAGATCGTGCTCCCCGACTGGCGCGCGAATTCGAGCAGGTCGGCGTCGGACTCGACCGCACTCCCCGGGAGCAGTTCGTCGCCCATGTACGGCGACAGCGCCTGCTGCCCGGCGATCACCCGCCCCCAGCGCAAGCCCGCGACGATCGTATCGCGGTCGAGCGGCGTGCTCAGATAGTTCGGGCGGATCGACGGCGGCGCGAACGGGTCGGCCGACTTGATGTGGATCGTCCCCCGGCTTTCGGGGCGCAACTGGCACGCCGCCAATGTCAGGCCCGGCAGCTTCTCGAGCTCCCAGACCTGCGTCGCGACGAACTTCTCGACGTCGACCGTCCCCGGCAGAATGTGGAACTGGACGTCGGGACCATCGAGTCCGGGCCGGGTGCGGACATACGCCTGGACATGCGCCGCCGACATCGTCAGCAACCCCTTGCGCGACGTGGCGTAGCGCGCCGCCTCGCGCACCAGCCGCCAGCCGCGGCTGAGCTCGTTGACTGAGACGCAGTTGGTCAGCCGGTATTGCATGCTGACGACATAATGGTCCTGCAGGTTGGTGCCGACGCCGGGTGCCGCGACGCGGACGTCGATCCCGGCGGCGCGCAGCACCTCGGGGTCGCCGATCCCCGACAGTTCGAGCAATTGCGGCGAGTTGACCGCGCCGCCGCTGAGGATCACCTCGCGCCGCGCGGTTGCCTTGACGCTCGCGCCGTCCTTGCGGAAGCGGACCCCGGTCGCGCGTCCGTTGTCGATGATGACGCGCTCGGCATGCGCCTCGGTGACGACGGTGAGGTTTGCCCGCCCGAGCGCGGGGCGGAGATAGGCCATCGCCGCCGACCAGCGCCGGCCATTCTTCACGGTGAGCTGGAAATAGCTGATGCCGTCCTGCGACGCGCCGTTGACGTCGTCGTTGAACGACAGACCCGCCTCCATCCCCGCCGCGATCACCGCGTCCGACACCGGGTGATGTTCGGTGATGTCGGAGACGTTCAAGGGCCCATCGGTGCCGTGGAGGTCGTCGCTCAGCCGCTCATTATGCTCGGCGCGCTTGAAGTACGGCAGGACGTCGGTGTGGCTCCAGCCGGTGCACCCTGACTGCGCCCAGTTATCGTAATCCGCCGCCTGCCCGCGCACATACAGCAGCCCGTTGATCGACGACGACCCGCCGAGGACCTTGCCGCGCGGCCAGACGTGCGGGCGACCGCCGCTGCCGGGGTCCTCCTCGGTCTGGTACAGCCAGTTGACCTTGGGGTCCTTGAGCGTCCGGGCGTAGCCGACCGGGATGTGGATCATCGGGCTGCTGTCTTTGCCGCCCGCTTCGAGCAGCAAAACCGTAGCGGTGCCGTCCTCGGTCAGCCGATTGGCGAGGACGCACCCCGCGCTGCCCGCGCCGACGATGATATAATCGACTTCCATGCGCTCACTCCCCACGCCGGCTTTTGCCGGTCAAGGGGGTGAGTATGCGGGAGGTTTTGTGGTGAGGCTAGAGGCGGATTGCGTGCCGCAGCGTGGCGCTGAAAGGCGCGGTGATCCAACGCATCCTTACGTACGTGTGACGAATGCGCTAATCAGACCCGCACTTACTGGGCAGTACCGCCGCATGGCATAGACGGAGCGAGCCAACCCAATGTTCGACGAACCCGGTTTTCCGCGCGGCGCTGACGTGGACGACGCCGCGCCCATGCTTTGTACGTTCGTCTACTGCAGCCGGGCCGCCCAAGGCGTCGATGACGTCGAGGTCGGTCGCATCGTCGAGTCGGCGCAACGGCGCAATCTCGCCCGCGGCATCACTGGGGTGCTGGTTTTCGGCAGCGGGGTCTTCTTCCAATGGATCGAGGGGCCGGCCGCCCCGATCAAGGAGCTGATCGCGCACCTGCATGGCGATCCGCGGCATCACGATGTCGTCTCGCTCGACTGGAGCGAGGAAAAGCGCGAGCGTCTCTATCCAGATTGGGAGATGGAGCGGGTCCAAGCCGACGACGTCCGCGCGGTGCTGCAGGACGCGCTCGAGAGCGCCGAAGACGCGAACAATATCGCGGCACTCGAGCGTATTCTCGCGCATCTCGCGTCGGGACCGCTGGAGGCGCTTGGGCGAAGCTAATCCGGGCGACAATCAGGGAAAACGCTCAGTCCATCGCCGCGGCTGGCGCATGAGCCGTCGGCCCGCACGACCGGCCCCGCCATGCCCTTAGTGCTGCGACACCGGCGTCCGCACCGTCATCCCGTCGAGCGCGGGCGACGCGAAGATCTGACAGGCGAGGCGGCTGTCGGGGGTGACGCCCTCGGCGAAGTCGAGCATCGCCTCCTCCATTTCGGACTTGGTCCCCGCCGCCGCGAGCCACGCCGCGTCGACATGGACATGGCATGTCGCGCACGCGCAGTTGCCGCCGCAGTCGCCGTCGATGCCGGGGACGCCGTTCGAGACCGCGGCCTCCATCAGCGAGACGCCGTCCTCGACGTCGAGCGAGCGTGCGCTGCCGTCGGCCGCGACGTAAGTGATCTTCGCCAATGCTGTTCCCCGTCTCAGGCCGGAATACGAACCGGCAGGCTGGCATAGCCCTTGACGAACGCCGACGGAACCCGCGCCGGCGCGCCCATGATCTCGATCGTCGGGAAACGCTTGAGAATTTCCTCCCAGACGATCTTGAGTTGCATCTCCGCGAGACGGTTGCCGACGCAGCGGTGGATGCCGAAGCCGAACGACATGTGCTGGCGCGGGCGAGCGCGGTCGATGATGTAGCTGTCGGGGTCCTCGACCATGGTCGCGTCGCGGTTGCCTGAGACGTACCACATGACCACGCGGTCGCCGGCCTTGATGGTCTTGCCGCCCATTTCGATGTCCTGGGTCGCCGTCCGCGCCATGTGCGCCAGGGGCGTCTGCCACCGGATGGTTTCGGAGACCATCGAGGGGATCAGCGAAAGGTCGGCCCTGAGCTTGGCGTATTCGCCAGGGTTCTTGTTCAGCGCATAGACCGAGCCCGAGATAGTGTTCCGCGTCGTGTCGTTGCCGCCGATGATCAGCAGGCCCAGGTTCCCGGCATATTCGAGGCGGTCCATGTTCCGCGTCGCTTCGCCGTGCGCCATCATCGATATCAGATCGCCCGTGGGCGGCGCGTTCACGCGCTCGTTCCACATACCCGTAAACCGGCCGACCATTTCGTCCAGAACCTGGCGCTTGTGCTCCCAGCTCTCCACCGGCCCGTGGCCCGGGGCATTGGTCATCATGTCCGACCAGAAGGGCAGCAGGCCGCGCTCGTCCTGCGGGAAGTCGAACAGGGTGGCGAGCGTCATGGCCGTCAGCTCTTTCGACACCAGCTCGACCCAGTCGAATTCCTCGCCGATCGGCAGGGCGTCGAGGATCTTCCCGGCCCGCTCGCGGATCACCGGACCCATGACCTGTAGGTTCGAGGGTGCCACAGCCGGGCTCACCGTCTTGCGCTGCTCGTCGTGGCGCGGCGGGTCCATGGAGATGAAGCTCGGCCGCGTGCCGCGCCTGGCCGTCTCGGCCTTGGACTCCAGGCTCTGCAGAGTGATTCCGTCGGCCGAGGAGAACACCCCGTGGTTGGAATCCACCGCCATGATATCGTTCCAGCGGGTGATCGACCAATAGGGGCCGTAGTCCGGCGCCACGACATGGTGCACCGGGTCCTCGGCCCGCAACCGCTCGAACACCGGCCACATGGCGTCCTGGACGAACAACTCCGGATCCGCCGGGTCCACCGCCTCGATGGGCAG
>JAYTTV010000230.1:0-48106 GCA_043745075.1 Sphingomonadaceae bacterium
ATCGGCCCCGCTGTACCAAGCCGGCTCCTCGCCGCCTTCCCCGCCGGCACGCGTATCGACCGCGTCGGCATCGACGACGCCGTCGCCGCCGTCCGCGACAGCCAGCACATCGCCGCCCCCGTGGATTAAACCTTCGTTGTCATGTTCGTGCGCTACCGCTAGGCCCGAATTCTGGTGACGAAGGGCCGACGCCGGTGAAGACGCTGACCTTGCTGCGCCATGCCAAGTCGACGTGGGACGACCCTGTCGAGCGCGATTTCGACCGGCCGCTGAACGGGCGCGGGCGGCGCGCGGCGGCGCGGATCGGGCAGTGGCTGCGTGATGAGGGGCCGACCTTCGATCACGTCCGCGCGTCTCCGGCGGTGCGCGTCCGCCAGACGATCGAGGGTGTCGAGGACGGCTTGCGGCGGCGCCTCAACCCGATGTTCGACACGCGCATCTACCTCGCGAGCGCGGTGACATTGCTCGATATCGTTCAAGGGTTCGAGGCAACGGCGGAGACCGCGCTCCTCGTCGGTCACAACCCGGGGCTCGAGGACCTGCTCCTGCTCCTCACCCCCGACGCCGATCCGCTGCGCGGCGAGGCCGAGATCAAATACCCGACCGCGACGCTCGCGGTGCTCGACCTCGATATTGCAACATGGCGCGACGCCGGCGCCGGCTGCGCGCACCTCCGCCACTTCATCCGCCCGCGCGACCTCGACGCGAGTCTCGGCCCCGACGACTGAAACGAGGCCGCCAGCTCGCTCGCGAAGGTCACACAAGTCCGCACGACGACCGGCTTTTCACTGTTGCGCGCGATCCCGGAGCGGCTTTCCGGCCGTCGTAAGCCGCCCCGTCTGCGGGGAGGGGGACCGCGCGCTCCTTCGGCGCGTGGTGGAGGGGCGGTCGAGCGAACACGCATTCCGAGCCTGCCGCAACGCCCCTCCACCATCGCAAGCGCGATGATCCCCCTCCCCGAAGACGGGGAGGATCAAGCATGCCCGCTGCGATCTGCCGCCTCATCGGTCTTCAAAGGTTACACAAGTCCACGGAACGACCAGCTTTTCGCGATCGCGAACAGCGGTCAGGTACCGCATGTCGAGGAATCGCGGGCTTCGGCACGATGCTCCGGCATCGGCTTTGGGGAAATTCCAGCAATGAGAAAGAGCATGACACCGGCGTATACGCACCGGATTGACACTCGATCATACCCGATCCCCGGCCCTGTAGGACAGCGCTCATTCGCGACCCGCTAACCGCGCGGCGCCTTACCGGTACAGCGGGCTGACCTCGGCCATGTCGTTGCGGATCGTCGTCGCGGCGACCCCGCCTTCGCCCATCGCGTGGCTGATCTGGTCGAGCCCGAGGACGACATCGCCCGCCGCGTACAGGCCCGGCACATTGGTGCGCTGGTGCCGGTCGACGATGACGCACCCGGCGTTCTCGGTCTTCGCGCCCAATGCCTCGGCGAGCTCGGAATGGATCGCCGATCCGAGCGCCGGGTAGACGCTGGCGAACGCGTGCCGACCCTCGGCAGTCGCGAACGATAGGCCGTCCGCGTCGAGGGCGAAGTCGCGGGCAGGACCGTCGACGAGGATAACCCCCGCGTCGGCGAGCCTGCTGCGCTGGTCGGCGCTCAGGTCGTGCGGCCCGTCGGCGGCGACGAGCGTGACGTCGGCAGTATAGCCGCGCAGGAACAGCGCTTCCTTGGTCCCGCGATCGCTCGTGCCGATAATGCCGACCTTGCGATCGGTGACCTCGAAGCCGTCACAGATCGGGCAATAACGCAGTGCGCCTGCGGCGAGCGCGGCGTCGTGGAGCGCGTCGTCGATTGCCGGGCGGTGGTTGAACACGCCGGTCGCGAGCAACACGGCCTGAGCGCGGACGGCACCGCTGTTGCCATGGGCGACGAAAGCGTCGCCGTCGCGTTCCATGCGCTCGACCCGGTCGACCACCACCGAGGCACCATATTCGACTGCCTGCTCGCGCATTGCAGCGACAAGTGCGGAGCCAGCGATGCCGCCGGGATAGCCCGCGTGATTGCGCGTGCGCGGGATCGTTGCGGCGCGGCTGTGACCGGCATCGACGACGATCGTCCTGAGATGGAAGCGCGCGAGATAGATCGCCGCGGTCAGACCCGCCGGGCCACCGCCGACAATCACGACATCGCAGTCCTCCGCCTCGGCCATCGCGTGCTCCCTATCGTCCGGCAGGGGTCAAAGCGCGGGCGGGGCGGTCCTGTTCCGTGCGGCCCGTGCGGCTTTTTTGTCGGCTTTGCGCTGCGCTTCCTCGGCCTTGCGCTCGCGCTTGCCGCGTCGGCGGTCGCGCTCCTTCTGGCCCGGGGCGACGGCGTTGATCCCCGCCCCGACGATCCGGACCGGCGCGGTGGCGACGTCGACGGCGGCACCGACGACGGTCGAGACGCAGCCGCCGAGGCCGAGGCCGAGCAGCAGCCCGGCGACGGCTGCCTTGCGGATCAAACGGTGAAGCTCTCGCCGCAGCCGCACTGCCCCTTGGCGTTGGGATTGTTGAAGACGAAGCCCGCGGCGAAGTCGTCCTCGGCCCAGTCCATCTCGCTGCCGATCAGGTACATCAGCGAGCCGCCGTCGATGAACAATGTCCCACCGGGGGTCGCGACCGCCTCGTCACCGGGCTTGGCCTCGGTGACATAGGTCAGCGAATACGCCAGCCCCGAACAA
This sequence comes from Sphingomonadaceae bacterium, assembly GCA_043745075.1. GTDB lineage: Bacteria > Pseudomonadota > Alphaproteobacteria > Sphingomonadales > Sphingomonadaceae > Polymorphobacter_B. The sequence continues at coordinate 2,682 of JAYTTV010000230.1, forward strand.
CCGCGCTTCGGCGTCGTCAGCCGGACTCCCGCAGCGGCCTCAGGGGCCTTGGCGATGAGGTCGGCGATGCGCGCGGCGGCGTTGGCGGTGACGGTGATGGGGGCGGGACGCGGGCGGCGGACCCGCGGGGCGGGAGGGGCCTCGGTCAGGGTCTCCATCACAGCATCCCCAGTTCGAGCTTGGCCTCGTCCGACATCTTGCCGGGGTCCCACGCCGGGTCCCAGACGAGATTGACGTCGGCGGTGGCGACTCCAGGCACGGTCATCACGCGCATCTCGACCTCGCCGGGCATCGTCTCGGCGACCGGGCAGTGTGGCGTCGTCAGCGTCATCGACACGGTGACATGGCCCTCGTCGACCTCGACGCCGTAGATCAGGCCGAGGTCGTAGATGTTGACTGGGATCTCGGGGTCGAAGATGCCGCGCAGTGCCTCGATCACCGCGTCATGAACCTCGCCGCCGGGGGCGTCGGTTGGAACCGTCGCGGGGGGCTGGTTGAGGAAGCCCTCGAGATAGTCGCGCTGGTGCGCGGAGCCGACCGGCGGCGCTTTCGCCACCACAGGCGCCTCGTCGACTTCTTCGACGCTGAATGATCGCTCGTTCATCCGAAGATCCTCGTCACTCGCTTGACCCCGTCGACCAACCGCTCGACGTCGCTCAAATCGTTGTACACCGCGAAGCTCGCGCGCGCCGTCGCGGGCACCCCGAGCACGTGCATCAGCGGCTGGCAGCAGTGATGCCCGGCGCGGATCGCGACCCCGCCTTCATCCAATATGGTGCCGATGTCGTGCGGATGCACCCCGTCGATCGCGAAGCTGACGATGCCGGCCGAGTCCTCGGGGCCGAACAAGGTCAACGAGTTCATCTCGCGCAAGGCATCGCGGGCAGCGCGGGCGAGGCTGCGTTCGTGCTTGTCGATGACGTCAATCCCGATGCCCTCGACATAGTCGATCGCCGCCGCCAGCCCGATCGCGCCGACGATGTGCGGGGTGCCCGCCTCGAAGCGCGCCGGGGCGGGGGCATAGGTCGATCGCTCGAAGGTGACCGTCTCGATCATCGAGCCGCCACCGTGCCACGGCGGCATGCTCCCGAGAATCTCGCGGCGCGTCCACAGCACGCCGATCCCGGTCGGGCCGTAAAGCTTGTGGCCCGAGAAGGTGTAGAAATCGGCCCCCAGCGCGGCGACATCGATCGCCAACCGCGGCGCCGCCTGGCAGCCGTCGACGAGGAGCAATGCTCCCGCAGCGTGCGCGGCCGCGGCGACGCGGGGGATGTCGGTGACGCCGCCGAGCACGTTCGAAATATGCGTTACCGCGACGAGCTTGGTCCGCGGGGTCAGCATCGCTTCGAGCGCGTCGAGGTCGATCTGCTGGTCGGGCGTCAGCGGGGCGACGTCGATCTCGATGCCGGTGCGGTCGCGGAGCAACTGCCATGGGACGATATTGCTGTGGTGTTCGAGCGCCGAGATCAGGATCCGGTCGCCCGGCTTGAGGCTATTGCCCCAGGAATTGGCAACGAGGTTGATCGCCTCGGTCGCGCCGCGTACGAAGACGATCTCGTCCGCCGCCCCGCCGATAAAGCGTGCGACGGTCGCGCGCGCAGCCTCGTAACGCTCGGTCATCGTCGCCGACCGCGCGTATACGCCGCGATGGACGGTCGCATATTCGGGGCCGTAGGCGCGCGCGATCGCGTCGATGACGACGGCAGGCTTTTGCGCGGTCGCGGCGGAGTCGAGGTACGCCCAATTGTCCGCCAGGCCGGGGAAGTCGGCGCGGTGGTCGTGGCGGAGGTTGAAGACGGGGGCGTTCATGTTGCGCTCCGCAGCCAGTCGACCGCACGCGCGGCGAACGCTTCGTTCCCGGTCAGCGCGTCGGCGATGAACGCCTCGGTCAGCAGCGCTTTGGCCTCGGCGGGGCCGACGCCGCGGCTGGCGAGGTAGAACAACGCGTTGGCGTTCAGCTCTCCGACCGTCGCGCCGTGCGCGCATTTGACGTCGTCGGCGAAGATTTCGAGCTCGGGCTTGGCATTGGCGGTCGCCGAGCGCGACAGCAGCAGCGCCTTGACCGACTGGACCGCGTCGGACTTCTGCGCGTCGCGGGCGACCGCGACCTTGCCGAGGAAGCTCCCCGTCGCGCGGTCGTCGAGGACGGTGCGGATCGTCTGGTGGCTCGTCGCGTTCGGCTGCGCATGGCGGACGGTGGTGACGATTTCGAGCGTCTGATCACCGCGCCCGAGGATGACCCCGCCGAGCCCGAAATGCGCGCCGTCGCCGAGCGTGATGTCGAGCGCGACGCGGCCGTAGGCACCGCCGAGATTGAGCACTGTCATGTCGAGCCGCGCCCCGGCCTCGACGGTAATGTCGAGCTGGACGATCCCGACCGCGCCATCGGCAGCGTCCTGGAGAATATCGCGGGTCAGCGTTGTCCCGGCGGGAACGACGACGATCTCGGGGGCCGGGACCGGCCAGACGCGCGCGACCGCCGCGAGGTCGCTATAGCGCCACGCCTCGTCGCGGCGGGTCGGCAGCGCGGTCACGCGGCAATATCCTGGTACCCGTCGCGCTCGAGCGTCAGCGCGAGCTCCGGACCGCCGCTGCGGACGATCCGCCCGCCGACGAGGACGTGGACGCGGTCGGGGACGACATAGTCGAGCAGCCGCTGGTAGTGGGTGATGAGCAGCGTCGCGCGCTCCGGCGAACGCCCGCGGTTGATCCCGTCGGAGACCACGCGCAGCGCGTCGATGTCGAGCCCCGAATCGGTCTCGTCGAGCACCGCGACGCGCGGGTTCAACACCGCCATCTGGACCATCTCGTTGCGCTTCTTCTCGCCGCCCGAGAAGCCGACGTTGACCGGGCGCTTGAGCATGTCCATCGACAGGCCGAAGCCCTCGGCCTCGGTCTTGACCAGCTTCATGAACTCGGCCCCCGATGCCTCGGCCTCGCCGCGCGCGCGGCGCTGGGCGTTGAGCGCGGTGCGGAGGAAGGTCAGGTTCGACACGCCGGGAATCTCGACCGGATATTGCAGCCCGAGAAACAGCCCCGCCGCGGCGCGCTCGTGCGCGTCCAACGCGAGCAGGTCGGTTCCGTCGAGCGTCACCGATCCGCTGGTGACTTCATAGCCCGCGCGCCCGGCGAGGACGTACGACAGCGTCGACTTGCCGGCCCCGTTCGGCCCCATGATCGCGTGGACCTCGCCCGCGGCGACGGTCAGGCTGAGGCCGTTGAGGATCGCCTTGCCGTCGACGGTCGCGTGGAGGTCGGTGATGGTCAACATTACTGGGACTTTTCCTGGTCGAGCTTGGTGCTGACGGCGGTGACGACCGTCTGGCTGCGCAGGTCGGTCTCGACCGCGAGGACCGACTGTTCGGCGACGGCGGCATTATAATTCGCCGTTTCCTTGGGATAGCCGAGGCGGCGGAACGTGCTGACCTCGGCGACGAGCTTCGCGCGCACCGGCGCGCATTCCTTGAACGCCGCATCGGCGGCGTCTGCCGCCTGCGTCGTCGGGGTCGCGAGCCGCTTGACCGTCGTGTCGAGGCAGGTCGAATATGCCTCGGTTGCCGCATCGACCTTGGCGCGCGCGACCTGGCCGTCGGCGGGAGCGCGCGCAGCCGGGGCATCGCACGCGGCGAGGGCGAGTAGCCCGATCAAGACCAGCCGGTTATCCAACGCTGCCCTCCAGGCTGATGCCGAGCAATTTCTGTGCCTCGACGGCGAATTCCATTGGAAGCTGCTTGAGGACTTCGCGGCAGAAGCCGTTGACGATCAGCGCGACCGATTCCTCGGCATTCAACCCGCGCGACATCGCGTAGAACAGCTGGTCGTCGCTGATCTTCGACGTCGTCGCCTCGTGCTCGATCTGCGCGGTCGGGTTGCGCACCTCGATGTACGGGACGGTATGCGCGCCCGACTGCGACCCGAGCAGCAGCGAGTCACACTGGGTGAAGTTGCGGACATTCTCCGCCGACGCCGCGACGCGAACGAGCCCGCGATACGTATTGTCCGACCGCCCCGCCGAAATCCCCTTCGACACGATCGTCGAGCGGGTATTCTTGCCGAGGTGGATCATCTTGGTGCCGGTATCGGCCTGCTGGCGGTTGTTGGTCACCGCGACCGAGTAAAATTCGCCGACCGAGCCCTCGCCCGACAGGACGCACGACGGATATTTCCACGTGATCGCGCTGCCGGTCTCGACCTGCGTCCAGCTGACCTTCGACCGCGCGCCTTTGCACAATGCGCGCTTGGTCACGAAATTGTAGATGCCGCCGACGCCGTTGACGTCGCCCGGGTACCAGTTCTGCACCGTCGAATATTTGATCTCGGCATCGTCCATCGCGACGAGTTCGACAACTGCGGCGTGGAGCTGGTTCTCGTCGCGCATCGGCGCGGTGCAGCCTTCGAGATAGCTGACGTGGCTGCCCTTGTCGGCGATGATCAGCGTCCGCTCGAACTGGCCGGTGTTCGCCGCGTTGATCCGGAAATAGGTCGACAGCTCCATCGGGCAGCGGACGCCCTCGGGGATGTAGACGAAGGTGCCGTCGGAAAAGACCGCGCTGTTGAGGCAGGCGAAGAAATTGTCGCGGACCGGCACGACCGAGCCCAGGTACTTGCGGACGAGATCGGGGAATTCCTTCACCGCCTCGCTGATCGAGCGGAAGATCACCCCGGCGCGCTCGAGTTCGGCCCGGAAGGTTGTTGCGACGCTGACGCTGTCGAATACCGCGTCGACCGCGATCCGGCGCGAGCCCTCGACACCGGCGAGCATTTCCTGCTCCGCGATCGGGATGCCGAGCTTCTCGTAGGTCTTGCGGATTTCGGGGTCGAGCTCGTCGAGCGAGCCGATCGTCGCCTTCGCCTTGGGCGCGGCGTAATAATAGGCGTCCTGATAGTCGATCGGCGCGACGTTGAGCTTCGCCCAGTCGGGCGCGGTCATCGTCTGCCAGTGGCGAAACGCCTTCAAGCGCCAATCGAGCAGCCACTCAGGCTCGCCCTTCTTCGCCGAGATGTAGCGGACGGTGTCCTCGGTCAGGCCCTTCGGCGCCATCTCCGATTCGATGTCGGAGACGAAGCCCCATTTGTACGTCGCAAGGTCGTCGACCGCGTCGTGCGCGGCGTCGTTGCGGAAGGGGGCGGTAAGCTGGTCGGTCACGCGACTACCTCGATCTGGGCCATCGCCACGCGCGCCACCGGACCGGCAAGGTCGGCGAGCGTCACGGCAGCGAGGGCGGCGCGTACCGCGACATTGATCGGACGCCAATGCGGGCGAACCGCACAGCTTCCCTCAAGCGCGCACGCCGATACTTCACCATGCTGGCAGTTGGTCAGGGCGATCGGGCCATCGACCGCCTCGACGATGTCGGCGACGCTGATCGCCGCCGTCTCGCGCGCCAGCCGGAAGCCGCCTGCGACACCGCGCGAGCTCGCCAGCAACCCGGCGCGCTTCAACAATCCCATGACCTTGGCGACCGTCGGCGCGGGAATGCCGGTCCGCACCGCGACCGCCGCCGCCGACAGCGAGCAGTCGGGGCTCCGCGCTGCCGCGGTCATCACGACGACCGAATAATCGGCGAGATTGGTCAGGCGGAGCATGCCGGTGATGCGGTCCCTAAAGCGGAGCGAATTGGTCTGGCTTATGTGGGGGAGGGCGCCGCCAAGTCAAGCGCGGCGGGCAACATCGCGGCAAGGCGCGCGCTCCATTCATCGATTCCGGCGACACTGCCGAGCAGATCCTGGCGGATTTCGATCTCGACGTAGGGCAGCCCGGCGGCAAAGGCGTGGCGCGGGATGGTGTAGTCGATGCCGTCCATCGCGTACGGCTCGTTATCGCCGACGACGAGCGCGGGGTCGGCGCGGAACACGGTGAGCATCGCCCGCGACAGCGCATCGTTGGCGCCGTCGTGGAGGACACCGCAATGCCACGGCCGGGCATGCCCGCGCATTGCGGGCGTGAAACTGTGGAGCGCGATGAGCTGGGTCGGCTGCCCCGCCGCGCTCCGCCGCTCGATCTCGGCGGCGATCGCGGCGTGGTACGGCGTGTGGACCGCCGCGACCCGCGCCGCGCGCGCGGCCTCGTCGAGCGCGGCGTTGCCCGGGACCACCGTGCCGTCGCTGACCGCGGGGATCGCATCGACCGCGTCGGGCGCGCGGTTGCAGTCGATCACCAGCCGCGAATAGACCTGCCGGACGAACACCGCGTCGAGCGCTCCGGCGAGCCGTTGCCCGAGCTCGGCGATGCCGATGTCCCAGCCGATGTGCCGTGACAGCTCGGCCTCACCCAGCCCGAGGTTGCCCAGCGCGGCCGGCACCACCCGCCCGGCGTGATCGCCGATCAGCAGGAACGATGACCGGCCCGACGGGTTTACCACCGCCGCCGCATCGGGTTCGTTTCGGTCGAGCAAAGTTGGACCCTCCATGCCGATCCTGACCATCGCGCATATCACGACCTACGCCTATCGCCAGCCGGTCGCGTTCGGCGATCATCGGATCATGGTCCGCCCGCGCGAAAGCTACGACCAGCGGCTGCTCGCCTCGCGGCTCGACATCGACCCGGCGCCGTCCGAGGTCCGCTGGCTCCAGGACGTGTTCGGCAATTCGGTTGCGATCGCCTGCTTCGACCGCCGTGCGACCGAGCTGCGGATCGCCAGCCACACCCGCCTCGACCACCGCCCGCAGGCGATCGACGCGGTCGCGATCGAAAGCTACGCCCAGCGCTATCCGTTCACCTATTCGTCCGAGGACATGCCCGACCTGCTGCGCTCGATCGAGCGCCAGCACCATGACCCCGACCGCATCGTCGACCGCTGGGCGCGGAGCTTCATCGGCGGCGAGGGGCGGATCGAAACCACCGAGCTGCTCGCGACGATGACGGCAACGATCCGCCGCGAGTTCGCCTATCTCGCGCGGCACGAGGCCGGAACGCAGACGCCGATCGAAACCCTCCAGCGGCGGCGTGGAACCTGCCGCGACTTCGCCGTGCTGATGATCGAGGCGGCGCGTGCGCTCGGCCTCGCCGCGCGCTTCGTGTCAGGATACGTCTACGATCCGCATTCGAAGAATGCCCGGCTCGGCGGCGGCAACACCCATGCGTGGGTTCGCATCTTTCTCCCCGGCTCGGGCTGGGTTGAATACGACCCGACCAACGGCATTGTCGGCAACGTCGGACTCGTCCGCGTCGCCATCGCCCGCGACCCGTATCAGGCGGTTCCGCTGTCGGGAACTTGGAGCGGATTCCCCGCAAGTGAACTGGGAATGGACGTGAGCGTTAAGGTGACCGTCGACCACGAGGAGTGAGACCGATGCTGATCCGCGCCGGCTATGATATCGCCTTCATCGTAGCCGCGCCGACACCGATGATGGCTATGCTCAGCATTCACCCATCACGGAACAAGGATCTGCGGTCACCGCACCGGCTCCTCGCCAATCCCGACGTGCCGACCTACGATTATGTCGACGCGTTCGGGAACACCTGCACCCGGCTGACGGTCCCGCCGGGCGGGGTAACGCTGAGCTGCGATTTCATCGTCGAGGACAGCGGCATCCCCGACATCCAGTCGCCGCACGCGATCCAACATCCGATCGAGGAGCTGCCCGACGATATCCTCGTCTACCTGCTCGGCAGCCGTTACTGCGAGACCGACCGGCTGTCGGACACGGCATGGTCGCTGTTCGGCCACATCCCGCCCGGATGGCAGCGGGTGTCGGCGATCGTCGACTTCGCGCACAGCCGGATCAGGTTCGGCTATCAGGATGCGCGTCCGACCCGGACCGCATGGGACGCGCATCAGGAGCAGGTCGGGGTCTGCCGCGACTTCGCCCATCTCGCGATCACATTGTGCCGCTGCATGAACATCCCGGCGCGTTATTGCACCGGCTATCTCGGCGATATCGGCGTCGAGCCGATCGACGCGGCGATGGATTTCAGCGCGTGGTTCGACGTCTATCTCGGCGGCGAATGGCACACCTTCGATGCGCGCCACAATCACCCGCGGATGGGGCGCATCCTGATGGCGCGCGGGCGCGACGCGACCGACACCGCGCTGACGACCGCGTTCGGTCCGGCGGTGCTCAGTCGGTTCGAGGTCCACACCGACGAGGTGGCGGAAACCGACCCGCCGATGCGCGCGGGCACCGCGAACGGCATCGGCGACCATCACACCGGCTTCGACGCAAGATAGCGGGATCACCGTCGCCGGCGACCCCGCTATCTTTAGATCACGCTCGATCGAGCGCTATCGAGCGCTATCGAGCGACGCTAGCTCAGGCGGCGACCGAGTTGCCGCGGCGCCGCGAAGCGAAGCCGACGAGGCCGAAACCGGCGAGCATCATCGCCCAGGCGCTCGGCTCGGGGACCGAGTTGCCACCGATCGTCGTGAAGTAACCGACGGTTTGGTTGTCGGACTCATAGCCAGAGCCCGCAAGGGGTTCGCTGAACACGACCTTGTCGAACGTGCCCGAGAGATCGTAGAAGTTGATGAAGACGTACGGCTGGCCGCTGTTCTGGCCGGTGAACGGTGCGTTCGGGTTGCCGAGGTAAGCCGGCTTCGAGCTCGTCGCGGCAAGAACACCGGCCGCGTTCAGCGTGCTGACAACCGTCGTGCCCTTGTAGAAAGTGACGGTGTTGCCCGCGTCGAGCGCCGACAGCCAATAGCCGAAATAGTTGATCCCGGTCGGCACGGCGATCGGGTCGGCGGCGAGGGTCAGCGTGTAGGGCGAGTTGATGAACGCGACCGCATACTTGCCCGAACCGCCCGCGCCGCCATACTGGTCGGCCGAATTGATCTGGACGCCGGAATAGGTCCCGGTGATCGCGCCACCGGTGCCGAAGTCGGTCGAGAACGTCTGCCCGGCGCCGTTGCTGTGCGAATTGAAGGTCTCGGTGCCCGAAACGGTGAAGCCCGCGGTCGTCGACTGCACGCCGGGATTTTCGTACGTGATCTTGAACGTGTCGACGGCGAGTGCCGGGGCCGCTGCCATAAGGGCGAGGCCGAGGATCGCGAGGGTCGGTAGCGAACGCGTCGTCATGAAAATCTCCCAAGCCAAATGGACCATTGGCTTGGTCGTTACGCTGCAATAATGATGCCAGCTTTTTGCGGAGCAGTATCTGTGTCGACGCGCATATTTACCAAGGTCTTAGAAGACCCCCGTTCGTCTGCGTTTAATTCGGTTAACAAGCGTGACCGGAGATTCTGTCGGATAACTTTACACAGGCTGCGCCTCGCCGCGCAGTTCGACCGAGGCCAGGCGAGCTATTTCGTCTCGCGCACGTCCTTGACCAAGACCCCGCCCTTGATCACCACCGGGATCGCCTGCAGCAGTTTCACATCGCCGAGCGGATCGCCCGCGACCGCGATCATGTCGCCCCAGTCCCCGGCGTCGAGCGCCCCGACATCGGTCCGCCCGAGCGCGAGCGCCGCGGTCGTCGTCGCGGCGCGGATCGCCTGCAGCGGGGTCATCCCCCATTGCACCATCGTCGCGAACTGGCGCGCGTTGGTGCCGTGCGGATAGACCCCGGCGTCGGTCGCGAAGCCCATCTTGACCCCCGCCCTGACCGCGCGCTGGAAGGTCTGGCGCTGCTTGAGGCCGATCGTCTTTTCCTTGTCGAGGCTCTCCTGCGACGTCCCGTTCGCTGTGCCGGTCGCGAGAATATAATCGTCGTTGTAGATATCCATGTCAAAGAAGCTGCCGTGCGCCTTGGCCAGCGCGATCGTCGCGTCGCTGGCAAGGCTGGCATGTTCGATCGTGTCGACGCCCGCCATGATCGCGGTGCGGATGCCGTCGTCGCCGTGGGCATGCGCGGCGACCTTCATGCCGAGCATGTGCGCCTCGTCGGCGATCGCCTTCATTTCGTCGAAGGTGAGCTGCTGCGCACCGACCGCGTCGCCGGTCGAGAACACCCCGCCGGTGGCGCAGATCTTGATCACCTGCGCGCCGTATTTGTGGAGCCAGCGGACCTTGGCGCGCGCCTCGTCGGGCGAATCGACGATCGAGGCATCCTTGCGGTCGTACGACGGCGGCAGCGTGGCGTTATCGCAATGCCCGCCGGTCGCGCCGATCGCATACGCCGCAGTGACGATCCGCGGCCCCACGACCAGCCCCGCATCGACCGCCTGCCGCAGCGCGACATCGTCGAAGTGGTTCGAGCCGACGTTGCGCACCGTGGTGAAACCCGCGTCGAGCGTCGTCTTCGCGTTGGCCACCCCGACGATCGTCCAGAACCCATCGGTATAGGCGTAATGGCGATAGCCGCGGATCTCAGCATCGCTCGTCAGATGGACATGAAGGTCGATCAGCCCGGGGAGCAAGGTCATGCCAGGCAGGTTGATGCGCCTCGCACCGGCGGGGATGGCGATGCCGCTGCCGCTCGCGACGACATGGCCGTCGGTGACGACGACGACGGGATTGTCGATGGTCCTGCCGGTGGCCGGGTCGAGGAGGTGCGCGGCTGTGACGGCGACGGTGTCGGCGGTCGCGGGGGCGGCGAGGACGGCGGCGAGTAATAGTGTGCGGATCATGGATGCCCTCTTGAGTCGTATTGAATTTGGCCGGTCGGGGCCATTATCGCAGAGCAGGCCGCTACCGGTCCGAGTCCCTAATCCGCATCGTCGACGTCGACCTTTTCCCCCGTCACCCGCTGGCTCAGCGCTGCCGCCATGAACGGGTCGAGCGCGCCGTCGAGCACGTCGCCCGGCGCGGTGCTCGTGACGCCGGTGCGCAGGTCCTTGACCAGCTGATACGGCTGGAGGACGTACGAGCGGATCTGGTGGCCCCAGCCGATGTCGGTCTTGCCGGCTTCGACCTCGGCCGATTCCGCCTCGCGCCGTTGGAGCTCGCGCTCGTACAGCCGCGCCTTGAGCATCTTCATCGCCGTCGCACGGTTCTTGTGCTGCGACCGCTCGTTCTGGCAGGCGACGACGACGCCGCTTGGCAAATGGGTGATGCGGACCGCGGAATCGGTGGTGTTGACGTGCTGCCCGCCCGACCCGGAGGCGCGGTAGGTGTCGATCTTCAAATCCTTGTCGTCGACGACGATGTCGATGTCGTCGTCGACCACCGGATAGACCCAGACGCTGGCGAAGCTCGTGTGCCGCCGCGCCGCGCTGTCGTACGGGCTGATCCGCACCAGCCGATGGACGCCGCTTTCGGTCTTGGCCCAGCCGTATGCGCCCGCGCCCTTGAGCAGCAGCGTCGCCGACTTGATCCCCGCTTGCTCGCCGGCGTGATAGTCCATCAGCTCGACCTTGAAGCCGCGCTTCTCGCCCCAGCGCGTGTACATCCGCTGGAGCATCCCCGCCCAGTCCTGGCTCTCGGTCCCGCCCGCGCCCGAGTTGACCTCGATATAGCTGTCGTTGTTGTCGGCCTCTCCGGCAAGAAGGGCTGCTACCTTGTCGGTCTCGGCCTTGGCCGCAAGTGCCGCCAGCGCCGCGACACCGTCGTCGGCCATCGCGGTATCGCCCTCAGCCTCGGCCATCTCGATCAGCTCGGAGGTGTCGGCGAGTTCGCTCTCGATCGCGCGCGTCGCCGAGATCGCCTCATCGAGGCGGCGGCGCTCCTGCATCACCGCCTGCGCGGCCTTGGGGTCGTTCCACAGCGTCGGGTCCTCGACCCGCGCGTTCAGTTCGTCGAGACGGCGGAGGGCGCGATCCCAGTCAAAGAAACCTCCTCAGCAGGTCGAGCGCCTGCTGGATTTTAACGACATGGGCTTCGCCCTCGGCACGCATTTCGGTGGTCCTAAATTGTAATCTTCACTCCGGCAGATGCCGGGATGCCCGATATAGGTGTCGCTAGTATATCCCGCCGCTCTTGCGCAAGAAATCGGAGTCCGAGCGGACGACGACGTGCCCCTTCTCCGCCACCGGGTCGCGCGCGAGGCTGCCGGTGCGGCGGGGTTCGCTCTCGGGCTTGAACGCCTCCCAGATGATCGACGCCTTGATGTCGGTGTCGTCGGGGGTGCCGCCGTAGACGCGCTTGCCCGAGCGGCGCTCGACCTTGACCATGCGGATGCCGGGGGCGACCTGGAACGGGATCTTCGGCATGTCCTTCAACGCGACGTCGGCGAATTCGTGGAACACGGGCACTGCGATCGTCGACCCCTGCGCACCGCCGCCGAGCGGGCGCGGCTTGTCGTAGCCGAGGTACAGCCCGCCGATCAGGTCGGGGGTGCCGCCGACGAACCAGACGTTGGTCGGGCCGTTGGTCGTGCCGGTCTTGCCCGCCATCGGGCGTTCGAAGTCGCGCAGCCGGACTGCCGTGCCTCGGGTGACGACCCCCTCCATCAGATGGACGATCTGGTAGGCGGTGCGCGCATCGATCGCCTGTTTCGGGACGCCGCCGGGGCGCGGCATCGGCTCGCCGGCGTAATCGGGGGTGTTGCAGCCGTCGCACTGGCGCTCGTCGGCGCGCCAGATGACCTTGCCGTCGCGGTCCTGGACGAAGTCGATCAGCGTCGGCGACATCTTGCGCCCGGCGTTGAACAGCTGCGAGTAAGCGTTGACCATCCGCCCGACCGTCGTGTCGCCCGCGCCGAGCGCGATCGCCAGCACCGCCGGATAGTCGCCGACACCCAAGGCCTTCGCCTGCGCGACGACCTTGTCCATCCCGGTGTTGTACGCGACGCGGACCGTCATCAGGTTGCGCGACTGTTCGAGCCCCCAGCGCAATGTCTGCGCGCCGGCATAGCCGCCGCCGAAGTTCTTGAAGCACTTGGTCCCGAGCGATTTCGTCTGGAACACGCAATACGGCGCGTCGACGACGATCGACGACGGGGTGAAGCCGTTGTCCATCGCGGTCGCATAGACGATCGGCTTGAAGGTCGACCCGGGCTGGCGCAGCGCCTGTGTCGCGCGGTTGAAGCTCGAGGCGCGCGCGTCGAAGCCGCCGACCATCGCCAAGACGCGCCCGGTGTGCGGGTCCTCGGCGACGAAGCCGCCCGAGATCGCCGGGATCTGGCGCAAGGCATAGCTGCGCCCCGACTTCGCCACGGGGACGACATCGCCCGTCTTGAGCAACCGCGCGGCCGGAATATTGTTGAGCGTGCTCGTCGCGCTCGATGCGAGCAGCGTCCCGGTAGACCCGTCAGTGAAGCCGATGCGGAAGTCCTCGCCCTCGCGCCCCAGCACGACAGCCGGGTACCAGTCGGCATAGCCGACGCCGAGGTGAACCGACTGAAGCCGCTCGGGCCAGCCGTCGCTCGTATCGATGTGCGCCGGGGCACCATGCCAGCCCTTGCCGCGGTCGTAGCGGACGAGACCGTCGCGCAACGCCTTCTCCGCCGCCGCCTGCAGCTTGGGATCGAGCGAGGTGCGAATCCACAGGCCGCCGCCATAGACGCTGTTGCGCCCATCACCGGGCTTCTCGCCGAACTTGGCGATCAGCGTCCGCCGGACATCCTCGAGGAAATAATCGCCGGTATCGAGCTTGGGCGGGGCGCGGTTCGCCACCGCGTCGATCGGCTCGGCGGTCGCCGTGGCCGCTTCGGCCCTGGTGATATAGCCGTTCGCCGCCATCTGGTTCAGCACATACGCCCGCCGCGCCAGCGCGCGTTCGACATGGACCGTCGGCGAATAGGTCGACGGCGCCTTCGGCAGGATCGCAAGATACGCGTCCTGCGCGAGGTCGAGATCGGCGACCGACTTGCCGAAATACGACTGCGCCGCCGCCTCGACGCCGTAGCTGTTCCGCCCGAGGAAGATCTGGTTGAGGTAGAGTTCGAGGATCTGCTGCTTCGTGAACGCCGCCTCGATCCGCCGCGCCAGCACCGCCTCCTTCAATTTGCGGACGTAGCTGACCTCGCCGTTGAGCAGCAGGTTCTTCGCCACCTGCTGGGTGATCGTCGAGGCGCCCTTGGGCCGCCCCGACGAGCCGAGGTTGGTCCACGCGGCGCGGGCGATGCCGAGGAAGTCGATCCCGCCGTGGTGGAAGAAGTCCTTGTCCTCGGCCGAGATATACGCCTGGACCAGCCGCGGCGGCAGTTCGTCGTAGCTCAGGTACAGCCGCCGTTCGCGGCTGAAGCTCGTCAGGATCGTGCCGTCGTTGCCGCGCACCGTCGACGGCAGCGGCGCGGCGTATTCGGCGAGCTTCGACGCATCGGGCAGCCCGGTCGTCACCCACGCATAAAGCGCGGCCGCGCCAACCGCGCCGAGCAGGACGAGCACGCCGAGGACGATCGCGACGGTGCGGAGACGGCGGGCGGTGGTCACGGGGCGCGGTATAGCATGCTCGCGCCCGCGCGAAAGGTGGTCGCGCAGATGGCGTGAGGTGACTACGCGTTGCCGACGCGGGCATCGCTTTGGTTCTTGCCAGCGGGCCGCGTCACGCAGAATGTCGTTTCACAGAACTTGCGGGGGATAACGATGCGGACGAAGCTCGGGGTCATTGCGTTGCTATACGCGACATCGGTGCAGGCCGAACTGGCGACCCCGCAGCGGCCGATCACCGACCCCAGGGCGATTGCTTCGGCCGCAAATCCCGCTGCGGGCCCGGTGCCGATCGACGATCTCGGCTATTCGCGCGGTTTGCTGTCGGCGGCGTGGGGCGCCGACGGCAAGCAGTTGTTTTTGTCGACTAATCTTACCGGGCGCTACAACATTTGGCGCACCGATGCCGCCGGAAGCTGGCCGGTGCAATTGGCGCAGGCCGACGATCGTCAGTCGAGCCTGCTCGTCTCGCCCGACGGCAAGACGGTCTATTTCAACCAGGATCTCGGCGGGAACGAGGAGTACGACATCTACGCCGTCCCGGCCGCCGGCGGGGCGGTGACCAATCTGACGCATACGCCCGATATCCGGGAGGGGGCCGAACTCGTCGCGCCCGACGGGAAGAGCATCGCGATCAGCTACAAGCCGAAGACGCGCGGCCAGACCGATCTCGCGGTTCTCGACCTCGGCACCGGCACCGTCCGCAAGCTGACCGACGAAGTCGATCCGCAATGGAACTGGTCTGCGGTCGCGTGGGTCGACGGCGGCAAGGCCCTGATCGCAAACCGCGGCTTCACCGACCAGAGCGTCGGCGAGGTCTGGCGGATCGATACCGCGACGGGCAAGGCGACGCGCCTGCTTGGCAAGGCGAAGACGGTCTACGCCGTCGCCGACGCGACCGCCGACGGAAACACTCTCGCGATCGCGACCAACGACAAGACCGGCCAGATGCACGCCGGAGTCTACACCGTCGACACGGCGAGCTTCCGCTGGCTCAAGCCGACGCCGTGGGAACAGACCGCCGCGGCGATCTCGCCCGACGGCCGGTCGATGATCGTCGACACCGGGATCGACGGGCGCAACGAACTCAGCATCGTCGATCTCACCTCGATGGCCCAGCGCCCGCTGCCGCTGCCCCCCGGATCGAACAGCCTCGCGTCGTCGAAGCCGTTCACCCCCGATTCGCGCAAGTTGCTGGTGTCGCAGACCGGCGCGACGTCGCCCGGAGCGCCGGTGATCGTCGATCTCGCCAGCGGCAAGGTCGACGCCCCGATCCAGCTGGCGATGGCGAGCCTCGATCCGGCGACGCTGCCGCGGTCGGCGGTGGTGACCTTCCGCAGTTTCGACGGCACGCCGGTCAGCGCGATCCTGACGATCCCGTTCAACCTCAAGCGCGACGCGAGCAATCCCGCGATCGTTATGCCGCACGGTGGTCCGACCGGACAGGCGAGCGACTACTTCAACAAGACCGCGACCGCGCTCGCCAGCCGCGGCTATCTCGTGATCCAGCCCAACCCGCGCGGCTCGACCGGCTACGGCCATGCCTTCCAGGTCGCCAATTATCAGGACCTCGGCGGCGGCGACCTCAAGGACGAGCTCGCGGCGAAGGATTTCCTCGTCGCCACCGGCTATGTCGACGCGAAGCGCGTCGGGATCACCGGCGGCTCGTACGGCGGGTTCATGACGCTGATGGCGATCGGCCGCGCGCCCGACGCCTTCGCCGCGGCGGTCCAGCTATACGGCATCATCGACTGGCGGACGATGTGGGCGCACGAGGATGCCGGGCTGCAGGCGTACCAGAAATCGCTGCTCGGCGACCCAGCGACCTTCCCCAAGGTCTACGACGCCGCGTCGCCGCTGACGTACATCACGGCGGCCAAGGCACCTTTGCTGTCGCTGCAGGGCGAGAACGACATCCGCGTGCCGCGCGGGCAGGCGCAGCAGGTCACCGATGCGATCAAGGCGAAAGGAGGCATTGCCGACGTCGTCTTCTACCCGGGCGAAGGTCACGGCTTCGTCAAGCGCGAGAACCAGATCGACTCGCTCAAGCGCACGATCGACTGGTTCGACAAATATCTGAAGGGCCCTGCACGCTGACCGGACCGACGGTGACTGCTATTTGAGCTGCATCGCGATCCCGGCCACGACGAGCCGGACGTCGTCGACCGCGGCGGCAACCTGCTGGTTCAACCGGCCCGCGACGTCGCGGAACTGCCGCGCGAGCGCATTGTCGGGGACGATTCCCCAGCCGACTTCGTTGGTCACGAGGATGATCGTCCCTGCCGAGGACGCGATCGCGGCGACAAGCGCAGCGCCCGCCGCATTGACGTCGACTTCGGCAAGCATCGTGTTGCTCGCCCATAAGGTCAGACAATCGACGAGCAGCGTCCGCCCCTCTCCACCCTCGCGGGCAATCGCGGCGGGGAGGTCGAGCGGGCTTTCGACGGTTCGCCAGCGAGAGTTGCGATCGTTCTGATGGCGCGCAATCCGGTCACGCATCTCGTCGTCGAACGCCTGCGCGGTGGCGATGAAGACGAGCTCGCCGCCGTTGGCTTCGGCCGTGCGCTGCGCGAGCCGGCTCTTGCCCGACCGCGCGCCGCCGATGAACAGGGTCGATCGTGTCTCGGTCAATCTCGCTTGCCCCCGCCGCCGCGCGCCGATAAGGCGTCGATCGTGACAGGTTCCCAGAGTTGGGATGAAAAGGGAACCCGGAAGCAGACATTCGGTCTGTAATCCGGGGCTGTGCCCGCAACTGTGACCGGCGAGCCTTCGCCCAATTGCCACTGGGGCCTCGTGCCCCGGGAAGGCGGGATGAAGGTGCTGACCCGGGAGCCAGGAGACCTGCCTGTCGCGGTCGTACCTTCGCGTGGACGGGGTGTTCCAGGTGATCGAGGTGAACCCCTCGCGTGTCGACGTCGTCGGGGTCGTGCGCGCGGGTGAGTTCCCGTGTCTTCGCGAATGCTGATGCGTGCCACCGGTGCATGCGGCCCCTTGTTGTTGACCAAGGGAACCGCCATGCGCTCGATTCATATCCTACTTGCCACCACCGGCCTCGTCCTCACCGCTTCTGCGCGCGCCGACGATGCCCCCGACACGATCGTCGTCACCGCCGACCGCACCCCCGAGCCGCTGTCGCGGGTCGGCCAGTCGATCACCGTCATCGACGCCGGCGAGATCGCGCGCCGCCAGGACAACACGGTCGTCGACCTGCTCCGCACCGTTCCAGGAGTCAGCTTCGCCCGCAACGGCGGCATCGGCACCCAGACCTCGGTGTTCATCCGCGGCGCAGAGAGCGACCAGACCGTCGCGCTAATCGACGGCATCAAGCTCAACGACCCGTCGGCCCCCGGCGGCGGCTTCAACTTCGGCAACCTCCTCGTCGGCAACATCGCCCGCGTCGAGATCCTGCGCGGCCCGAGTTCGGTGCTATGGGGCAGCCAGGCGATCGGCGGCGTCGTCAACCTGATCACGATTCCGCCGACCGATGACCTGCACATCAACGCGCGCGGCGAATACGGCTATCGCAACACCGGGCAGGGCGTCGCCAACGTCTCGGACAAGTTCGGGCCGCTGTCGGTGAGCGTCGGCGGCGGCTATTTCCGCACCGACGGCATCTCGGCGTTCGACGAGCGCAAGGGCGGCAAGGAGAAAGACGGCGACCGCAACTACGGCGCGAACGCCAACTTCAACCTCGCGCTGAGCGACGCGGTCTCGGTCGACCTGCGTGGCTGGTACTCCGACACCCGCGCCGGGTTCGATGGCTTCCCGCCGCCGAACTTCAGCCTCGGCGACACGACCGACTATGGCACGACGCGCGAGCTTGTCGGCTACACCGGGATCAACGCCGTGCTGTTCGACGGACACCTGCACAACCGCCTCGGCTTCGCGATCACCGACACGCGCCGCCACAATTATGACGGGACGATCGCCAACGCCGAGACCTTCGCCGGCAACGGGCGCAACGAGCGCTTCGAGTATCAGGGCGTCGCGAATATCATCACCGGCGTCGACGCGACCTTCGGCGCCGAGCGCGAACGCTCGCACTTCACGACGTCAAGCTTCGGCGGACCGGTGACGATCGGCTCGCAGACCCTGACCAGCGGCTATGGGCAGGTCGTCGTCACGCCGCTGACCGGCCTCACCGCAACCGGCGGCGCACGCTACGACAGCCACAGCCGTTTCGGCGGGACGACGACGCTCGCGGGCAGCGGCGTCTACACCCCGAACGACGGCGGCACGACCTTCCGCGCAAGCTACAGCGAGGGGTTCAAGGTGCCGTCGCTCTACCAGTTGCAGAGCGAATACGGAAACCAGCTGCTCCGCCCCGAACGCTCGCGCGGCTGGGACGCGGGGGTCACCCAGCGTGGCCTCGACGGACGGATCGAGGCGAGCGCGACCTACTTCAGCCGCACCAGCAAGGACCTGATCAACTTCGTCTCGTGCAATACGCCGCTGACCGGGATCTGCGTCAACCGCCCGTTCGGGACGTACGACAATGTCGCGCGGGCGGTAAGCAAGGGCGTCGAGCTGACATTGTTGGTTCGTCCGATCGATGCGCTGACGCTGCAAGCAAACTACACCTCGCTCGACGCCGAGAACCGCTCGCCCGGCGACGTCAACTTCGGGAAGCAGTTGCTCCGGCGGCCGAGCCAGAGCGTCAATGCGCTGCTCGACTATCACTGGAGCTTCGGGCTCGACACCGGCGCGACGCTGACCCACGTCGGGCGCAGCTTCGACAACGCCGCCAACACCCGGCGCCTGCAGGGCTATGTCCTCGCTGACCTCCGCGCCGCCTATCCGCTGACGAAGCAGATCGCCGTGACCGCGCGTATCGAGAACCTGTTCGACGAGAAATACGAGACGACCTTTGGCTATGGGACGACCGGGCGCGCGGCATACGGCGGCATCCGGTTGAGCTACTAAGAGCGTGACCGCCGGGAATGCCTCGATCGATCCGTTCCGCCACCACGGCGGGCGGATCGACCTTGCCCGGCGGATATTTCCCGCTGCGCCCGATGTCTGGATCGACCTCTCGACCGGCATCTCCCCCCGCGCCTATCGGCACACGACGATCGCCGCCGACGCCCGCCGCCTGCCGTCGCCCGATGGACTCGCCGACCTCGAACACGCCGCAGCGGCGGCGTTCGGGGTCGACGATCCGGCGCGCGTCGTGGCGGTCGCGGGGAGCGAACTCGGCCTGCGGCTCGTAGCCGTCGTCCTTGCTCCGAAGCGCGTCGCAGTGGTCGGGCCGGGATACGGCGGGCATCTTACCGCATGGGGCGATGTCGAAGTCAGCGTCGTGCGTAACGTCGCCGCTACCGGCTATTGCGTCGCGATTCTCGCCAACCCGAACAACCCCGACGGTCGCAGCATCGCCCGCGCCGAGCTTGTCGCTGCCGCCGAAGGCGCGCGCTGGCTGGTCGTCGACGAAGCGTTCGCCGATGCCGACCCCGGCGACAGCCTCGCGCCGCTCGCAATCCCAAATGTCATCGTTCTGCGCTCGTTCGGCAAGTTCTACGGCCTCCCCGGGTTGCGGCTGGGGTTCGTCATCGCCCCCCTCGAGGTCGCCGCCCGACTGCGGATGCTGATCGGCGACTGGCCCATTGCGACCCCTGTCCTCCGCACCGCTACCGCCGCGTATCGCGACACCGACTGGCAGGCGCGGCAACGGCGGTTCCTCGACAACGCCGCCGCTCGACTTGACCGGATGTTGCTGGCGGCGGGGTTCGCGATTGCGGGCGGCACTGCGCTGTTCCGTCTCGCCCGCCAGCCCAACGCCGATACACGGTTCCTTTCGCTCGCCGCAGCGGGCATCCTCGTCCGGCCCTTCGCCACGCCGGGGCTGTTGCGCTTCGGCCTTCCCGACGGGCGAAGCCAGTGGCACCGCCTCGCCAGTGCCTTGCAGGAGACGCCGTCGTGACCGAGACGCCCGAGGATCATGCCCGCCACAATGCGCGGATGGCGCGGGTGCAGGCGGCGCGCGCGCGAATGCAGGAGCGGCGGACGCTCGAGCGCGGCCTCCTCATCGTCCACACCGGCAACGGCAAGGGTAAGTCGTCGTCAGCGTTCGGCATGGCGATCCGCAGCCTCGGCTGGGGGATGAAGGTCGGCATCGTCCAATATGTGAAGGGCGGCTGGGAGACCGGCGAAAAGACCTTCTTCCACGCCTATCCCGACCTGCTGACCTTCGAGGTGATGGGAGAAGGCTTCACCTGGGACACGCAGGACCGCGCCCGCGACATCGCCGCCGCGCGCGCCGCGTGGGAGCGGTCGAAGGAGTTGATCCTCGACCCGGCGTACGAATTCGTCATCCTCGACGAGCTCAATATCGTCCTGCGCCACGACACGCTGCCGATCGCCGAGATCGTCGACTTCCTCCGTGATCGCCCCTTGACCAAGCATATCTGCATCACCGGGCGCAGCGCGAAGCCCGAGCTGATCGGACTCGCCGACCTCGTCACCGAGTTCGAGGAGGTCAAGCACCCGTTCAAGGCGGGCTTCAAGGCGCAGAAGGGCGTTGAATATTGATCGGCGTGCTCGCCCTCGCGCTCGCCGGAGCGCCCGGACCCCGGATCGTCTCGCTCAACCCGTGCGTCGATGCGGTGCTGATGCAGGTCGCCGACCCCGCGCAGATCGCCGGGATCAGCTATTATTCGCAGGACCCCGAAGCGACCTCGATCCCGCTCGACCTCGCGCGCCGCTTCAAGGCGACGTCGGGGACCGCCGAGGAGGTCGTCGCGCTCGCCCCCGACCTCGTCATCACCGGGTCGCATGTCGCGCCGTCGACGATCAATGCGCTGCGGCGGATGCACGTGCGAATGCTCAAGCTTCCGGTACCCGAGACGATCGCCGAGAGCGACGCGCAGATCCGGACGATCGCCGCCGCGATCGGCCACGACGCGGCGGGCGCGGCGCTGGTCGCGCGGATCGATGCCGCCGTCGCCGCTGCGGTGCCTCCCCCCGGACCGCCGGTCGACGCGCTGATCTGGCAGGGCGGCGGGCTGGTTCCGGGGTCGGGGACGCTCGCCGACGAGCTGCTGCGGCGGACCGGGTTCCGCAACCTCAGCGCGAGCTACGGCCTCAAGAAGTGGGACGTGCTGCCGGTCGAATATCTCGTCGACCGGCCCCCGGCAGTGCTGCTGTCGGTGACCAAGTCGCGCGGCCAGCGCGACCGGATGCTGTCACATCCGGCGGTCGCGGCGCTGGCGAACCACATCGCGGTGCGCCCGTACCCGTTCCGCCTGCTCCAATGCGCCGGACCGACGATCATCACCGCCGTCGCGCAACTCGCCGCGATCCGCGCGTCGGTGGCGCGATGAGCGTCGCCCGCTTCTCGCTCCTGCTCGTGCTGGCGATCGTCGCCGCGGCGGCGCTGTCGCTGATCGCGGGCAAGGTCTGGGTGCCATTCGACGCGTGGCGCGCGACCGATCCGCGCTGGCTGATCATCGCCGAGCTGCGGCTGCCGCGCACCGTCCTCGCGATCGTCATCGGTGCGGCGCTCGGCCTGTCGGGCGCGGCGATGCAAGGCTATCTGCGCAACCCGCTCGCCGACCCCGGGCTATTTGGCGTGTCGGCCGGGGCGGCGCTCGGCGCGGTGCTGTCGCTCTACTTCGGCTTTGCGGTTTCGGCGCTGGTCCTGCCGGCGTTCGCGCTCGCCGGAGCGGCGGGGACGATGCTGATCCTCGCGCTCCTCGCCGGGCGATCGGGCAGCCTGATCGTCTTCGCGCTTGCCGGGGTGATCGTGTCGAGCGTCGCCGGATCGCTGACCGCGCTCGCCATCAGCGTCGCGCCGACCCCGTTCGCGGTGAGCGAGATCATCACCTGGCTGATGGGGGCGTTGACCGACCGCAGCTGGGATGACGTCAAGATCGCGCTGCCGCTCGTCGCCCTCGGTGCGGTGATGATCGCCGCGACCGCGCGGTCGCTCGACGCGCTGACATTGGGCGAGGCGGCGGCGCGGTCGATGGGGGTCGACCTCGCGCGGCTGCAATGGCTGATCGTCGGCGGCGTCGGGCTGTGCATCGGTGCCTCGGTCGCCGCCGCCGGGATCATCGGCTTCGTCGGGCTGATGGTGCCGCACATGGTCCGCCGCGTCGTCGGCGGGCGGCCATCGGCGACGCTGCTGCCGTCGGCGCTTGGGGGGGCATTACTCCTGCTCCTCGCCGACATCGCGTGCCGCGCGATCCCGACCGTCAGCGAGCTTCGCCTCGGGATCGCGATGGCGTTGCTCGGCGGGCCGTTCTTCCTCTGGCTGCTCGCCTCGATGCGGCGGTCGCTGGCATGACCGGGCTTGCCGCCAACGGACTGACCGTGCGCTTCGGCGGTCGCGCCGTCCTCGACCGCGTCGACGTCGCCTGCGCCCCCGGCCGCCTCACCGCGCTGCTCGGGCCGAACGGCGCGGGCAAGAGCACGTTGCTCGCATGCCTCGCCGGACTGCGCGAGCCCGATGAGGGCATCGCGACGCTCGACGGCACCGGCGTCCTCGCGCTCGACCGCCGCGAGCGCGGGCGGCGGGTCGGGCTGCTGCCGCAGACCCCCGACGTCCATTGGGACATCGACGTCGCGACGCTCGTCGAGCTCGGCCGCTTTCCGCACCGCGCCGGCTGGGGCCGCAGTCCCGCCGACGCCGCTGCGGTCGAGCATGCGATCGCCGCGACCGATATCGCCGCGCTCCGCCACCGGGTCGTCAACACGCTGTCGGGCGGCGAGCGCAGCCGCGTCCTGCTCGCCCGCGTCCTCGCCGGGGAACCCGCATGGCTGCTTGCCGACGAGCCGCTCGCCAGCCTCGACCCGGCGCACCAGCTCGACGTCCTCGCCGTCCTCAAGGCGGCAGCAGCGGCGGGAGCAGGGGTCGTCGTCGTCCTCCACGACCTCAACCACGCGCTCCATGTCGCCGATGACGTCGTCCTGCTCCGCGACGGGCGGGTCGTCGCCGCCGGCCCGGTCGACGCGGTGCTGACCGAGGCGCGGATCGCCGAAACCTACGGCGTCGCCACCGAGATCGGCACCGCTCGCGACGGCAGCCGCTTCGTCGTCACGCTCGGCCGCATCGGGTGACGCGCACGCGGCCGGGGCAGCTCGTGGCGATCCTCACGGCCGAGGCAGCGCTCGGCTACTCGGCAGCGCTGTTCGAGCGGGTCGGCCACCCGGTGACATGGATCGGCAGCCTGATCGGGCGGCTCGATCGCGAATGTAACCACGGCAGCGCTCCCCGGCGGCGCATCGCCGGGATCGCCGCTCTCGCCACCGTCGCCGCGACGGCAGCCGCCGCGGGGTGGATCGTCGAGCGCGGTCCGTGGTTGCTCGTCGTCCTTGCAGGCACTACCGGCCTCGCCCAGCGCAGCCTCCACGATCATGTCGCGGCGGTCCTGAGCGAACTTGACCGAGGCGACCTGCCCACAGCCCGTATCGCCGTAGCGCGGATCGTCGGGCGCGATACCGGAACTCTCGACGAGTCCGGCATCGCCGCCGCCGCGATCGAAAGTCTCGCCGAAAGCTTCTGCGACGGCGTCGTCGCCCCGGCGTTCTGGTTCGCCGCCGCCGGGCTGCCGGGGCTGTTCGCCGCCAAGGCGATCAACACCGCCGACAGTATGATCGGCCACCGCGACGCGCGCTACACCGACTTCGGCTGGGCGGCGGCGCGGGCCGACGACGTGATCAACTTCGTTCCCGCGCGCCTATCCGGGGCGCTGCTCGCGCTCGCCGGGGGTGGCGGCTGGACGGTCATGGCGCGCGATGCCCGGGCTCACGCCTCGCCCAACGGCGGCTGGCCCGAGGCGGCGATGGCAGGCGCACTCGGACGACGGCTCGGCGGGCCGGTGACGTACGAGGGGGAACCGGCGGACCGCGCAACTCTCGGCGACGGCCCCGCGCCCGATGCCGCGAGCCTTGCCGCTGCACTGCGGATCTATCGCCGTGCCTGCCTTGGGCTGTGGCTGATCGCCGGGGTTCGCGCATGGCGGCGGTGATGCTCCAGGGCACCGGCTCCGACGTCGGCAAGTCGGTCCTCGTCGCCGGGCTGTGCCGCGCGCTGAGCAATCGCGGCCTGCGGGTGCGCCCGTTCAAGCCGCAGAACATGTCGAACAACGCCGCCGTCACCGCCGATGGCGGCGAGATCGGACGGGCGCAGGCGCTCCAGGCGCTCGCCTGCCGGGTCGAGCCGACGGTCGACATGAACCCGGTGCTGCTCAAGCCGCAGGGCGACCGCACCTCGCAGGTCATCGTCCACGGGCGGGTTTGCGGGACGACCGGCGATGCGTATTTCCGCGGCGGCCGCACCGACCTGCTCGACCACGTGATCGAGTCGTACCAGCGCCTCGGCGCCGAAGCCGATATCGTCGTCGTCGAGGGTGCGGGGAGTCCGGCGGAGATCAACCTCCGCGCCGGTGACATCGCCAATATGGGGTTCGCGCGCGCCGCGCACGTGCCGGTGATCCTCGTCGGCGACATCGACCGCGGCGGGGTGATCGCCTCGCTCGTCGGAACACACGCGGTGCTCGACCCAGCCGACGCGGCGATGATCGTAGGCTTCATCGTCAACAAGTTTCGCGGCGAACTTCGGCTGTTCGACGACGGCCTCGGCGAGATCACGCGGCGGACCGGCTGGCGCTCGCTCGGCGTGGTGCCGTGGCTGGCGGCAGCGGCGCGGCTGCCCGCCGAGGACGCGGTCGTGCTCGACCGGCGGGCCCCAAGCTCGGGACGCATCCGCATCGCCGTGCCGGTGCTGCCGCGGATCGCCAACTTCGACGACTTCGATCCGCTTGGGTTGGAACCCGATATCGACCTGATCATGGTCCCCCCCGGCCAGCCGCTCCCCGGCGACTCGGCGCTGATTATTATCCCGGGGACCAAGGCGACGATCGCCGACCTCGCCTTCGTCCGCGCGCAGGGGTGGGACATCGACATCGCCGCGCACATCCGTCGCGGCGGCCGCGTGCTCGGCATTTGTGGCGGTTATCAGATGCTTGGCCAGACGATCGCCGATCCCGATGGGGTCGAGGGTCCGGCTGCAAGCGTCGCCGGGCTCGGTTATCTGCCGGTGGCGACGCGGCTGACCGCGAGCAAGCAGCTGCGGCGGATCGGCGGCACCGGGCTGGGCGGGGCGGCGTTCGCGGGGTACGAGATTCATGTGGGGGAGACGCAACATCTGCAGCCGCTGGCACCGCTGCTCGACCGCGACGGGCTTGGGCCAGATGGTGCCGTCAGCACCGACGGACGGATCGCCGGGTGCTACGCGCATGGCCTGTTCGATCATGGCGACCAGCGGGCGGCGTGGCTGGCGGCGCTCGGCGGGGTGTCGGACGGGGCCGATCATCCGGCGCGGGTCGACGCGGCGCTCGACGACATCGCGACGGCGCTCGAAGCCTGCCTCGACATCGCCGCCATCCTCGAGATCGCAGCATGACCGGGGACTTCGACCCGGAGTTTCGGACCGAGCTCGACCGGCTGCTGGCGTGGCGGCGCGACGTCCGGCATTTCCTGACCGACCCGCTGCCGCCCGGATTGATCGACACGCTGCTCGACCGCGCCGCCTGCGCCCCGTCGGTCGGCAACGCCCAGCCGTGGCGCTTCGTCCGCGTCGTCACCCCGGCGCTGCGCGCAGCGGTGATCGCCGCCGCCGATGCCGCCAACGCCGAAGCCGCTGAGATGTATGACGATGCGGATCAGCGCGCGGCGTACCGCGCGCTCAAGCTCCACGGCCTGCGCGAGGCGCCCGAGCATATCGCGGTGTTCTGCGACGAGACGACGGCGGACGGCCACGGCCTCGGGCGGCAGACGATGCCCGAGACATTGCGCTATTCGGTGGTGCTCGCGATCCACACCTTGTGGCTCGCGGCGCGGGCGCACGGGATTGGGCTTGGCTGGGTCTCGATCGTCGATCCGGCGGCGGTGACGCGGTTGCTCGACGTGCCTTCGGGGTGGCATCTGGTCGCTTATCTGTGCCTCGGCACCCCGGTGGAGGCCGCGATGACCCCTGAACTCGACCGCAACGGCTGGCAGGCGCGGCTCGATCCGGCGGCGACGCGGTTCGTCCGATGACGCGCGCACCGCAGGCGCACCTCGACGCGCTCGCCAAGCCCCAGGGGAGTCTGGGCAGGCTCGAAACGCTGGCGGTGCGGCTGATGACGATCCAGCGGCGGCTCGACCCGATGACGCGGCCGCGCGCGCTTGTCGTCTTCGCCGGGGACCACGGCGTCGTCGCGCAGGGCGTGTCGGCGTGGCCGTCGGCGGTGACCGGCATGATGGTTGCGACGATCGCTTCGGGCCGGGCTACGTCGAGCGCGCTGGCGGCGGCGCATGATTGCGACCTTCGCCTCGTCGACGCCGGGACGATCGGGCCGCCGCTCGCCGAGCCGCCGCCGTTCTACCGCGACGCCGCGGTCGCACGCGGGACCGCCGACCTGTCGCAGGGCCCGGCGATGTCGGGCGAGCAGTTCGCCGCCGCCTGGGCGATCGGTACCGGCGAAGCGGGCGCGGCCATCGATCGCGGCTGCGTCGTCCTCATCGCGGGCGAGATGGGCATCGGCAACACCACCCCGGCGGCGTGCCTGACGATGCTCCTTGCCGGCGCATCGCTCGCCGATGCGGTCGGGCGCGGCGCCGGGGCCGACGACGTCGTTCTCACCCGCAAGCGAGAGGTCGTCGGCGTGGCAGTGGCGCGCGCCATCCCCCTTCTCGCCGGCGACCCGGTGGCAGCGATCGCAGCAGTTGCGGGCTTCGAGATCGTCGCGATGGCGGGGTTCTTCGCCGAGGGCGCGCGGCGCGGCGCGATGCTGTTGCTCGACGGCTATATCGCGACGGCCGCGGCGCTGATCGCCGAGCGGCTCGCGCCGGAGACGACAGCGATGATGATCGCCGGGCATCGTTCGGCCGAACCCGGCCATGCTGCCGCGCTCGCGCACCTCGGCCTCGAGCCGTTGCTCGATTGGGGGATGCGGCTCGGCGAGGGCAGCGGCGCACTGGTCGCGCTGCCCTTGCTAGATAGCGCGGCGGCGCTGGCCTGCGATGTCGCGTTGCTCGCCGACATCGGGGCGGCGCGTGCCGACTGATTGCCCGCGCTGGGCACCGCCGCTCCTCGCGCTGCAGTTCCTGACGCGGGTGCCGGTGCCGGGGTTGGCGGCGTTGACCGCGGAGCAGGTCGCGGTCGGCCTTGGCCGCGCAGTCGCGTGGTTTCCGCTTGTCGGGACGCTGATCGGTGGGGTGACGGCGGCAGTGTTCGCCGGAGCCGGTGCGATCTGGCCGCGCGCCATCGCGGTGGTCATCGCGCTGATCGTCGAGGCGCGACTGACCGGGGCATTTCACGAGGATGCCGTCGCCGACTTCTGCGACGGCTTCGGCGGTGGCCGTGACGCCGATCACGTCCGCGCGATCATGAAGGACAGCCGCATCGGCAGCTATGGCGCGCTCGGGCTGATCCTCGCGGTCGGGCTGCGCGCGGCAGCGATCGTCGGGCTCGACCCGGGAATCGCGACCGTCGCGATCGTCGCATCGGCAACCTTCGGGCGGCTGCTCGTCGTCGCGGCGATGGCGGTCATCCCTCCGGCGGCGGCGGGGACCGGGTTGGCCAAGGACATCGGCGCGGCGATCGGGGGGAGCGATGTCGCCGTCGCGGTGTTGCTCGCGCTGCCGGGGCTGGCATGGTTCGCGGTCGACCGCCCGCTGGCGCTGGTCGCCGCGATCGTCACCGCCGCGCTGTTCCTGATGTGGTTCCGGGCGCTGCTGCTGCGGCGGATCGGCGGCAGCACCGGCGATTGTCTCGGCTTCGCGGCGTACGCCGGGCAGCTCATGCTCCTCCTCGCCGCCACTGCCTGACCGTGCGCCGCGTCCTGCTCGTCCGCCATACCGAGGTCGCGCGGGCGTGGCATGGGCGCTGCTACGGATACAGCGACATGGGGCTGAGCCGCGCCGGGAGCCGCGCCGCGCGCGACCTCGTCGATGGATGGACCGAGCCGGTCGACACGATCGTCCATTCGGGATCGCGGCGGGCGGCGGCGCTCGCCATCGGGCTCGGTGCGCGGCTCGGCATCGTGCCAACGGTCGACCGCGACTGGCGCGAGCGCGACTTCGGCGCGTGGGAGGGGCGGAGCTGGCACGCGATCTGGCGGGAGACCGGCGCGGCGATGGACGGCATGCT
Organism: Sphingomonadaceae bacterium; assembly: GCA_043745075.1. Lineage (GTDB taxonomy): Bacteria > Pseudomonadota > Alphaproteobacteria > Sphingomonadales > Sphingomonadaceae > Polymorphobacter_B. Next base: position 31,005 of record JAYTTV010000230.1, read on the forward strand.
GACCGCGCCCGACAGTTTCCGACCGGGCGGCGGGGAGACGACGCGCGAGCTCGTCGACCGGGCAGCGCGGGCATGGTCGCGGCTGCCCGATGGTGACCGCGTCGTCATCGTCGCGCACGGCGGCCCGATTGCCGCGATCCGGCTACTGCAGGCGCGCGCCGACGTGAAGCAAATCGCAAGATACATAACCACACCCGGATCGGTCACCGAAGTCGGTCGTAAAATTCGCTACTTGCCCGAGCCTAGCGACGATTCGGTCGCCGATTGACCGGGTGGGGCGCATTTGCGCAGATATTCATCGTATCGGCTTTTGCGGTCGGTGCGACCACGGAGGGATACATCGAGCTGTTCGGTACGTTACCGTATCAGCACTCTCTGCGGAGACCGGACGAATGCTCGAAAGACATGTCGAGATGATCGCCGGACGCGTCCCCTCCGCCGGTTACGGCGGTGATATCGTCGCGCGCGCGCCTTATGCTCGATCCGCGAGCATCTCGGCATGGACGTCGCCTATGTGTCCGAATTCGTCGGTGACCGAAGCGTGTTCCGGACGGTCGACGCGCCCGGCCTCGCCGATCTCGCCAAGCCCGGCGACTCGCATTCGCTCGATGACGTTTACTGCGGCCATATTCTTGCCGGGCGGTTGCCCGAACTGATGCCCGACACTGCGGCCGAGCCGCTCGCGGTCTCGATGCCGATCACTTCGGCGATCCCGATCGGCAAGCACATGAGTGTGCCGCTCCGCCGCGCCGACGGCAGTACGTACGGAATGTTCTGCTGCCTTGGGCGGGTGGCCGACCAGACGCTGTCGCAACGCGACCTCGCTACGTTGCGTGTCTTCGCCGATCTCGCCGAGTTCGAGATCAACCGCGAGCATGCGGCGAAGGCTCTTGCAGACGATCGCCGCGACCGCATTAGCGCCGCGATGTCTGATGACGCGATGACGATGGTGTATCAGCCGATTCGGAATCTCGCGATCGAAACGACCATCGGCTTCGAATGTCTGGCCCGGTTTGCGCCGTTGCCGCAGCGCGGTCCCGATACATGGTTCGCCGAGGCGGCCGCCGCCGGGCTTGGTACGGCACTCGAAATTGCCGCAATCCGGCAGGGTCTCGCCGGCCTCGGAGCGCTGCCCGACACCGTCTACCTCGCGGTCAACGCGTCGCCCGCCACGCTGCTGAGCGGCGAACTCGATGCCGCGCTTGCCGGCTTCCCGATCGAGCGGATCGTCCTCGAAGTCACCGAGCACGACCTGATCGCCGACTATCCGGCGATGACGCAGGCGCTGGGTGCCCTGCGCCGGTCCGGGCTGCGGCTCGCGGTCGACGACGCCGGTGCGGGCTATGCGAGCCTCCACCATATTCTCGACCTGCGTCCCGACCTGATCAAGCTCGACATGCATTTGACCCGCAACATCGACGGGGATCAGGCCCGGCAGGCGTTGACCGGGGCAATCGTCGGTTTCGCCCGCGACATCGGCAGCCAGCTGATCGCCGAGGGGGTCGAGACGGCGAGCGAACTGGCGACGTTGCGGACCCTCGGGATCGAGCTGGCGCAGGGCTATTACCTCGGGCGCCCGATGCCGCTCGACGTCGCCAAGGCATCGCTCGCGTATGATCCCGGACGCGCCGCGGCCTGACCGGCCGCGACCGTCGCGGATCAGGGGCGCGAGGGGAAGATGCCCTGCGTGCAGATGCAATAATGCAGCCCCGCAAGTGGTTGCTTGCCGCGGAGGTCGGGTAGCACGAACGTCGCGACGCCATCGCCGCCGAAGGTCGTTCCGATCAGCGCGAACAACGCCTGGTTGCCGTTGATCTGGAGCGTCGTGCCATCACACAGCATCCAGTTCTGCGGAGCGAAGGTCAGCGCGAACAGCTGAACCATGCCGAGATACATATCCATAGTCTCTCCCCAAGAGTGCCTGCATTGACTCGGCCGATGACATCGGGCGCTGCCAAGCCGGTTGCCGACCCGGATCGTTCGGCTTTCCTGGCATAATCGCGCGATTCCGGCACGCCGAAATCGCCGATGCCGAGGGTCAGTCGTGGTTTCTAATCAGAATCGAATCGCGCATGTTGACTGGTCCGGCGCGTTCGAGCGGCTTGCCGATCAACCGCGTATATTCGCTTTCCGCGAGCCCATAGCCGTCGCCGGCGAGCTTCTTGAGCCCGGCGCGGTCGCGGATCGCGATCACTGACCGGCTTGTCGCGATGAGCCCGGCGGCGGTCAGCGCCTGCAGCGCGATGGTGACGCCGCCGCGGCGGACGCCGAGCATCTTCGACAGGAATTCATGCGTCAGGCCGATATCGTTGGCCGGCGCCCGGTCGTGCGCCATCAGCAGCCAGCGCGCGAGCCGCTGCGGGATCGTCAGCCCCGCCGCCGCGATCGAGCTCGACAGCTGGATCATCATCGCCTGGCAGTAGCGCAACAAATGCCGCCGTAGCGTCCGGCTCGCGTCGAAGGCCGCGGTCAGCGACTCGACCGGCAGGATCAGCGCCGACACGCCGCTGACTTGGACATAGGCCTCGTACGGCGCGTTGTCGGTGCCGAGCACGGTCGCGGTTTCCGACATGCCCTCGCGGCCGAACACCCCGACCTCGCACTGCTTGCCGGCAGGCGTCACCGCGACGATCGACACGAGACCGTCCTCGGGGAAATAGACCCGGGTGATCGGCTGGCGCGCCTCGTGGAGGCGCAACCCGACCGGGAGCGGGATGCGGACGAGATCTGCCTCAAGCAACGCATAGTCATCCGGGGGCATATTCCGGAGGAGCAGATTGCTCGCGGACGACTGTGTAATCTTCATCAGGAAATACCTTCGCGTATCACTGTGCGCGTTCGTACTCCCAGAAGATAGAGCAATCGCCTGAACGGGCGACGCACACCGGACATACAGCCGCCCACCCGATCCATTTCGGGTCGTTTACGGCGCGATAGATATCGAATTCGGTCGTTTTCGTTACGGGTACACAGTTTCTACACGATATCACGCCGTCCGATGTTGACCCGAAACGGAATTTTCGATTTCGCGCGCGTCGAACCGGCTGACCGTTGCGAAATCGACGACGCTGCTGTCGATTTCGCCGCTCGGCAGCGACTGCGCTATTCCGCTGCGATCGACACCACGGGCTCGCGCCACGTCAGCACCGGCTTGCGCGCGGCGGCAGTCTCGTCGAGGCGGCGGCGCGGGGCGAAGCGCGGCAGCTCCTTGAAGATCGCAGCGGGCTCGGCCAGCATCCGGCTCGCGATCGACCGCATCGCGCCGATCAACTGGTCAAGGCTCGCCTTGCTCTCGGTTTCGGTCGGCTCGACGAGCATCGCGCCGTGGACCACCAGCGGGAAATACATCGTCATCGGGTGGAAGCCCTCGTCGATCATCGCCTTGGCGAGGTCGAGCGTGGTCAGCCCCGTCCCCTCGAGGAAGTCGTCGCTGAACAGCGCCTCGTGCATGCATGGCCCGGCATCGGCGAACGGCGCGGTGTAGACGTCCTGCAGGCTGCGCAGGATGTAGTTGGCGTTGAGGACGGCGTCCTCGGCGACCTGCCGCAGCCCGTCGGCACCGTGGCTGAGGATATAGCTCAAAGCGCGGACGAACATGCCCATCTGGCCGTGGAACGCGACCATCCGCCCGAAGCTCAAATCGTGGTCGCTCGACGCGAGCGCCTGCGCCTGCGCCTCCTCGACAAGTTCGTATTTGTCGCGGACCTTGCGGACGAACGGCAGCGGCGCGAACGGGGCGAGCGCCGCCGAGAACACCACCGGCCCCGATCCCGGACCGCCGCCGCCATGCGGAGTCGAAAAGGTCTTGTGGAGGTTGATGTGCATCGCGTCGATGCCGAGGTCGCCGGGGCGGACGCGCCCGACGATCGCGTTGAAGTTCGCCCCGTCGCAATAGACGTACGCGCCTGCCGCGTGGACCGCGTCGCAGATCGCGATCATGTCGGGTTCGAACAGCCCGCAGGTGTTGGGGTTGGTGATCATCACCGCCGCGATGTCGGGGCCCAAGCGGGCGGCCAGCGCGGCAAGGTCGACGCGGCCGGCGGCGTTGGCCGGAATGTTCTCGACCGCATAGCCGCAAAAGGCGGCAGTCGCCGGGTTCGTGCCGTGCGCGCTTTCAGGGACGAGGACGACCTTGCGGCTATCGCCCCGGGCATCGTGCGCGGCGCGGATCGCGAGCATCCCGCAGAGTTCGCCGTGCGCCCCGGCCTTTGGCGACATCGCCACCTCGGGCATGTTCGTCAGCTTTTTCAGCCACGTCGCCAGCTCGTCGATCAACTGGAGCGCACCCTGGACGGTGTCGACCGGCTGGAGCGGGTGGATGTCGGCGAACCCGGGGAGGCGGGCCATCTTCTCGTTCAACCGCGGATTATGCTTCATCGTGCAGCTTCCAAGCGGGAAGATGCCCATGTCGATCGCATAATTCTGGCGGCTCAGCCGGGTGAAGTGGCGGACGGTGTCGGGCTCGCTGAGGCCGGGGAGGCCGATTTCGCGGTGGCGTTCGAGACCGCCAAGGCGGGTAGCGACGACGGGGACATCGGGCAGGTCGACCCCGCAGCGATCGACCGCGCCTTTCTCGAACAGCAGCGGCTCCTCGAGCATCAGCGCGCGGTTACCGGTGTAAGTCGTCATGCCAGCACCTCGTCGAGAGCGTCTTCGAAAGCATCCATGTCGGCGTCGGTCGCGGTCTCGGTGACCGCCACGACCAGCCCGCGTTCGAGGTCGTGGACCCCGGGGAACAGCCGCCCCAGCGACACCCCGGCAAGGATGCCCCTGTCGGCGAGCTTGCGGACGACGGGCCGCGCCTCGACCGGAAGGCGCAAAGTGAACTCATTGAAGAAGTTCGTCGTAACGACCTCGACGCCGGGGATACGTCCCAGCCGTTCGGCAAGCTGCACCGCTCGCGCATGGTTGAGCGCCGCGAGCTTGCGCAGTCCGCTTTCACCAAGCAGGCTCATATGCACGGTGAACGCCAGCGCGCAGAGCCCCGAGTTGGTGCAGATGTTCGACGTCGCCTTCTCGCGCCGGATGTGTTGCTCGCGGGTCGACAGCGTTAACACGAAGCCCCGCCGCCCATCGGCATCGACCGTCTCGCCGCACAGCCGCCCCGGCATCGCCCGCACATGCTTCTCGCGGCACGCGAACAAGCCGAGGTAAGGTCCGCCGTAGTTGAGCCCGTTGCCGATCGACTGGCCCTCGGCGACGACGATGTCGGCCCCCATCTCGCCGGGTGAGCGGATCAGCCCGAGCGACACGACCTCGGTGACGACAACGATCAGCAGAGCCCCGGCGGCATGGCATGCGGCGGCGAGCGGCGACAGGTCGGTGACATGGCCGAAGATGTTCGGATTCTGGACGACGACACAGCTCGTGTCGCCATCGACCGCAGCCGCGAGGGCGGCGAGGTCGTCTTCGGGCGTGAAGTCGGGGGTGCGGGTGACCAGCTCGTCGTCGGTGAAGCGGGTCAAGGTCTTGAGCACGCCGGTGTAATGCGGATGGACCCCGCTCGACACACGCGCCAGCTTCCGGCGGGTGATGCGGCGCGCCATGAACACCGCCTCGGTCATCGCGGTCGAGCCGTCGTACATCGAGGCGTTGGCGACCTCCATCCCGAGCAGTCGCGCGACCTGCGTCTGGAATTCGAACAGGACCTGGAGCGTCCCCTGCGCGATCTCGGGCTGGTACGGGGTGTAGCTCGTCAGGAACTCGCCGCGCTGGATGATATGGTCGACGCTCGCGGGAACATGGTGCTTGTACGCGCCGCAGCCGAGGAAGAACGGCCCGCCGCTCGCGGTCATGTTCTTCGCCGCCATCGCGCCGAGGTGCCGCTCGACCTGCATCTCGGGCATGTGGGCGGTCAGACCGGCGATCGGCGCGTCGAGCCGGGCGGCGACGGGAACGTCGGCGAACAGCGCGTCGATGTCAGGGGCGCCGATGACGCGGAGCATGTCGCGCCGGTCGGCTTCGGTATGGGGCAGGTAGCGCATCAGTTCACCTCAAGCTGGCTTGGACGCGCGGAAGCGCAGGCGGATGTAGTCGCCGACCCAGTTGCCGGCATGGTCGCACAGCATCGGTCGCAGGAACTCCTCGACCTCCTCGGCAAAGCCATCCTGATGCGCCCGGTCGATGCCGAAGTTATCGAGGAAGCCCGAGCGGAACGTCTTGAGCCAGCCGGTGATACCGGTGGCGAGCGGCGTCGGGCGCGGGATGATCTCGGCGTGGACCGCGGTGAAGCCGGCCGCTTCGAGCACGGCTGTATACTCGGCGGCGGTCTGGTAGACCTGCGCCTCGACCGGCGGCACGGCGTGGCCGTGGACGAGCATCATCGCCCGAATGCCGGCGCGGATCGCGGCGATATTACCGAAGCCGCCGCATTCGCCGACGAAGCGCCCGCCGGGCTTCAACGCCCTGAAAACGCCCGCCGCGACTGCCGCCTGGTCGGGCATCCAGTGGAGTGCGGCGTTGGTGAAGACGGCATCGAATTCGGCCGCGAAATCTAGCGCCTGCCCGTCGACCTGTTCGACATCGAGCCCGCGCTTTCGCGCCGCGTCGAGCATGTCCGCATCGGCGTCGACCCCGAGGACCGAGGCACCGGCGGCAACCAGTTTCTCGGTCAGCACGCCGTCGCCGCAGCCGAGATCGAGGATGCGCTCACCCGGCTGCGGGTCGAGCAGCGCGACGACCGGCGCGCCAAATGCCGGGACGAAGTGCGCGTTGGTCGCGTAGTCGGCGGCGCTCCACGGCTGGGCGGTGTCGGTGGCGATCACAAGCTGGCCACGAAGGTCTTGTACGCGCCTTCGTCCATCAACGCGTCGAGCTCGGACGCATCGGACAGCGTCAGCTTGAAGAACCAGCCGCCGGTCTCCGGAGCGGTGTTGACCAGCGCGGGGTCCTCGGTCAGCGCAGCGTTCGCCTCGGTCACCGTTCCCGACACCGGGGTGAAGACGTCCGACGCGGCCTTGACCGACTCGACGACCGCAGCGGCGGTGCCCTTCGTCACGGTCGTCCCCGCCGCCGGGATCTCGACGAAGACGACGTCGCCGAGCTGGCCCTGTGCGTAGTCGGTGACCCCGACGGTGCCGGCGTCGCCCTCGACCGAGACCCATTCGTGATCGGTGGTGAAGTACAGGGTCATTGCGCGGCTCCAGCTTTGGCAAGGGGTTGGCGGACGTAGGATTTGGGGAAGAACGGCATCGGCACGACGGTCGCCGCCAGCAGACGTCCGCGGACGTCGACGTGGAGCGCGGTGCCGTCGGCGGCGAGCGCGGCGGGGACGTATGCCATCGCGATCGGCGCGCCCAACGCCGGGCCGAAGCCGCCGCTGGTGACCTGCCCAACCGTGGCGCCGTCGACGACGACCGTCGCGCCCTCGCGGACCGGCTGGCGGCCGTCGATCCGCAGGCCGACGCGCTTGCGGGCGGCGCCGTTGAACAGCTGATCGAGGATGATCGCCGCGCCGGGAAAGCCGCCCTCGGTCTTGCGGCGCTTCGAGATGGCGAAGGCGAGGTTCGCCTCGACAGGATTGATGTCGGGGGTCAGGTCGTGGCCATACAGCGGCAGCCCCGCCTCGAGCCGCAGCGAGTCGCGCGCGCCGAGCCCGACGGGCTTGACCTCGGGCTCGGCGAGAAGCGCCCGGGCCAGCGATTCGACCGCGCTTGCGGAGATCGAAATCTCGAAACCGTCCTCGCCGGTATAGCCCGACCGGCTGATCCACAGCGGAGTGCCCGACCACATGAATTCCGCCGCACGCATGAAGCTCAGGCCGGCGACTCCGGGAACGAGCCGGTCGAGCGCGTCGACCGCCTTCGGCCCCTGCAGCGCGAGCAGCGCAAGGTCCTCGCGGTGGCTGACTGTCAGGCCGCTCATCGCCAGATGCGTGATGTCGGCGGTCTTCGTCGCGCCGTTGACGACGAGATACAGGTCGCCGCTCCGCCGCGTCACCATCAGGTCATCGAGGATACCGCCGCTCGGGGTGAGCAGCATCGAATAGCGCAGGCAGCCCTCGCGCAGCCCGGTAATGTCGCCCGGCAGCACCGCCTCGAGCGCGACATCGGCGTCGAGCGGGAGCGTCAGCTGGCCCATGTGGCTGACATCGAACAGCCCGGCGGCGCTCCGCGTCCAATTATGTTCGGCGATGATCCCGTCGTACTGGATCGGCATCGCATAGCCCGCGAACGCCACCATCCGCCCGCCGAGTTCGCGGTGGAGGGCATCGAGGGGCAAAAGGGCGACGGCTTCGTCCATGCGGCAGCTCGCGACAGAGTCCAGCAGGCGAAAACCGCCAGCCGTGCCCCCGTCTGTCACTTGCACCTGAGAGCTTTGACCGGGTCGGACCCGGCTTACCCCTTCGGTGGAACGCGCCCGAAGACACGCCCGCTTTCCAGATCGTCGCTAACGCACCCGCGCGGTCCGGGGGCCTGAGAGATTCCGGGGGCGGTTGCTCCTTCGGCGGTGGCCTGCGCCACACTCTCCCGCGCGTGTGCCGGGCCGAAACCCGACGACGCGCTAGATGTGCCGCAACGTGCTGCGGCGCACAACTCTTATTTCAGGCCACTACTTCGCGGCATTGTACGCCAGTGCGTCGTCGCTCAGCTGGAAGCCGACGAGCACCTCGAAGGTCGTCGCGCGGACCGCCGCCTTGACCTCGGGATCGGCCAGCGGATCGGTCGCGGCATCGAGATCGCCGGGCTTGCGGACGCGGTTGATCTTCTTCTGCATCGCGTCGTTGAGCGTCGCCGCAGCGCGCGAGACGTCGGCATGCGCCGCCGCCGACGCCTGGGCACGAAGCTGCCCGTCGGCGAAGTTCACCGTCACCGCGCCGACCTGCTTCGACACGATGAGGTTTCCGCCCTGGACGACGCTGACGAAGAACGGCAGCGACACCGACCGTGCACCGGCCGCCGAATTGCGCCGCGCGAGGATGTCGAAGGTGACCCCGGTCCCAAGCCGGTCGGCGGCTTCGTCGCAGTTGCCGCGAACGTTGGTGATCGCCGCGACGACGTCGATATCGCTCGCCGCGGTGCCGCCATTGGCGAACATCGTCAGGTCGCCGGTATAGTTCGGGACCGCGACCGCCGGGCAGACCGAGCGCTTCACGAGCAGCTGATTCTTCTGGCACCCCGCGAGCAGGACAAACGCGACAACGCCGGCAACACGCAGTGTGGACAAATGGAAACCCTTCGCGACGATTGGCCGTATCATAGAATTCGTCCCCTGCGTGTACAAGTTATGGTGCCGGGTCGGGCGATGGCGTAAAGGGCTTCCCCAATGAATATCGCGCCTTCGTTCCGGCGGCTGCCGCCTTTACGCGTCATTATCGCCGCCCCACGCGGCTTTTGCGCCGGGGTCGACCGCGCCGTCACGATCGTCGAGCGGGCGATCGCCCGCTTCGGCGCACCGGTCTATGTCCGCCACGAAATCGTCCACAACGCCCATGTCGTCGACGCGTTGAAGCGCCAGGGCGCGGTCTTCGTCGAGGAGCTGAGCGAGGTTCCCGACGGCGTGCCGGTCGTGTTTTCGGCCCACGGCGTGCCCAAGGCGGTGCCGGCCGAGGCGGCGGCGCGCGGCCTCAACTATCTCGACGCGACGTGCCCGCTCGTCTCCAAGGTCCACCGCCAGGCCGAGCGACTCGTCGAGGCGGGACGGCACATCCTGTTCATCGGGCATTGCGGCCATCCCGAGGTGATCGGCACCTTCGGTCAGGTCCCGACGGGAACGATGACGCTGATCGAGACGCTCGACGCTGCCGCCGCCGTCACCGTCGTCGACCCCGCCAATGTCGGCTTCCTCACCCAGACGACGTTGTCGGTCGACGATACCGCGGCGATCGTCGCCGAACTCCAGCGGCGTTTCCCCGAGATCGTCGGGCCGAAAGGCGAGGATATCTGCTATGCCACGTCGAACCGGCAGGCGGCGGTCAAGGTGATCGCGCCGGATTGCGACCTGATGCTGGTCATCGGCGCGGTCAACTCGTCGAACTCGCAGCGGCTGCGCGAAGTCGCCGAGCGGTCGGGAACTCGTGCTTACCTGATTCCTAGCGCTGCCGAACTCGACTGGACATGGTTCCAAGATGTTGCGACGGTTGGAGTCACGGCGGGGGCGTCGGCCCCCGAAGTGCTGGTTCAGGAGTTGATGACGTTGCTTGCGACCCGTTTCGAAACCTCGATCGAAGAGGTCACCAGCGCGGTCGAGGACGTCGTGTTCAAGCTGCCGCGAGCGCTGCATGCCTGATGCGGCCCTCGTGCGGGGGCAAGGGTAGTGGCAGTCTTCACACCGGTTTCGGCCGAGGCGCTGGCCGGTTTCCTCGACCGCTACGACGTCGGCACCGCGACGAGCTTCAAGGGCATCGCCGAAGGTGTCCAGAATTCGAACTTCGTCCTCGATACCGATCGTGGCAGCCGATACTTCCTGACGCTGTACGAGGACCGGATCGAAGCCGCCGACCTGCCGTACTTCCTCGCGTTGACGACCCACCTCGCCGACAAGGGGATGCCGGTGCCGCGGCCGATCCCCGACCGCGGCGAGCGCATCCTACAGATGCTGTGCGGCCGCCCGGCATGCCTGATCGAATATGTCCCCGGCGTCTCGGTGACGATGCCGACGCCGATCGACGCGTTTGCGACCGCGGCGGCAATGGGGGCGATGCACCGGGCGCTGACCGACTTCACCCTCGTCCGCGACAACGAGCACGGCCCGTCGGGCTGGCGTCGCCTGACCGGCGCGATCGGCGACCGCTTCGGTGCGGTGTCGCCCGGCCTGTCGACGATCGTCGAGGAGGAACTTGGCGCGCTCGCGGCGCGCTGGCCGACGTCGCTCGACCGCTCGACGATCCACGCCGACCTGTTCGCCGACAACGTCCTGCTGCTCGGCGGCAAGGTCAGCGGGCTGATCGACTTCTACTTCGCCTGCACCGACATCCGCGCCTACGACCTCGCCGTGATGCACGCGGCGTGGTGCTTCTCCGCCGATGGCCGACGCTACCATCCCGCGATCGCGGCGGCGCTATTCGCCGGCTACCGCAGCGAGCACGCGCTGACCCCGGCCGAGGTTGCCGCCTTCGCCACCCTGTGCCGGGGGGCGGCGCTGCGCTTCACGCTGAGCCGCGCCTATGACTGGATCACCACCCCCGCTGAGGCGCTGGTGACGAAGAAGGACCCGATGGCCTTCGCCCGGCGGCTGATGTGGTACCGCGGCGCGACCCACGCCGAGCTGTTCGGCGCCTGAGCGTGGCGACGTCCGCTAACGGCGACGCGCCGCGCGTCGTCATCGCCACCGATGGCGCGTGCAAGGGCAACCCGGGGCGCGGCGGCTGGGGCGCGATCCTGCGGATGGGGACCGTCGAGCGCGAGCTGATGGGGGCGGAGCCGCTGACCACCAACAACCGGATGGAGCTGACCGCGGCGATCCGCGCCCTCGAAGCGCTGACCAAGCCGTGCCGCGTCGTCCTCACCACCGACAGCGCCTATGTCCGCGACGGCATCATGAAGTGGGTCCACGGCTGGCAGAAGCGCGGCTGGCGGACCGCCGATGGCAGCGCGGTCAAGAACGTCGACCTGTGGCAGTCGCTGCTCGCTGCCGCCAAGCCGCATCAGGTCGACTGGCGCTGGGTCAAGGGCCACTCGGGCGACCCCGACAACGAGCGCGCCGACGCACTCGCCAACACCGCGATCGCGGCGGCATCGCGCTCGAAAGCCTCGGCCACTCCCTAGCGCGATCCTCCCTGAGCGCCATATGAGCGCAGCCAGCCGGGAGACGAACGATGCCGAAACGACCCAAGGTCTTGCTCCAGACGACGATCGCGACCCCGGTCGACGACTGGGGGATCGTCCGCTTCAGCAAGCTCGCCGAGCTCCTCCGCAGCGAGGGCTTCGACGTCGTCGCGCGCGACCGCGACCCGCTGCCCGCCCCCGACTCGGTGCTGTCGACCCTCGATACGAGCGACTTCGATGCGGCGTGACTGTTCGCGGTCGATACCGGTGACGGGCTGACCAGGGACGACTGCGCCGCGATCAGCCGCTTCCGGCGCGGCGGGCGCGGGTTGTTGGTCACCCGCGACCACATGGATCTCGGCTCGTCGGTGTGCGACCTCGGCGGGGTCGGCAAGGCGCATTATTTCCACTCGAAGAACCCCGACCCCGACGCGGCACGGCACGCCGCCGACGACACGGTGACGACCGACATCCTGTCGCCGAACTATCATTCGGGGGCGAACGGCGACTGGCAGCGGATCGCGGTCGAGGGGCCGCGCCACCCGGTCATCGACGGCGTCGACCGCCTGCCCGCGCATCCCCACGAGGGCGGGGTCGGCGCGCCCGCCGACGAGCCGTCGGCCCACGTCATCCCCACCGGCACCAGCCTTTCGACCGGCCAGCGCTTCAACCTCGCGGTCGCGTTCGAGCGCGACGACAGCGGCGGCCCGGCGATCGCGGCGAGCACCTTCCACCACTTCGCCGACTATAACTGGGACCCCGCGACCGGCAGCCCCAGCTTCGTCACCGAAGCGCCGGGGACCGGCATCGCGACCGACCCGGCGGCGCTTGCGTCGGCGCAGCGCTACGCGGTCAACATCGCGAACTGGCTCGTGGGGCGCTGAATAAATTGAGTGACTTGACCCCAATGGCTTTGTTTACGCGGGCTGAAAGGTCACACGAAGTTCAGTGTATTGGACATTGATTTTCATTTTCCGGCCTCGCGGGCCACGCGGCTTGCGCACGCCCGGGCGGGTGATTTCGATCGGCTGACGATGAGAAAGAGCAAACGCCGCCCGGAGGCGACTCGAACCGCCGACGCTACGTGCGCGGCACGGGTGTAGGACAGCGAATTCTCGCTCGTTGCTAGCGCAGCCTCCCCGGCCGGTACGCCGCCGGGTCGACCGGCCCCGGCGGCAGTCCAAGCAGCGCTCGCGCGGCGAGGTCGCCTGCCGCCGGGGCGGTCTGGATGCCGAAGCCGCCTTGCCCGACGCACCAGAAGAATCCGGGGACGTCGGTGTCGAAACCGTAAACCGGGTTGCGATCGGGCGAGAAGGTCCGCAGCCCCGCCCAGCTCCGCTCGACCCGGCGGACCCGCGCGGTCGTGGCGCGCTCGAAGCGGTCGATCGCGACGGCGATGTCGAGCTCCTCGGGCGCGGCATCGCGGGCGACATCGGCGATCTCGTCGTGCGGCGACAGCCACAGGCGCCCGCCGTCGGGCTTGAAGTAGAAGCTTCCTGCGGCGTCGAACACGACCGGCAGGTCGGCGGGCGGGGCAGGGTCGACATCGAGCACGACCATCGTCCGCCGCAACGGGGTCAGGCCGAGCGGGGCCGCCCCGGCGAGCGCGGCAAGGTGGTCGCCCCATGCACCTGCGGCGTCGACGAGGATGCGGGCGGTGAAGTCACCGGCGGTGGTCGCAATGTGCCAGTTGTCGCTTCCCCTCCCCTTCAGGGGAGGGACGAGAGACGGCGCGCTTGCGCCGGCCCGGGGGTGGGGCTCTCTCAGCCGGTTCGCCTGTGGTGACTCCCCCACCCCCGGTCCCTCCCCTGAAGGGGAGGGGAGGTGCTCGCGGAGGTCGTCCGCGCTAAATCGTTCCACTCCCTCGACCCGCGCGCTGCACACCAGCATGGCGCCCGCGCGCTTCGCCCCCGCAAGGAACCCCGCATGCAACGCCGCCACGTCGATATCATGGCAATCGGGTTCCAGCAGCCCGGCGCGCTCCCAGCCGCCGCCGACGATCGGGTAATTCGCCGCCATCGCCGCCGCATCGACGGCCCGCGTCTCGACGCCGAAGCCGTCGAAGTCGGCAGCGAGTGCGGTGAGCGCGTCATCCTCTCCCGGGGCGGCGATATGGAGCGCGCCGCGCGGGCTCAGCAGCGGGTTGGCGGCGAAACCCGGCGGCGGTGCATCGAAGAAGGCGCGGCTCGCCGCCGACAGCGGGACGACACCGGCCCCGCCGTAGGTCGGCTCCCAGAACGCCGCCGAGCGCCCGGTGGTGTGATAGCCCGGCGTGTCCTCGGCCTCGAGCAGGACGATCGACCCCGCGCCGTGCTGCCCGAGAAAGTAAGCGAGGCTCGCCCCGGCGATCCCGGCGCCGACGATGGCGATGTCATAGTGCTTGGTCATGCGAGGAACCCATCGATGCGGGCGAGGACCGGGTCGCGGATCGCATCGGCCTCGCGCAATAGTTCGTGCGCCGCCCCGGGGATGACCTCGACCCGCCCGTGCGGCAGCCGCTTCGCCAGCCGCGCCGCCGCCGCACTGTCGACCAGCCGGTCGTTCGCCGCGGTCAGGATCAGCAGCGGGGTCGTCACCCGTTCGAGAACGCCGCGCGCGGTCAGTGCACCGAGCGAGGCGAAGGCGGCGGCGAGCCAGCCGTTGGTGACGCCGCCGATCCGCAAGCCGGGGTCGTGCTCGACCCAATACCCCTCGTCGGCGACGCGGTCGGGGTCGCCACTCAACCGCCGCGCGCGCACCGCGTCGCTCGTCTGCGCCGGACCCGCGCCGGGGGCATAGTCCCCCGCTTTGCCGCGCGCGACCTGGACCGTCGCGATGATGCGCGCGAGCCACGGCCCGACCGGCGCGGCGACCATGCCCATCAGCGGCGACAGCAGCACCGCGCGGTCGAGCGAGCCGGGGTTCGCGCTCAGGTGCCGGAGCAGCAGGTGCCCGCCCATCGAATGCGCGACGGCGAAATGCGGCGGCGGCAGGCGTTCGCGGAACCACGCGACCTGCTCGCCGAGATCGGCGACGAGGATGTCGAAACCGGTCGAATGCCCCTTGTCGGGCGTGTCGCCGAGCCGCCCCGACAGGCCCTGCCCGCGCCAGTCGAACGCCGCGAGGCCGAAGCCGCGGTCGCGCCAGTGCCAATAACTCTCGGCGTATTTCTCGACGAAGTCGCCGCGCCCGCCGATGAACAGGATCGACCCGCGCCCGGGTGACGTCACCGGCCATGCGATCGACCGCAGCCGCCAGCCGTCGCGCATCGCCCGGAGTTCGGTCGTGCCGCCGGGCGGAAGGGCGCGACGCCGCGCGAGGCCACTCATTCGGCGGGGGCACCGGCTTCGATCGCGATCATCTCGCCCATCTCCTCGCGCCCGCGCAGCCGTCGCCCGGGGACCGCTAGGGTGACGACGAACGCGCCGAGGAACAGGATCGCGCTGATCGGGAACAGCCCGAGGATCGCCGCCGAAAAGCTCGCGCGGATGCCGTCGCCGGTCCGCGCGACACGGGTCGGATCGGTCACCCCGCTCGCGGCGAGGGTGGTCCTGAGCGCCGCCGGGTCCATCGCCAGCGCCTGCGCATGGCTCATGTCGACAGTCCCGGCGCGGACGAGATCGGGGGCGCGGCGCGGCAGTTCGGCGGTCAGCGTGTTGGTCAAGATCGCGCCGAACAGCGCGACGCCGATCGTCGACCCGATCTGGCGGAAGAACTGCGCCGACGCGGTGGCGACGCCGACGCGGCGCGGCTCGACCGCGCTCTGGATCGCCAGCGTGAACATGCCCATCGCCGGCCCCATGCCAAGGCCGAGCACCGCGAGGCGCAGCAGCAGCGCATCGCCCGACGTTTCCGGGCCGACCTGAAGCAAAAGCGCGACCCCGACGAGGCTGAGGATCCCGCCCGCGACGAGGACTGGCTTGTACTGCCGCGTCGTGCTCGCGACCCGCCCCGAGATGACGCTGCCGGTCAGGACGCCCCCCATCAGCGGCAGCAGCGCGAACCCGCTCGCGGTCGCCGTCACCCCGCGCGCGACCTGCAGATACAGCGGCAGGAACATGACGATGCCCATGAAGGCGACATTGATGATGAACAGCGCGAGATTGCCGCGCGCGAAAACCGGGTTGGCGAACAGCCCGAGCGGTACGACGGCGTGATCCTTGTTTCGCGAGTAGAGTAACAGCACGACGAGCCCGGCGACCGCGCCACCGAGCATCGCCACGATCACTGGCGACGTCCAGGCATAAGCGTGGCCGCCCCATGTCAGCGCGAGCAACAGCGGCACGAAGGTCAGCAGGATCAGCCCGCTGCCGATCCAGTCGACCCGCCGCTCGCCGCCGACCTGCCCGCCGGTGTTCGGCAGGCGGTTGAGCAGGATCCATAACGCCACCGCGCCGAGCGGCAGGTTGACGTAGAAGACGAAGCGCCAACCGCTGATGATATGGCCGAGCAGCGTCGTCGTCGCGTGTTCGGTCAGCGCGCCGCCGATGACCGGCCCGGCGACACTGGCGAAGCCGAACATCGCGCCGAACAGCCCGGTGTATTTGCCGCGCTCGGCGGGAGGCACGATGTCGGCGATCGTCGCGAACGCGCCCGTCGTCAGCGCGCCCGCGCCGATCCCCTGGAGCGCGCGGCAGACGATCAACTGGTTCATGCCGTCGCCGACGACCGGTAGCGACCCGAACTCGCCCGCAAGTCCGCAGAGCATCGAGCCGATAAGAAAGACGACGACGCCGAAGACGAGGATCGGCCGCCGTCCGTATAGGTCGCCGAGCTTGCCGTAGATCGGCACGACGACGGTCGAGGCGAGCAGATACGCGGTGCCGACCCACGCGATCCGCTCGAGCCCGTGCAGCTCGGCGATGATCCGCGGCATCGCCGTCGACACGATCGTCTGGTCGAGCGCCGACAGCAGCAGCACGATCAGCACCGCCGCCATCGCGAGGCGGCGCTCACCGGTGTCGAGGCGATATTCGGGAGCCGGTGCAGCGACTGTCATCATTCCCGATTAGCAGCCGGGGACTTGTCGAACCACCCCGTTCGCCGCATGTGCGGCGAGACGTGACACCCGCTTTGCCGGACATGCAGGCGAGGCGCGACTGCGGAGCGAACCGATGGCCACGACGTATGAATTCAGCCTCGCCTACGCGCTGTGGGCGCTCGGGGGGCTTGTCCTCGGCCTGTTGATCGGGCGAGTGTTCCGGCGGACGGTGCGCGTCGCCGCGGTCGCCGATACGGCGGGGCTAGCCGCCGCGCGGACCGAGGCGGCGCAGGCGCAGCGCGAACTCGCCGCGAGCCGCGAGGCGATGCGCCCGCTTGCCGACGAGGTCGACCGGCTCAAGCGCGAAGTCGCCAAGCTGCGGCGGACGGCGCAGGAGCCGCTGCCGCTGACTTCGCCGCTGGTAACTCCGGCGCTCG
>JAYTTV010000231.1:0-4074 GCA_043745075.1 Sphingomonadaceae bacterium
TATTACGAGCCGCACCTGTCGCGCGCGGTCGGACCGACGGGCCGCGTCATCGCCGAGGATATCGACGAGGCCACCGTCGACAAGCTCGCGCGGCGGGTCAAACCGCTGCACAATGTCACGACGACGATTGGCCGCGCCGACAATGTCGGGCTCGCGCGGAGCAGCACCGACGTCGTCCTCATGGTCCACATGTACCACGAGATCACCCAGCCGTTCGCTTTGCTGTGGCGCGTCCGCGCCGGTCTCAAGCCCGGCGGGCGCGTCGCGATCGTCGACGCCGACCGTACGACCGGCGATCACGGCACGCCGCCGGCGCTGCTTAAGTGCGAACTCGGCGCGATGGGCTTCGCGCGCGAATCGACGCAGGCGATCGAGGACGGCATCTATCTCGCGGTGTTCGTACCGCGAGCGGCACCGAGGACGATCGTCCCCTGCCGCTAGTCGGCTCCGCCGGCCGTTAAATCGCCAAGTCGGCCCTTGTCGACATGCACGCGCTTATTGTATCCTGTTGATACAATCCCGACCGAATTTTTGCCGACAGGAAACAGCGCATGACCGAAGACACCGTTAGCTATCGCGTCGAAGACCGGATCGCGTGGGTCGCCTTTGCGCGGCCGAACAAGCGCAATGCGATGAGCCCGACGCTCAACCGGCGGATGATGGAGGTGCTCGACGAGCTCGAGTTCCGTGACGATGTCGGCGTTCTCGTCCTCACCGGCGAGGGCACCGCGTGGTCGGCGGGCATGGACCTCAAGGAGTATTTCCGCGAGACCGAGGCAGAGGGGCTGAAGGGCACGCGCAAGGCGCAGCGCGAGAGCTATGGCTGGTTCCGCCGCCTGCGCTGGTTCCAGAAGCCGACGATCGCGATGGTCAACGGCTGGTGCTTCGGCGGCGGCTTCGGGCCGTTGTTCGCCTGCGACCTCGCCATCGCCGCCGACGACGCGCAGTTCGGACTGTCGGAGATCAACTGGGGCATCCTGCCCGGCGGGGGCGTGACCAAGGTCGTCGTCGACTTGCTGGCGATGCGCGACGCGATGTGGATGACGCTGACCGGCGAGCTGATCGACGGCAAGCAGGCGGCGGCGTGGCGGCTGGTCAACGAAAGCGTTCCCGGCGACCGGCTCGAAGCCCGCGTCCGCGAGGTCGCTGCGTTGCTGCTCAAGAAGAACCCGGTCGCGCTCAAGTTCGCCAAGGACGCGGTCCGCCGCGTCGGCACGATGACGTACGACGAGGCCGAAGATTATCTCGTCCGCATGCAGGAGGCGGCGAACTTCCACGACAAGAGCGAGGGGCGCAAGGAAGGCATCCGCCAGTTCATCGACGAGAAGAGCTACAAGCCCGGGCTCGGATCGTACCAGCTCGACAAGTCGGCCTAGCCAGCCGGGGAGCGGCGCGGGGCGGCCCGCGCCGCTCCGTAACCCTCACGTCGAGATCAGGGCGTCGAGCACCAGCGCGCCGTGCGGGTAGACGACGACCGGGTTGAGGTCGACCTCGGTGATGCCCGGGGTCGCCCCGACGACACGGCCAAGCGCCTCGACGATCGCGGCGACGGCGTCGATGTCGCAGACCGGTGCGCCGCGGAAACCGTCGAGCAGCGGCGCGAGGCGCAGCGTCCGGATCGCGGCGACGATCTCGGTGCGCGACAGGCCCGGCGGCAGCAGCACGACGTCGTGGAGCAGTTCCGCCGCGACGCCGCCGAAGCCGACGAGCAATGTCGGTCCCCACGCCGGATCGCGGCGTGCGCCGACGATCAGCTCGACGCCCTTCGCCGCCAACGCCTCGACGAGCACGCCGTCGAGGATGAGGCCCGGACGCGACGCGGCGAGGTTGGCGTGGAGCCGTTCCCAGCCCGCCGCGACCGCCGCCGCGTCGGCGAGGCCGATGATGACGCCGCCGGCATCGCTCTTGTGCGGTAGCGCCGCCGCCTGCGCCTTGAGGACGACCGGGTAACCGAGCCGATCGGCGGCGGCGATCGCAGCTGCCACCGTCTGCGTCAGCTCGAACCCAGGAACGGCGATCCCGTATGGGCTGAGCAGTTCTTTCGCGCGATATTCGGGCACGATCGACCCGGCTGGCGGCAGGCCCGCGAGACCTTCGCCGCCGACTGCGACAGGTGCGACGTTCTCGGTGCGCCCCACAATCCGGGCCAGCGCGCGGACGGCGCGTTCGGGGGTCGGCAGATACGGGACGCCGAGCGCGCGCAACCGCGCGATGTCGGCGGGCGAGACTTCACCGCCCTCGTCGACGCCCGCGACGATGACGGGCTTGGTCATCGCGCCGCCGTCGAGCGCCTCGGCGACAGCGGCGAACTTGATTCCCGCGGTCCCGGGCTCGGTCTGGATCAACGTGACGAGAACCGTGTCGATGCGATCGTCGCCGAGCAGCGCGGCGATCGTCCGCCCATAGAGGCCGGGATCGATCAGCCCCTGCGCGGTGATGTCGGTAGGGTTCGACACCGGCACGAACGCGGGCAACGCCGCGCGCAACGCGGGACTATCGGCGTCGCCGAGCGGCGGCAGGCGCAGCGCGACGGCCTCGGACAGGTCGAGCAGCATTGCCTTCAACGCCCCCGATTCGGCGACGATGCCGACCCCGCCGCGCGGCAGCTCGGCGAAGCGCACGGCGATTTCGGTGACGTCGCCCAGCGCTTCGAGCGAGTCGACGACGATTACCCCCGCCGCCGCGGCGTGGACCTTCATCACCGCATAACTGCCTGCCATCGCGCCGGTATGCGTCGCCGCGCTCGCCGCGCCGGCATCGCTGCTGCCGGGATGGAGGAGCACGATGGTCTTGCCGGCAGCCCGCGCCGCCCGTGCGGCGGCGAGGAAGGAGGCGGGGCGGCGAAAATGCTCGACGACCATTGCGATGACCGCCGTCTCCGAGGATGCAACGAGGTGCGCGAGATAGTCCTCGACCCCGCTCGCGGCCTCGTTTCCGGTCGAGATATACGCCGACAGCGGCACTTCGCGCGCGATCAGCGTCGTCGCCAGCACCGCCGCCATCGCCCCCGACTGCGACACGATCCCGGCCCGGCGCGGTCCGGCTGCACGCGCCTCGGGCATGGTGATGAAGGTCAGCGAGACGCGATCGACGAAGTTGACGAGCCCGAGGCAATTCGGTCCCTCGACGACCATGTTCGCGTCGCGCGCGATCCGGCCGATCTCCTCCTGGTCGGCGAGCCCCTGCGGCCCGTCCTCGGCGAAACCGGCGGAGAAGACGACCGCCGCGCCGACGCTGCGCGCGGCAAGGCCGCGGATGACATCGAGCACCCCCGCCCGGGGAATCGCGAGAACGGCGGTGTCGATGCCCGGCGGCAGGTCGGCGACGGTGGCCACGCACGGTCGCCCGGCGATCTCGCTGCGCTTTGGATTGACGAGATAAATTGGTCCGGCAAAGCCCTGCCGTTCGAGATTGGCAAGGACCGACGCCCCGAGCGATTCCGGCTTGTCCGACGCCCCGACGATCGCCACCGACCGCGGTCGCAGGAGCCGGTCAAGCGCGAGCGGAGCCCGCTCGTCGTCGTGCTGCTGATCCACCGGAACTCCCCGTATTTAAGCTTGCGATTGTCCGCATAGCATACAGTCCGCGCCCCGATGCAAGCCCTGTGGGCTATTGCTCGACGACGGCGCGACGACGGGCGGGTCCGATCCGCCGCACCAATGCTGTGAGCGTC
This sequence comes from Sphingomonadaceae bacterium, assembly GCA_043745075.1. Lineage (GTDB taxonomy): Bacteria > Pseudomonadota > Alphaproteobacteria > Sphingomonadales > Sphingomonadaceae > Polymorphobacter_B. The sequence continues at coordinate 3,674 of JAYTTV010000231.1, forward strand.
GCGCGCTCGGCGGCGCTGAGCCTCGCGCTCATCGCACGGTCCGATTCGCGCACGGCGGCGACCATCGCTTCGAGACGCCCGACTCCGTCGGGAAGCAGGTGGAGGGCGTTGGTCCGCAAGTTGCGTCCGGGGCGGCGCTCGACGAAGCCGAACGCCGCGAGCGTGTTGATCAGCTTCATCGCGCTCGACCGATTGATGCTCAGCGCCCGCGCCAGCGCCGTCTGGTCGCAGCCGGGATTCGCCCGGATGACGAGCAGCGCCGCAAGTTTCGCCGGGGTCAGCGCCTCGGGCTCGAGCACGCGACGCGCGTCCGCCGTCATCACCTGGAGCGCGCGGTTCAACTGATAGCCGAGCAGCGTTTCGAGATCGTGATCGAGCTTCATGGCGTGCCGATACCCGAG
>JAYTTV010000232.1:0-16033 GCA_043745075.1 Sphingomonadaceae bacterium
CCACCCCGGCTCCGCCGGGATGGCGTGGTGAAGGTCACGCTGCGGCCTAGCAGCGGTTGCCGCTGCGCTCGATCGCCCGGCCGGCGAACAAGCCGCCCGCGCCGCCGATCAACGCGCCTGCCGTACGATCCCCGCGACCGGCGACGCTGTTGCCGAGCAACCCGCCGGCGATCGCACCGATCACCGCGCCGGTGGTCCCGTCCGAATGGCACCGGTAACCCTGCTCGTAGCCCTGCTGGACCGGGTACGCTTCGCGCTCATAATATCCGCCCTGCGGCTGGACGTAATAGCCGCTCGTATAGCCGCCGTTGTAACCGTAGGCGCGCTCCTGCTGGTAATGATACCGCTGCCAGTCGGCGCGCCGTTCGTAGTCGGCACGGCGCTCATACTCGCGGCGCTGCCATTCGCGAGCGCGCCAGTCGCCGCGATAATCCCGATAATCGCCGCGGTCGTCGTGCCAGCCATAGCCGCGATCGTCGGCCGATGCCGCCACCGGGACCATCGCGGTCGTCAGCGCGGTCGCCAGAACCGCGGTCGTCACCAAAGTGCGTAGCATCGTCTTGTCTCCCTTTCGGCCCAGTCGCTGGCCGTAGGGAGGGTATGCGCCCGGGCTGCTTCCGCGAACCTGAACGGCGATGTTAGCCGCCGTTCATATTCCGCGACGGCAAAAATGTCAGGCTTTATGCGCCGTGATCCACGCATTCATCCGCGCCTCGAGAAGGTCCATCGGGATCGCGCCTTGCTCGAGGATGGCATCGTGGAAGGCCCGGATATCGAACTTCGGCCCCAGCTCGGCTTCGGCCTTCGTCCGCAAGCGACGGATCGTCAGCTCGCCGATCTTGTACGCGAGCGCCTGCCCGGGATCGGCGATATAGCGATTGACCTCGGCGTCGATATTGGCCGCCGACAGCGCCGTGTTGTCGGCCATGAACTTGACCGCCTGCGCCTTGCTCCAGCCCTTCGAATGGATACCGGTGTCGACCACCAGCCGGCATGCTCGCCACATCTCATAGCTCAGCCGCCCCATCTGCTTCTCGGGCGTGTCGTACAGCCCCATGTCGAGCCCGAGCCGCTCCGAATACAGGCCCCACCCCTCGACGAAGGCGGTGAAGAAGGTCGCGTAGCGGCGGAACGGCGGCAGGTCCATTTCCTGCTGCAGGCTGATCTGGTTGTGGTGGCCCGGCACCGCCTCGTGCAACGTCAGCGCCGGAAGTTCGAACAACGGGCGTTGATCGAGGTGGGTGGTGTTGACGTAATAGGTTCCCGCAACCCCGGCGTTGGCGCTGCCCTCGTTGTAGTAAGCGGTCGTCTGCCCGTCGGCGCTCGCAGCGGGGATCTCGCGGACGGTGTACGGCAGGCGCGGCAGGTGGCCGAACAGCTTGGGCATCCAGCCGTCGGCGGTCTTCGCGACAAGGGCCGCCTCCGCCATCAGCTGGTGCGGCGTCGTCGCATAGTATTTCGGGTTGGTCCGCAGCATCGTAATGTACGCCGCGCGGTCTCCATTGAACCCGGTCGAGGCGACGAGTGTGTCCATCTCGGCGCGAATGCGCGCGACCTCGGACAGGCCGAGCCGATGGACCTCGTCGGGCGTCATCGTCGTCGTCGTCTGCTCGCGGACCTTGAACGCGTAATAGGCCGCGCCGTCGGGCATCGCCGATGCGCCGATCGTCGTCCGGCACTTCGGGGCGTATTCGGTCCGGTAGAAGGTGGCGTAATTGGTGTACGCCGGGTTGACACTGTCGCGGATGACCGCGACCGCCCGCGCCTGCAGCGCTGCCCAGTCGGCGGCGGCGATGTTGCCGGGCTTGGTCACGAATGGCGCGTAGAAGCGCGATGCGGCCGGTTCCTTGATTTCGCCGGTGATCGTTGCCTCGAACCCGTCGAGCGAGACGCACGGCAGGACGTCGCCGTGCGCAATCGCGGTCCGGGTGTTCGCGGTCGAGGCGGCGGCAAAGGCCGGGATCTTGCCGAGCCGATCGAGATAATGCGTGTAGTCGGCGGGAGCCAGGAACGGCAGCGTCAGCGGCAGGTCGGCGAAATAGGTGTGCCAGCCGGATCGGCCCGAGAAGTCGATCGCGCGTTCGGAAAAGCGGTCGGCCTCGACCTGCGTCGACAGGCTGCGGCGGAGGATCGCCGCGCTCGTCCGGTCGGAGTCGGACAGGCCTGCAGCGGGTATGCGGTCGATCCGGACAATGAAGGCGGCGGCTTCCTTCGCCTGACGATCGGTCGCGGCAAGCGACGGGTCGCCGAGCTCGCTGTCATAGTCATGCACCCCGGCACTCGTCGCCAGCAGCGGCGTATTCCGCAGCGTCCACGCCCAATGGTCGGCGAGAAGCGCCTTGAAGTCGTCGGCGGGGGCTGCTGCCAGCGGCGACGCGGTGAGCAGCAAGGCGATGGCAATGCAGCGCATATCGTAATCTCCCCCCGATAAGACGCCCATTGCTAGCGGAGCGCTTACCGCTCGGCTAGCGTCCCGGAGCAAGTTCGGGGGAACGTATGGCCACTGCTGCTCCGATTGGTAAGAACGTCTTCGACCGGGTCGTTACAGACCGCGGGCTCGGCATCGGGGCAGGCATCATGCTCGCTGTCGTCGCTGTCGCGGTCGCGCGCGGCCACGCCGACTGGGCCCGCATCTCGTGGCATGTCTGGGCGCACCTCGGACTGATCGCGACCGCGCTGGCGCTGACCCCGGTGATGCTGATTCGGCCGAAGGGCAGCCGCTCGCATCGCGTCCTCGGCTGGGTCTGGGCGTCGGCGATGATCCTGACGGCGCTGTCGAGCCTGCTGATCCGCGATACCAACCACGGCAATTTCAGCCTGATTCACATCCTGTCGGCCTGGGTGCTGCTCCAGGTGCCGCTGCTCGTCTGGCGGGCGCGGAGGCACGATGTCGTCGGGCATCGCCGCGGGGTTCGCGGCATCGTCTTCGGCGCATTGCTGATCGCGGGCTTTTTCACCTTTCCTTTCGACCGCCTGCTCGGGCATTGGCTGTTCGGATGAAGCCTGCAACCAACCGCCGTCTGCGCCAGATCCACCATTATGTCGGTGTATTCTTCGCCCCCGCGATCCTGCTGTTCTCGGTCAGCGGCGCGCTCCAGACCTTCCGCCTGAACGAGGCGAAGGGTGCCCCGGCGTGGATGGAGTGGATTGCCACCGTTCACAAGGACCAGGAGACGCCGCAGCCGCGCCCGCCGCGGCCTGCTGGCGAACACCCGCGTGCGCCGAAGGCGGAGCCCGACGCGCCCAAGCATGATCCATTCGCGCTCAAGGTCTTCGTCGCCATCATGTCGATCGGGTTGATCGCCTCGACCCTGCTTGGAGTCGCCATCGCGCTGTCGATCCGGTCGATGCGGCAGGTCTCGCTCGTGATGCTCGTCCTCGGCACGCTGCTGCCACTGGCCCTGCTGCTCGTCTAGGCGTCTGCGACACGAACACGCTTGCTGATAGCGCGGCGCGAACATAAGCTGAACAGATGTCACATCTCGATACCCGCGCCAAGCTGGCGATTCTGGCCGATGCGGCGAAGTACGATGCGTCGTGCGCATCGTCGGGAACGGTCAAGCGGAGCAGTGCGGGGGGCAAGGGCATCGGCTCGACCGAGGGGTCGGGCATCTGCCACAGCTATGCGCCCGATGGCCGGTGCATCTCGCTGCTCAAGATCCTGTTGACCAACAGCTGCATCTTCGACTGCCATTATTGCATCAACCGCCGGTCGTCGAACGTCCGGCGGGCGCGCTTCACCGTCGACGAGGTCGTCCGGCTGACGCTGAGCTTCTATAAGCGCAACTATATCGAGGGGCTGTTCCTGTCGTCGGGGATCATCGGCACCAGCGACTATACGATGGAGCAGCTCGTCCGCGTGGCGAAGGAGCTGCGGACGGTCCACGACTTCCGCGGCTATATTCACCTCAAGACGATTCCCGACGCCGACCCCGCTTTGATCGAGCAGGCCGGACTTTACGCCGACCGCCTGTCGATCAACGTCGAGCTGCCGACCGAGACCGGGCTGACCAAGCTTGCTCCCGAGAAGAGCGCGGATCGCATCCGCACGGCGATGCGCGAGCTCAAGGCAGGCATCGACGACAACCGGGATGCCCGCGCCAAGTACCGCTCGGCCCCGCGCTTCGCCCCAGCCGGACAATCGACCCAGATGATCGTCGGCGCCGACGCCGCGACCGACAGCGATGTCGTCGCCAGCGCGGCGGCGCTTTACGGCAAATTCGGGTTGCGTCGGGTCTATTACAGCGCCTTCTCGCCGATCCCCGATGCCAGCGCGGTGTTGCCGCTGGTCCGCCCGCCGCTGATGCGCGAGCACCGGCTGTATCAGGCCGACTGGCTGGTGCGCTTCTACGGCTTCGCAGCGAGCGAGGTGCAGGACGCGACCGACGACGGCATGCTCCCGCTCGACATCGACCCGAAGACCGCGTGGGCGCTCAAGCACCGCGACGACTTCCCGGTCGATATCAACCGGGCGCCGCGCGAGATGCTGCTGCGCATACCCGGCATGGGAGTGCGGACGGTCAATTCGGTCCTCCGCGCGCGGCGGCAGCGGCGGCTGCGGCTCGACGATCTCGGACGGCTGACCCGGTCGATCGAGCGGCTGCGCCCGTTCGTCGTCGCCGCCGACTGGCGTCCGCTCGCACTCGCCGAAAGCTCGGTCATCCGCCGGTCGCTGGTCAAGCCCGAACGGGCACAACTCGAGCTGTTCTAGGGTCGATGGCGAGGTCGAAGCGCGGGGTCCGTGTGAGGATGCGTTCGGGGCGCCGCTGGTGGCTTCGCTGTCGGTGGCGCGGCGATCCGCTCGCCGCGACGACGATCGCCAGCCCGGTAAACAGGACGGCGGCAAGGACGAGGCCGAGCGTCAGCGCGGCGAAGGCGACGATGTTGAACAACGCACTGACCATGACGAACTCCCTCGGTCTCGCTTGGAGTAACGGCGCGGCGGGGAACAGTTTATCGCGGCGGGCGTCGTCGCGGTGATGGTGATGACCGCTGCCGACCGGATCGCCGCGTGGCCGGACGCGGGCCACGTTCGATCCGTCATGCCGTGCTGACCGCGGTCCTTGCCCGGCCCGACGACTTCGACGGCTGGCGAGCCGCAGCGCGGCGGCTGGCGGTAGCCGGCATCCCGCCCGGCGGCGCCGTGTGGCAGGTTGGCGATACCGCGACCGACCTCCTCGGCGGCGACGATCTGCCGGCGGCCGATACGCCAATGTTCAATGTGCCGAAGGCGTTTATCGAGGTCGCTGGCCGGGTGATCTGCCACCGCGACCCCGAACGCTTTGCCCTGCTCTACACCGCGCTGACGACGCTGCGGACGCGGCCGAAGCTGCTCGACGATGCCGCCGATCCGCTGATCCGGCGGCTGTACGACCTCGACAAGGCGGTCCGCCGCGACGTCCACAAGATGCGCGCCTTCGTCCGCTTTCGCGACGTCCCCGACCCCGACGGCGAGCGCTTCGCTGCGTGGTTCGAGCCCGACCACCATATCGTCAGGCGAAACGCCGGCTTCTTCGCGCGGCGGTTTGCCAACATGCGCTGGTCGATCCTGACCCCCGACGAGTGCGTCCACTGGGACGGCGAGCTGTCCTTCACCCCCGGCGCGACCCGCGCCGACGCCCCCGATGGCGACGCGCTCGAGGAGACGTGGCGAACCTATTTCGCCAGCATCTTCAACCCGGCGCGGCTCAAGGTGAAGGCAATGACCGCCGAGATGCCGAAGAAATACTGGCGCAACCTGCCCGAGGCGTCGCTCGTCCCGGGACTGATCGCGGGCGCCGCGGAGAGGACACGGATGATGATCGACGCAGGCGACAAGGCGGGGATGAGCAATGCCGCGGTGCAGGCGGGGGCGTGGGTGCGGACCGGCGACGGCAGCCCCGCCGATGCGCTGGCGGCGTTGCGCGACGACGCCGCGCAGTGCAAGCGCTGCCCGTTGTTCGGCCCGGCGACGCAGACGGTGTTCGGCGAGGGGCCGCCCGACGCGCGGCTGGTGTTCGTCGGCGAGCAGCCCGGCGACAGCGAGGACCTTGCCGGGCGCCCGTTCATCGGCCCGGCGGGGCAGGTCTTCGACCGCGCGCTCGCCGCCGCCGGGATCGACCGCGCCCGGACCTATGTCACCAACGCGGTCAAGCACTTCAAGTTCGAGCAGCGCGGCAAGCGGCGCATCCACTCGAAGCCCGACATCGGCGAGATCGACGCCTGCCGCTGGTGGGTCGACCACGAGCGCGCCGCGATCCGCCCCGCGGTGACGGTCGCGCTCGGGGCGAGCGCGGCGCGGTCGCTGACCGGCAAGACGGTGACGATCTCGAAGGAGCGCGGCCGCCCGCTGACGCTTGCCGACGGCAGCGAGGCGTGGATCACCGTCCACCCGAGCTTCCTGCTGCGGATGGAGGACAAGGCGGCGGCGGCGCTCGAATTCGACCGCTTCGTCGCCGATCTGGTTGCGGTCAGGGAGCGGCTGGCGGCGCTGGCGGGGTGAGGGGGGGCAAGCTTGCCGGTTCGCGGGGCAACCGGTACGCTTTGGGGCAAAGGGACCCCCGATGCAGAACCTCGAACCCGAACTGAAGCCGGTCGCGATCACCGATCTCCGCCCGACGCAGATGACGATCGGGAAGCGTGAGGTCGCCCGCAAGCGGGCCGAATGGGCCAAGCGCGCGGGCAAGGACGGCGCGGACTTCCTCGGCAGCCACATGATCCCCGCGGTGATCGGGCCGAAGCGGCGGATGTACATCATCGACCATCACCATCTCGTCCGCGCGCTCCATGAGGAGGGGGTCGAGCACGTGCTGGTCAACGTCGTCGCCGACCTGTCGAAGCTTGCCAAGCCGCTGTTCTGGACCTTCATGGAGAACCGCAACTGGCTCCATCCGTACGACGCGACGGGCACGCGCCTGCCCCATGACAAGATCCCGAAGTCGATCGCCAAGCTGACCGACGACCCGTATCGCAGCCTCGCCGGGGCGGTCCGCGAGGCCGGAGGGTGTGCTAAAGACGCGACGCCGTACGCCGAGTTCCTGTGGGCCGACTTTCTCCGCCACCGCGTCGCGGCGAAGCTGGTCGAGCAGGACTTCGCCGGGGCGCTGACCGCAGCGGTCGACCTCGCCCGGAGCAAGGACGCGACGTACCTCCCCGGCTGGAGCGGACCGAGTGGCGACTAGCTGGCGGGCAATGCCGCTGAGAGGGCCTGAAGGTCACACAAGTCGACGGAACGACCGGCTTTTCACATTGGCGAACGTCGCGGAGGCGGCGTCGGCAGATATCCCGGAGGTCGGGCTGCGCGGGCGAGCCGCGCCCGAAGGTCACACACGTCCACGCAACGACCGGCTTTTTCGAAAATATGCGCCGCGATCGCGTGAGGAATTTTACGGATTTGGACGACGGTCTGCCGCCGTCGAAGGCTATGGGTCCAGCAATGAGAAAGAGCGCGGTGCCGGCAAATACGCGCCGACTCGAACCCCGGGATCATACGCTCGTTGAGGGCCTGTAGGACAGAGGGTGAGCAGTTATTCCGAAAACACGTCATCCCCGCCTTCGCGGGGATGACGAGCAGAGCGGATCTCGATCTCGCGCTGGAGCCTAATAGTCCCGCCCGGCAAACGCACTCGCCCTCGCCACCCCGGCGTCGTCGCCGATGAACTCCGCCCACACCCCGCCCGGATGCCAGACCGAGTCCATCATCGTCCGCGCGTCGCCCTCGCCGCCGCCGAGCACATCGCGCTGCCAGCGGTAGACAAAGGCTGTGACGCGCGCGTTGACGATGCAGTGGACATGGACCGGCGCACCGTCCGCCGCCGCCATCACCGCGCAGAAACGGTCGAAGTCGTCCTCGGTCGGGTGGTCGAAGTCGACCGGGATGTGGGTGTAGGCCATGCCGAGCGCGGCGACGCTCCGCCCTTCGTCGGGCAGCGCCTTCGGATGGGTGTGGAGCGCGAGGTTGATGACGTGCGATACGCCGAGGTCGCGGATCGCTGCCAGACCCGCCTCGTCGGGCTGGCCCGACGTCGTGATCCGGTCGTCGAGCCGCCGCCAGTTGAGGATCGTCGGATCGTTCAGGCGACGAACTCCATTCCCAAGGCTTCGGCGACGGCGGCGTGGCGAATCTTGCCGCCCATGACGTTCAATCCCGCCGCGAGGTGCGGATCGGATGCCATCGCGCCCTCGGCCCCCAGCTTCGCCAGCCGCAGCGCGAACGGCAGCGTCGCGTTGTTGAGCGCGAAGGTCGACGTCCGTGCCACCGCGCCGGGCATGTTGGCGACGCAGTAATGGATGATGCCGTCGACGACGTAGACCGGGTCCTGGTGCGTCGTCGCGTGGCTGGTCTCGAAGCAGCCGCCCTGGTCGATCGCGATGTCGACGAGGACCGAGCCGCGCTTCATCAGCTTGAGCATGTCGCGAGTGACGAGCTTGGGCGCGGCGGCTCCGGGAATCAGCACCGCGCCGATGACGACGTGCGCGCTGGCGACGGCGGCCTCGATCGCCGCCTTCGAACTGAACACCGTCTTGACCCGGCCTTCGAACATCTCGTCGATCTCGGCGAGGCGCGCGGTCGAGATGTCGTAGATCGTGACGTCGGCGCGCAGGCCGACCGCCATCTGCGCGGCGTTGACCCCCGACACGCCGCCGCCGAGAATCGCGATGCGCCCGGGCGCGACTCCGGGAACCCCGCCGAGCAGGATGCCGCGTCCGCCCTGTTCCTTTTCGAGGTAGTGCGCGCCGACCTGGACCGACATCCGCCCGGCGACTTCCGACATCGGCCGGAGCAGCGGCAGCCCGCCGGTGCGGTCGGTGACGGTTTCATACGCGATGCAGGTGGCGCCGCTCGCGATCAGCGCCTTCGCCTGCTCGGGGTCGGGGGCGAGGTGGAGATAGGTGAACAGCACCTGCCCCGGGCGCAGCATCGCGCACTCGGCAAGCTGCGGCTCCTTGACCTTGACGATCATGTCGGCGGCGGCGAACACGTCGGCTGCAGTGGCGACGACGGTTGCGCCGGCCGCGACATAATCGCCGTCGGTGAAGTCGATGCCGGACCCGGCCCCGGTCTCGACCGTTACTCTATGTCCAGCGGCGGTCAGTTCGGCCACCGACGGCGGCGTCAAGCCGACACGATATTCATGGATCTTGATTTCCTTGGGCACACCGACGTGCATTCTGGCTTCCTTTCCGGCGCTTACCCGCGAGCCTATAGCGCGGCTCGCGGCGCAAGTCGCGTCTGCGAATGTCGCGTTGAGCTGGGATCTCGATGGATGCGTTAACCACTTTTGGGCTGTTTGCGGTGTCGGCGATGCTCGTCTGCTACGCCTTCGACGCCCGATCGCCATGGTGGGGACTGGGCTTCGCCGGGGCGTGCGCGCTCGGCTCGATTTACGGTTTTCTCCAAGGGGCGTGGCCATTTGGCCTCGTCGAGGGCATCTGGGCGATCCTCGCCGCGCACCGCTGGTGGCGGAAGCGCAACACCCCGACGCCGGGATTCTGACGATGTTGCGGCGCGTCATACCACGTGTTAACGCCCGCGCCTGCCCCGGGGGTTTCGGGACGGCGGCACATGGGCTTGCGTGAAGTGATCGAAGTCGAACCGCGACAGTCCTCGAGGCGAGCGCCTAGCGCCGCCGGCCGTGCGTTTCATCGCGTCCGATGACCGCGCTAACCGCCCCAACCGTCCCCGCCCCGGCATCGGCAGCCGGTGTCGCGCTCGCCGGATCGCCGGCGACCGGGCAGCACAAGGCGCATCACCACCCCGACAGCTTCACCAAGCTCGCGGTCGGCGCGGTCGGGGTCGTCTTCGGCGATATCGCGACGAGCCCGTTGTACGCGATGAAGGAGGTGTTCGTCGGCCACCATCCGCTCGCGGTCGATCATCTCCACATCTTCGGCGTCGTCTCGCTGATCTTCTGGACCTTCTTCATGGTCGTCACGGTGAAGTACGTCTTCATCGTCATGCGCGCCGACAACCGCGGCGAGGGCGGGTCGATGGCACTGCTCGCACTGATCTCGCGCCTGTCGCCCGGCGCGGGCCGGTCGCGCTACCTCGTCCTGCTCGGCGTGCTGGCGACGGCGTTGTTCTTCGGCGATTGCATCATCACCCCGGCGATCTCGGTGCTGTCGGCGGTCGAGGGGCTGACCGTCGTCCAGACCGGCCTGTCGCCGGTCGTCCTGCCGATCTCGATCGGCATCCTCATCGGTCTGTTCCTGTTCCAGTCGCGCGGCACCGCCAAGGTCGGCGCGCTGTTCGGTCCGGTGATGCTCGTCTACCTCGTCGTCATCGCCGCGCTTGGCGTCATCCAGCTGGTCGGCAACCCGACGATCCTGAAGGCGCTGTCGCCGCATTATGCGGTGCTGTTCTTCGCCCACGACCCGGTGCTCGGTTTCCTTGCGCTCGGCTCGGTCGTCCTCGCGGTAACGGGCGCCGAGGCGCTGTATGCCGACATGGGTCATTTCGGGCGGCGGCCGATCTCGGCGGCGTGGCTGTATCTCGTCCTGCCCGCGCTGATGCTGAGCTATCTCGGCCAGGGCGCGATGCTGCTCGGCGATCCGTCGACCGCGCAGAACCCGTTCTTCCTGATGGCCCCCGACTGGGCGCGGCTGCCGCTCGTCATCCTCGCCACCGCCGCGACGGTGATCGCCAGCCAGGCGGTGATTTCGGGGGCATTCTCGGTCGCGCAGCAAGCGGTCCAGCTCGGTTTCCTGCCGCGGCTCAAGATCATCCATACGAGTGCGTCGTCGGCGGGGCAGATCTACATCCCGATGATCAACTGGGCGCTGCTCGTCCTCGTCGTCCTGCTCGTGCTCGGCTTCCGCACGTCGAACAACCTCGCCGCGGCGTACGGCATCGCGGTGACGGGCACGATGCTGATCACGACAATGATGATCGCGGTGCTCGTGCTGACGATCTGGAAGTGGCCGCGGCTGTGGGCGATCCCGCTGCTTGGCCTGCTGCTGATCATCGACGGCGCGTATTTCGCGTCGAACCTGACCAAGATTCCCGACGGCGGCTGGTTCCCGCTGCTCGTCGGCGCGGTGACCTTCACGCTGCTGACGACTTGGGCGCGCGGGCGGCACCTGATGATGCTCCGACTGCGCGAGAGCGCGATGCCGATCGAGGTGTTCATCAAGTCCGCCGCGACCGCCGCGACGCGCGTTCAGGGCACCGCGGTGTTCATGACGAGCTCGCCCGAGGGCGTGCCGCATGCGCTGCTCCACAATTTGAAGCACAACAAAGTGCTCCACGACCGCGTCCTGATCCTGACGGTGGTGATCGACGAGGTGCCGTTCGTCGACGACGAGGACCGGATGGAGGTCCGCCCGCTCGGCTCGAACTTCTTCCGGATGATCATGCGCTTTGGCTTCATGCAGGACATCGACATCCCGGCGACGCTCAAGCTCGTCGAGAATTGCGGCCCGAAGATCAAGATGATGGACACCAGCTTCTTCCTCGCCCGCCAGACGCTGTTGGCGAGCGACCGCCCCGGCATGGCGATCTGGCGCGAGAAGGTGTTCGCGTGGATGCTGAGCAATTCGGAAAGCGCGATGGAATTCTTCAAGCTGCCGACCAACCGCGTCGTCGAACTCGGCAGCCAGGTCGAGATTTAGGCCATCGCTAATTGCGCCGGACGATCAGGCTCGCGCCCCAGCCGGCGAGCAGTGCCAGCGCCACCGCGACGAAGCCATACGCCAGCCCGTGGGTCTGCGCCGCGACATAGACCCAGCGCTCGAACCCCGACTTGTCGATCGTGATCGGCGTGACCGACCGGGCGATGACCTTGCCGTGGCGGATCAGGTAGATTTCGGCGGTGTACGCGCCGACCGGGACCGCCGCCGGGATGCTGATCCGCGCTTGGTACAGGATGTTCTGGGTGATGCCGATCCGGCCCTCCTGTTCGGACCACAGCCCGGTGCGGCGGCGCAGGTCGACGAGCCCGCGGGTGAATTCGTCGACCTCGGGGCCGCCGCCGGTCGACGGCGACAGCTGGAGATAATCGACCCCGATCTCCCAGATCGCGGCGTTGCGCTCGTCGACCAAAGTCTTGATCGGGGCCGAGGTGGCGACCGCGTAGAAGCCCGGCGCGGTTTCGTAGCGGACGCTCGCGGTGTTGATCCAGATGCCGGCGACGCGGGCTTTCTTGCGCAGCGTGATCGGCTCGGCGGGGCCGCGGACGACGATCGCCAGCCCAGGGCGCTCGTCGGGGATCGACCCGCGCGGATACTGGATCGCACCGAAGACGAGCAGCTCGGTGCCCTTGAAGGTATAGACGATGTCGATGCGGTTCTGGCTGATGTCGGTGATCAGCCGAACCGGGGCGGCGCCGGCGGCGAGCAGCCAGACGAGCAGCAGGGCGCCCAGTTTAAGAGCAGGCGCCCTCACGCCGGGCCGAAGATCGAGAACAGCTCGGCGGGGCGCAGCGTCAGCCCGATCGCCAGCCGAATGGCGACCGCGAGGAGGATCAGCGCGAGTCCGAGCCGCAGCCGCACCGGCGACAGGCGCTGCGCGGCGCGCACCCCGAGCTGCGCGCCGATCACCCCGCCGATCAGCAGCAGCCCGGCAAGGATGATGTCGACCGTCTGCGATTCGACCGAATGGAGCATCGTTGTCGCGGCGGTGACGAAGATGATCTGGAACAGCGACGTGCCGAGCACGGTATTGGTCGACATGCCGAGCAGGTAGATCATCGCCGGGACCATGATGAACCCGCCGCCGACGCCGAGGCTGACGGTCAGGATGCCGACGATCGCACCAAGCGCGAGCGGCGCGAGCGGCGAGACGTACAGCCCCGACTTGTAGAAGCGCATCTTCCACGGCAGCGCGGCGATGAACCGGTTGTGGCGATGCCGCGCCGGTACGACGCCGCGCGCGGTCCGCCGCATCGTCGACAGCGACTCGCGCAGCATCAGCCCGCCGACGGTGCCGAGCAGCAGGACGTAGACGATGTTGATCGTGACATCGATCTGGCCGAGCTGTTGCAGCCAGCGAAACAGGACCGAGCCAAGTCCCGCACCGATGAACCCGCCCGCGACGAGCACGCCGCCCATCTTGAAATCGACCCCGCCGCGCCGCCAGTAAGCAAGCGCGCCCGACACGCTCGCGCCGGTGATCTGCGTCGCCGACGACGCCACCGCGACCGCGGGCGGGATTCCGTAGAAGATCAGCAGCGGCGTCGTCAGGAACCCGCCGCCGACCCCGAACATCCCCGACATGAACCCGACGAGCGCGCCGAGCCCGACGATGACGATCCAGTTGACCGACAGCTCGGCGATGGGGAGGTAGAGGGTCACGGCGCGGACGATAGCGAGGGGGCGAAGCGAGCGCGACCCCGCTTCTTCCCTCTCCCGCCTGCGGGAGAGGGCGAGAGACGGCGCGCTTGCGCCGGCCCCGGGTTGGAGAGGTCTATCGGTATTGCAACGCCGCGACTCCCCCGTCCCCTCCCCTGAACGGGAGGGGAGGCGTCTCGCCTACTCGGCCGCCTGAAGCTGCCCCGCGTCCTCGTCCTCGGCCTGCTGGAGCGCCCACATCTCGGCGTAGATCCCGTTCTGCGCGAGCAAAGCGCCATGCGTCCCGCGCTCGACGATCCGGCCTTCGGCCATAACGAGGATCTGGTCCGAATCGACGATCGTCGACAGGCGATGGGCGATGACGAGGGTCGTCCGGCTCCGCGACACCGCCCGCAAGGAGTCCTGGATCTCGGCCTCGGTTCCCGAATCGAGCGCGCTCGTCGCTTCGTCAAGGATCAGGATTGCGGGGTCCTTGAGGATCGTCCGCGCGATCGCGACGCGCTGCTTCTCGCCCCCCGACAGCTTGAGGCCGCGCTCGCCGACGGTCGACTTGTAGCCGTCGGGCAGCCCCATGATGAAGTCGTGGATCGCCGCCTCGCGCGCCGCCGCCTCGATCTGCGCCTGCGTCGCGTCGGGGCGGCCGTAGCCGATGTTGTAGCCGATCGTGTCGTTGAACAGCACGGTGTCCTGCGGGACGATGCCGATCGCGCGGCGTAAGGAGTCCTGCGTCACGCTGCGGATGTCCTGCCCGTCGATCGTCACGCTGCCGCTTTGGATGTCGTAGAAGCGATACAGGATGCGGCTGAGCGTCGACTTGCCCGCCCCCGAATGCCCGACGACCGCGACCTTGTGCCCTGGCGGAATGTCGAAGCTGACGTCGTGGAGGATCTGGCGGCGGCTCTCATAGGCGAAATCGACATGGTCGAAGGCGACGTGGCCGCCGGTAACGCGCAAAGGCTGCGCACCGGGGGCGTCGGCGATCTCGGCCTGCGTGTCGATCAGCTTGAACATCGCCTCCATGTCGATCAGCCCCTGCTTGATCTCGCGATAGACCATGCCGAGCATGTCGAGCGGCCGGAACAACTGCGCCAGCAGCGTCTGGATCAGGAAGACATCGCCGACGCTGAAGCGCCCTCGGCTCCAACCCCAGACGCAATACGCCAGCGCACCGCCCATCAGCGCGTTAGTGATCAGTGACTGGCCGATGTTGAGCCACGACAGCGAATTCTGGTTCTTGATCGCCGCCTCGGTCCATTTGTTCATCGCCGCGCCGTAGCCCTGCGCCTCGTGCGCCTCGGCGTTGAAATACTTGACGGTTTCGTAGTTGAGCAGCGCGTCGACCGCGCGCGCCGTCGCCCGGTTGTCGGTCTCGACCATCTCGCGCCGCAAAGCGTTGCGCCAGCTTGTCACCTTTTGGGTGAAAACGATGTAGATCGTCGCCATGACGATCGTCGCGCTGGCGAGGCCCCAGCCGAAGCTCAGCCAGAAGATCGTCGTCGTGACGATCAGCTCGACGATTGTCGGGAAGATGTTGAACAGGATGAAATAGAGCATCGTGTCGATGCTCTTGGTGCCGCGTTCGACGATCCGCGTCAGCGCCCCGGTCCGCCGCTCGAGGTGGTAGCGGAGCGACAGGCGGTGGATGTGGACGAAAACGTCCTGGCTCAGGTGGCGCGCCGCGGTCTGACCGACGCGTTCGAAGATCGCGTTGCGGATATTGTCGAACAGCACCCCGGCGAAACGCGCGACGGCATAGGCAGCGACCAGCGCCACCGCGAGCCCGACCGCAGCGTGCGGCCCTTCGCTCATCCGGTCGATCGCGCCCTTGAGTGAGTAGGGCATGACGTAGCCGACCGACTTGCCGGCGGCGACGAGCAGCAGCGACGCGACGACGCGGCGGCGAAGGCCCTGGCTATCGGCGGGCCACAGGTACGGCAGGAAGCGGCGCAGCGTCCGCACGTCGGGATTGGTGTCGATGACGGCGGCGGAGTCTCTCATGCCCCTTAAGATGGGACGAAAGCCGCCGTGCTGCAACGCCGCGCAGCGTCACGCAGCCCTCCCCTCGGAGGGGAGGGATCGTTTTCAGCCGCTAGGAGCCCTCGTTAGTTCCGAACCTCGGGGCGCAGGATGTAGCGCCCGTCTTCGAACGCCGCGAACATCTGCGCGACTGCAGGATGCTGGACCGGCTCGGCCAGGTCGTCGTGGATCAAATTCTGCTGGCTGACATAGGCGACGTACGCGCTCTCGTCGTTCTCGGCGAGCAGGTGGTAATATGGCTGGTCCTTGCGCGGGCGGACGTTCTCGGGAATCGCCTCCCACCATTCCTCGGAGTTGGCGAATTCCGGATCGACGTCGAAGATGACGCCGCGGAATGGGAACAGCTTGTGGCGCACGACCTCGCCGATGCCGAAGCGCGCTATCGCCGCGGGGTTGGCAACTGACGCGTGCTGCACCGTGTCCGCCGCCGGTGTGCCCGGGACGGGGTTGGCGGATTCCGGTCCGGCCGGCGGGGTGAAATCGATCACTGTCATGGTTGACCTCAGCGGGCCGAAGCCCTGTTACGCAAAGATAACATATAATAGGTGTGCCGGTTTCGTGAAGGGCATTGGCAAAGCCCGATCCGCTCGTCTATACGCCCGCGTTCGGCCGGGCCAACGCCCTTGACGCCGCCTCGCGGAGAGGTGCCAGAGTGGTCGATCGGGACGGTCTCGAAAACCGTTGTGGGTGCAAGCTCACCGTGGGTTCGAATCCCACCCTCTCCGCCACG
>JAYTTV010000233.1:0-4023 GCA_043745075.1 Sphingomonadaceae bacterium
GCCTCGCTGCTCCTCGGCGTGCAGGAAGACGGCGGTCTGCGCTACACGGGACGCGTCGGCACCGGCTTCGACGACCGCACGCTCGGAGACGTTACCGCCAAACTCGCCAAGCTCGCCGCCGACAAATCCCCCTTCGCCGCCAAGCTGCCCGCAATCGCCAAGCGCGGCGCGCATTTCGTCCGGCCCGAACTAGTCGCCGAGATCGCCTTCGCCGAGTTCACCACTGACGGCCACGTCCGCCACGCCAGCTTGCTCGGCCTGCGCGGGGACAAGGCTGCCGCGGATGTCGTGCTCGAAGCCCCGGCCAAGGGGTCGGACCCCGCCGCCACCCCGGCCGCCCCCCCCACGCCCGACCGCCACGGCGTTCGCGTCACCAGTCCCGACCGCATCGTCTTCCCCGATCTCGGCATGACCAAGGGCGCGCTCGTCGATTATTACGCGGTCGTCGCCGACGTCATGCTCAAGGAGTTGGGCGGACGCCCGATCAGCCTCGTCCGCTGCCCGCAAGGGCGCGCCAAGGCGTGTTTCTTCCAGAAGCACGACAGCGGCATGTTCTCCGAAGACGTCCACCACGTCGACATCGCCGAATCCGACGGCAAGACCGAGCCGTACCTCTATGTCGACAACGCCGAGGGCCTACTCAACTGCGTCCAGATGGGGACGATCGAGTTCCACGGCTGGGGCAGCCGCGTCGCCGACATCGAGCGCCCCGACCGGCTGGTGATCGACCTCGACCCCGACGAGGGGCTCGACTTCGCCGTCGTCCGCACCGCTGCCGTCCTGATCCGCGACCGGCTGAAGGCGGCGGGACTGGCGAGCTTCCCGATGCTGACCGGCGGCAAGGGCGTCCACGTCGTCGCGCCGCTGATCCCCGACGCCGAATGGCCCGCGGTCAAGGCGTGGGCGAAGGCGTTCGCCGAGGCGCTGGAGGCCGAGATGCCCGACGCCTTCGTCGCCAACATGAGCAAGGCCAAGCGCAAGGGCCGCATCTTCGTCGACTGGCTGCGCAACCAGCGCGGCGCGACCGCGGTGCTGCCCTATTCGGTCCGCGCCCGCGAAGGCGCCGGGGTCGCCGTCCCGATCACCTGGGCGCAGCTGAGCGAAACCGTCGCCGGCAGCGCCTTCACCGCCGCCGACCCAGCCGCGGTCCTCGCCCAGTCGAAGCGCCCGGCGGAGAAGGCGAAGGCGGCGAAGCTTCCGGCCTAGCCGCCCGAGCGCGCCAGCAGGGCGACGAGCTCATTCTTCCACAGCGCTGCAGAGGTGTGCGACCCGTGCCCGCGCGTCTCAAGGCTCGCGGGAATCAGGACGAAGCGACCCTGCCGAATGCGGCCGATCGCCGGTTCGACGAGGTTCAACTCGGGCAGGTTGATCAAATCGTCACCCGAGTTGACCCAAGTTAGCGGGACGTCGATCGTCGCCAGCTTCGGCCCGGGATCATAGTCGCGCGACGAATCGAGCTGGTAGATCAGGTCGTTGGCATCGCGCAGCGGCATGTCGCGCGCCATCCGCGCGGTCACCGCGGCGTCGACCGCGTCGCCGGTCGGCAGGTCGTGCTGCATCAATACCGGCGCGCTGCCGAACGCGACGAGCAACGACAGCGCCGTCCGCAACCCCGCCGCCGGCTCGACCTTATAGTCGCCCCCGGCCTACGCCGGATCGAGCTTGATCCCGTCGATCGCAAGCTTGCGCCACTGCCGGTTGGCCCCCGATATCGGCACCGGCACGCACGCCAGCGGCATCAGTACGCGGGCGAAACCGGGATACGCCTCGGCATAGCTCGGCGTGTGCATGCACCCCATCGACGTGCCCATCAGCAGCCGCAGCCGGTCGACGCCTAACCCCTTGGTCAGCAGCAGATGGTCCGCCGCGACCATGTCGGCATAGGCGTAATGCGGGAAGCGCGCGTGGAGGCCGTCGCTCGGCTTCGACGACGCGCCGTGGCCGATTTCGTCGGGGAGGATGACGTAATACACCGACGTGTCGAGCGGCTGTCCCGGTCCGAACAGCTCGTTGGCGAACTGCGACGCGAAGAATTGCTTGCCGCTCCCGCCGGTGCCGTGGAGGATCATCACCGCGTTGGTGACGTGCCCCGCCGCATCGCGCCGCGGGGTCCCCAGCGTCGTACAATGCAGCCGCAGCGCGGGCAGCTTCTCGCCCGAGGCGAAGGTGAAATCGCGGGCGGTATAGTCGCCCTCGACCGGTGCTGCGGTGCTCCCGATCGGGGCCGCGGCGACGAGAAACAGGGTGAGCGCGGCGAGGAGATAGCGGACCATCGCCGCAGTCTAGCGCGCGGTCACCAGCATCGGCAATCCGCCCTTGGGGCGCAGCGTGATCCGGTGTTCGGGCATGATCGTCGCCCCCGGCAGCAGGTCGAGGCGGCAGCGCTGGACGATCGTCGCCAACGTCACCACCGCCTCCTGCAGCGCGAAGCTCGCGCCGATGCACACCCGCGGTCCTGCCCCGAACGGCAGGTAAGCAAAGCGGTCGATCGGCGGCGCGCCCGGCAGGAAGCGTGTCGGGTCGAACTCGCCCGGCCGGTCCCACAGCTTGCGATGGCGGTGGAGCACCCACGGCGCATAGACCACCGTCGACCCCGGCGGGATCGTCACCCCGTGAAGCGTGTCCTCGGCGACCGCCATCCGCTGGATCAACGGCGCGGTCGGGTACAGCCGCAGCGTCTCGTCGATCACCGCGCGGGTCCACACCAGCTTCGACACGTCGTCCGCTCCGACGGTGCGCCCGCCGAGCACGTTATCGACCTCGGCCTCGATCCGCTCGCGCGCGGCATGGTCCTGCGACAGCAGGTACAGCGCCCAGCTCAACGCGCTCGACGTCGTCTCGGTCCCGGCGCCGAGGAAGGTCAGGACGTTGTCGCGGACCACCGCCGGGGTCAGCCCCTCGCCGGTCTCGGGGTCGCGCGCCTCGAACAAAAAGGTCAGCAGGTCGCGCGGCGCGGCGGCGGGGTCGGCAGCGATCAATGCGCGGCGATCGGCGACGAGGCGGTCGATCAGCCCATCGAAATAGCGCCGCACCGGAGCCGCGCGCAGGCGGCTGACGCGCGGGATCCACGCCGGCGCGCCGAACAGGTCGAGCGGGTCGATCGCCCCGGCGGCAGTGACGAACGACTGCGCGTCGTGGACCTGCGCCCGGTCGCCGCCGAGCCCGCCCGAGAAGATCGACGCGTCGAGCCCGTCGAGCGTCACCTGCGTCATCTCGCGGTCGACCTGGAGCAGCCTGCGCCCACCGCGCCGCGCCCAGCGATCGGTCAGCGCGACCGCTGCCGCCGCCATCGGCCCGGCGAAACCGGCGACGGTGCGCGGGGTGAACAGCCTGGCGAGCGCACGCCGCTGGACCTTCCACGCCGGCCCCTCGACGGTGAACAGACCCTCACCGAGACTCGGCTTGAGCACCCGCAGCTGAAGGTCGTCCTTGACGTAGTTCGCCGCACGATCGAGCATGAACGCGCGGATCGCCGACGGATCGCTGACGATGGTGATGTGCCCGAGCAGCGACTTGCCGCTGAGCACCCACTCGTCGAAGTGCCGCTGCGTCCACATGCCGAGCGGATCGGTCAGCAGCTGCGCCGCCCCGCGCAGTCGCGACAACGGCTTGGCCAGCGGCACCGGCGCGGGAGGCGTGAAGGCGATGTTCATGGGGAGAAGATAGGGACGGGGGGCGGCGGCGTCACCCGGCGGCGGGGTCGCATGGCGGGGGTAGGCGGTAGAAGTAGCTGGATCAAACTCGCTCGCGGGCTCGTCGAAACGGCGCTATTCTTCCCTCTCCCCCTGAGGAAGAGGGAAGAATAGCGCCCTTCGCGCGACCAGGGTGAGGGTGAGGATGGCATACTGAGCCTCTTCCCCGCCACTCACCCTCACCCTGGCGCGCAAGGGCGCGCCGTCCCTCTCCCTCAAGGGGAGAGGGAGAAGCAGTGCGCGATCGCCGGTCTTGCCGAAACCGCCGGGTTGGCGCTCAAATCCGCCCTCACAAAACGTTGACAACCGCGCCCTCACCCTCTAGCAACCC
>JAYTTV010000234.1:0-15762 GCA_043745075.1 Sphingomonadaceae bacterium
GGCGGCGGCGAGAACGACGGCGGCGATCACGCGGCGGCCACCGTCGACATCACCGGGCGGCGGCGGAGCGCGGTGCCGACCAGCCCGAAGCCGACGATCATCAGCGCCCAGCTGGCGGGCTCGGGGACGCTCCCGATGCCGGTGATGTGCGCGACCTCGCGGAAGATCGCCGCCTGAATCGGGGCGATCGGATGCGTGCCGTCGACCGAGAAATAGCCGCTGCAATTGGCGGTTGCGGGCGGGGTCAGGTGGTCGAAGCAACCGTCGTTCGGCAAATGGGTGAACGGGGCGACACCGAACTTCGCCGGATCGGCCTGGAGCCGGGTGAAGAAGTCGAGGTAGCTGAAGCGTTCGAGCGTCGCGTTGGTCAGGCCGGGCTGGATCGAGTCGAGCTTCGCCTGCACGAGTGCGTCGAGCGCGAAGCCGGTCGCGTCGGTGTTCGGGATGCCGGTGACGAGGATGTGCGATGCACCCGCCGCGTCGAGGCCCTGAACCGTCGTCGCGAGGACGTTGAGCAATGCGGCCTCGTACGCGGGAACCAGCGCCGCGGGGAACGCCGGGTTCTCGAGCGTGAAGACGTCGTTGCCGCCGAGGTTGATGATGTAGAGCGCGTTGGGGTCGACCGCATGACCGGCGCTGTAGGTCGCGACCTGCGCGGCGAGGTCGGGGACCGGATCGGAATTGGCGACATAAGTCGCGCCGCCGAACGCATAGTTGCTGCCCCCCACGAGCGACGGCGTCGAATAGCTGCCGTACAGCCGCTGGCTGAGCAGGTCGGTGTAGTCGGGGCCGTTGGTGAAACGCCCGGGGAAATAGCCGCGCGACGGGTTGTTGTAGACGTTGGTTGGCCCGAAGCCGCCGGTCGCGAGGAAGATGTTGCCCGCGTCGACGAGACTGTCGCCGAATACGACGATCTGGTCGGGCTGCTTCGCGGCGAGTGCCGGTGCGGCTGCTCCGGCGATCACAATGGCGGCTAGCAGTGCGTGGCGGTGCGACATCAGGCGACTCCCCAAGATTCTAATTGCCTTGGTTAATGGCCGAGCCACTGCCGTTTGGCCACTGCCAAATCTCACACCGTAATCGACGTCCCGCGATAAATTCGCGCACGGTAGCGGCTGTCCTCGGCGTCGGGCAGCGGTGCGCCCGCGAGAAGGACTGCGCGGGCGAAGCGCCGCACCTCCTCGAGATGCTCCTCGAGGTTGCGCGGCTCCTCCGACTTGACCCGCCGCGTCAGGTTGATCTGGTTGACCGGCACGTCGTGAACCAGCCGCTCGTTCTCCACGGCCAAGGTCGCCGTGAACGCGTGGAGCGTCGTCTTGAAGAAATTGGCGAGCGCGAAGGCCGGGCCCTTCTGGTCCATCGGCACGTCGGGGGAGACGAGGACGAGCTGGGCGTGGTCGATCAGCGACGCCTTGCGTGCGACGCGGAAGTGGTGGGTCAGATTATCCTCGATAAGCGCGCTAAATGCCTCGGGCGGCAGCGTGTTGCCAAGCTCGAACAGATGGTCGGGCAGGCCGGCGAACGGGGTCGAGACGATCGTCGTCGGGACCCCCCACGCGGTCCGCGCGTCGTCGAGGCACGCCTCGATCTCGCCGTCGCAAACCTGGCTGACGATCGTCCCTTGCGGCAAGTCGGCGACGTGTTCGGTGATCGCCGCCGCGCCCGCCGCGGTCCGCGTCACGAGGACGACCTTGGCGACGCCGCATTGCTCGACGAAGGCGCGCGCAGTCTCGGCGAGATAGTCGACGAGATGCTCGCCGATCAGCCACACCGTCCGCCCGCGCATCTGGTCGAGGCGCTCCTGCTTGGGTGAGCCGAACAATTCGCGTTCGGTATTCGAGCGTTCGACGTTGAGCCCGCCCGACGGCATGAACGTCTCGCCGCTGACCGCACGGTCGGCGAGGAAGAACACCGTGGCTTGGGCGACCTCGGACTCGGTCGGCATCTTGCCGAGGTGGAGCAGCGACAGCACGCCGTTGCCGACCTTCGCCGCTTCGACCGCGATCTGCTTCGGCGGCAGGAAGGCGATGTCGTCGGGGGGCATGCGGAGCAGCCAGCCGTCGTCGGGCTTGCCCGCAAGCAGCGGCGCATCGAGGAAATGCCCGCCGAGCCGGAGCCGCGCGACGAGGCGCTTGGCCATGCTCTCGGTCATCAGGAAGCGGCCCCACGTGCAGTCGTCGGTCCCCGCGCGGGCGCAGTCGAGCGCGAGATCGCGGAGTTCGCGCGGGTTGTTCGTGTCGTGCGCCATCTGCGCGATATCGTTGCGCGCGAGGCGCGACAGCACCGCCTCGACCCGGACGCCGCGGCGGATCGCCTTGACCGTGGCGGCATAGACCGCGTTCAGGCGCTTGTTCTCGAGGATCAGTTTGCCGCGCCGGTCGAATAATCCGGGGCGCCCGCCGACCCCGGCGAGGCGGTCGCCGTCGACCGGTCCGGGGGCAATGGCGTTGATCTGGACCTCGGGGCCGAGGAAGCGCCCCATCGTTTCGGCCAGCGCCCGCTGTCCCGACTTCGACACGGCATAATCGGCGCGGTTGGGGTAGGCGACCGCAAGGTATTTCTCGCCGCCGAAGTAGCTCGAGACGTTGAGGATATAGCCGTTGCCCTGCGCCTTCATGCCGGGCACGACCATGTGCATCAGCGCGTAGTTCGAGATCAGATTGGCGTTGAGCGTATAGCGCCACGCGTCGACCGACATGTCGACGACCATCTCCTCCGCCCCCGACACCCCGGCGTTGTTGATCAGATAGTCGATCCGCCCGAACGCCTTGATCGTCTCGTCGACCGCGCGTTGCAGCGTCTTGAGGTCGCCGACGTCGATCCCGCTCAGCGTCCGCACCCGCCGCTCGACGCCCGAAAAACCGACATCCTCGAGCTCGCCGACGATCCGTGCGCGCGTCGTCGCGAGCTCGCTTTCGCGCCGCGCGACGATCATCACCTTCGCCCCCGCGAGCGCGAGAAGGCGCGCGACCTGCCCGCCGATCCCAGCCGAGCCGCCGGTGATCAGCGCGACCTTGCCGAGGTGCAAGCCCGTGATGTTCTCGCTGAACCCGACCATCGCCTTGCGCGCGCCGGTCGCGTCGCCGATCGACGGCGGCAGGTACAGGTTCACCGAGTGGATCTTGCGCTCCTTGAGCAGCGTCCGCGCCGCCTGGCCTGCGGCGAACGGCAGGTTCTCGGGCTCCGTATTGGCGAAGCGGACGATCTGGTTGCCCCATTCGAGCTGGCGGCGGCGGCCGTGCGAAACGTCGACCTCGCTCTCGTCGCGCCAGACGCGAACGAGCTGCTCGATCATCGCGCGGTGGAAATTGGTCCAGATGTCGCCCGCGCCGTCGCTGCCGTTGCCCATGAAGATAAAGCGCGGGTCGTGGACGAGGCTGTCGTGGCGCTTCCAGTAGCGGCTCAGCGTCCGCGCCACCGCGATCGACCCGACGAGCTCGTCGTCGACAAACTGGTCGACCGCGTCGTCGCTGGCGTCGGCGAGCGTGCCGGTGAAATGGTCGGCGCCGTAAGCGGGGAGGACGATCGCGCCGGTGATCGTGCACGCGCTTTCGGTGAAGGCGTCGAGCGCGCGGTCCATCATGTCGTGGTCGGCGCGGTCGAACTGGACGACGGTGATACGCGGCGTCTGCCTAAGCATCCGCCGCGCCTCGATCGCCTCGACCTCGCGGATGAAGCCGAGCAGGACGTCGGCACCGCAATCGGCGTGGACCCGCGCGATCGCGACCGCCTCGGCGACCTGCGTCCCCGCGGTGACGACGACGCCGAGGCCGCCGCCGTCGATCGAGCGCATCGTCGGGCGCGACAGGTAGGTCGAGCGCGATTCCTTGCGGACGGTCATCCCGTGGGTGACCTCGAAGTCGTGGCCGTTGAACGCCGCGCTCTCGTCGGAACCGAGGAAGACGCACGTCATTGCGATGTCGCGCGGGGTCGGGAAGGTCTTGGCGCGCGGTGCCCCCTCGACGCTGCGCTCGAAGCTCATCAGGTCGAAGAACTGGCTCGCGGTGGTTCCGGCATCGTCGCCCCGCATCGTGTCCATCGCGGCGAAGACGGTGCGGATGCGCTCGCTCGCGATCGGCCCGGGGAAGACGAGGTTGACGCGGATGCCGCGCGGCCCGAGTTCGAGGCTGAGCTCGCGCGACAAAGCGTTGAGCGCGGCCTTGGGGACGGTGTACGCGGTCCGCCCGTAGTAATGGGTGCGGCTGAAGATCGTCGAGACGTTGATGATCGAGCCGCCCTCGGCCATCGCGCCGGCGGCGGCGCGGACCATGTTCCACGCGACGCCGAGGATGTTGCGCGCGGCGTCGCCGACGGTCTCGGTGTCGGTCGAACCCTCGGCCTGGAGCGCTTCGAGATCGGCGCGGCTGAGCGGCAGGCGTTCGAGCGGCTGCTTCGGCCCGGCCGACCCGGCATTGTTGACGAGGATGTCGATGCGGCCATGGCGGCTCAGGATTTCCGCGATGCCGGCGCGGCACGACGCGGCGTCTGCACCGTCCATGACGATCGTCGAGGTGGCGCTGTCGTCGGCCCCGGTGTCGGCGCGCGCGGCGGCAGCGGCGGCATCGATCCGCGCCTGTGTCCGCCCGGTGAAGACCACCGTCGCGCCCTCGTTGAGATAATGCCGGGCAATCTCGCCGCCGAGATTACCCGCCGCCCCGGTGACGAGCGCGACCTTGCCCGCGAGGCGGCCGACCCGGAGCGGGGTGGTTTCGGCAGGAGCGGTCTTGATCGTGGTCGCCATCGAGAATCCTCCAAACTTCGTTCGTCATCCCCGCGAAGGCGGGGACCCATCACCCCAACCGTTCGTGGTGATGGGTCCCCGCCTTCGCGGGGATGACGGCTATTGAACGAGTTGCGCCGCCCATGCTTCGAGCAGCGCATCCTTCCCGCGCAACCCCGCCTCGGGCAGCGCGTGGTTGACGACGTACGTCGCGCCGCTGTGCTTATTGTCCCACATCGCCTGGTGCGCGGCGGGCAGCCCCTCCCACGGCACCATCGTCGGCTCGGTGACGTCGAGCAGCCCGGCGGCGATCATGTCGTTCATCCGCGTCACCTCATAGGCGTTGCACAGATGCGTGCCGCGGATTTCGGCCGACGGCATGACGATCCGCCGTTGCCGCGTCCACACCTGCGGCGCGTAGAAGGTGTAGCGCCGGTGCGCCATGTCCTCGGCATAGACGACGCGCCCGGTGAACGGTTTGACCAAAGCGGTCGTCACCCCGAGCGTGTCCTGCCCCGCGCGCTCCATCACCAGATCGGGGGCGCCGCGCGGATTGTCGGGCGAGCGCAGCAGCTTGCCGACCGCGGAACCGAACGGTTTGAGCGTCTTGTCCTGATAGTCGCGGACTGCGGCGCGGAACGCCTCGATGTCGCCGCGCGCCTGCGGCAGGCGCGGCATCGCGTCGGGCCATGCGAAATTGCCCCCCTCGCGCCGCTTGATGTCCTCGAGGCTGACGACCCCGGCGAGCGCATCCTCGAAACCGAGCGACTGGATGAACTCGCGCTGCCCGTCGGTGGTGGTGACGACGACGGTGCGCGCCTGCACCGTCCGCGCCGCCTCGATCATCTCGAGCCCGACCTCGTCGAGCAGCGCCGTCGAGCGCGGGCCGTAGAACAGCAGCACCGCCTCGCCCGCGCGGATCTTCGCCCGGTGCAACGCCGCCTCGGGGGCGATGCTGCCAGACTTGCCGACGAAGCTGAAGTGATACCCCGACGACGCGCCGTAGAACGCCAGCACGCCGCCCTCGGCGAGAAGCTGGAACGAGCGCGGAAAGGCGGTCTCGCCCGCATGGCTGACGACATAGTCGGCGAGCTTGCCGTCGTTGAGCGCGCGATACTCGTCGACCAGCGGCTGCCCGGCGGCCTCCCACCCGGCGGGGTCGTCCTCGGGCACCATAGTGTAAAGCGCGACGAAGCGCGGGTCGGTGCGGTTGAGCGCGGCGTTGGCGCCCGCGCTGCGGACGTAGTCGGCGCGAGCTTCGGACGAGACGAGCCCGGTCACCGACAGCCCCGACTTGACCGCAGTCTTCATCGCGTCGTGCCCGGTCCCGGTCGCCGCACCCTCGACGAACAAAGTCTTGCCCGGCGCGATGTCGAGCGTAGTGAACAGCGCGCGATACACCGTCCCGAGGTTGAGGATGTACGACCCGGCTTGCTCCAACGTCAGGTCTCCCGGGACGGGGTGGAGCTGCGGCGCCTGGACGGTAAGGAACTGCGCGTGGCTGCCGGTCGGAGTCTCGTATCCCTGAATCGCGAAGTCGGCGAACATTGGGTCGCGCCCGACCTGGGGGCTGAGCAGGTCGTTGGTTCCCGAATAGACCGCAACGAGATCGCCGACCTTGAGCCGCCCCTCGGCGCGCGCCTCCGACCCGAGCGCGGCGACGAGCCCGACGCCCCCGGAGCCGGTCGTCTGGTAGTCGTTCTCATGCCCCTCGAACGGCGACACCGGGATGCCGGTCAACGCCCAGATATCGTTGAAGTTGACCTCGCTGGTCAGCATGTAGACGAGCGCGTCGTTGGGCGCAGGGCGGTCGACGGGGACGATGAGTTCACGCTCGTGGCTCGCCGGTTGGCCGAATCGCGGCGCCCCGGTGTCGGCGTCGCGGGCAATGCCGAAGGCGTATTGGTGGCTCGGGATCGCCTGCACGCCGGGGAAGAACGCCGCACCGACCGGGAGCAACTGCTTCATCGCTTCGAGTGCGCCGGCCCTACCCATATGCTCGCCGTCGACGAAGACACCGTCGCGGCGGATCGGCAGCGGCGGCGATTTCTTGTCGAGGAATTCGCGGATGCCGGTCTTACCGCCGTTTGGATCGACGACGGCGGTGGCGAAGGCATCACGTTCGGCCGCGAGACCGGTGGCGATGCCGTGCGTCAGCCCGGTGCGGATCGCGTGGATTGCCGCGTCGCGGGCGGAGCCGCGCCCGGCCCAGTCGAGTTGGCGGGCGATGCGCCGGACAAACGGATCGGCGAGTGCGTTGTCGAGGTCGAGATCGGATGGTTTGGCCCAGGCATCGCGGGCGTGCAGCCGCGTGGCGTGAGCATCTGCAACCACACCGCTGCCTTGCACGAATTCGCGCACCAAGGCGTGCGCCCGGCTCAGCGCGCTGTCGCTGCCGTCGGTGACCTCGTCGATCGCCCCGATCGCCATTGCGGCATCGGCGTCGATGCTCCGGCCGCCGAGGATCAGGTCGAGCGCGTCGCGCATCCCCTCGGTCCCGCGCTTATCACCGAGCAACCGCGGCAGCCGCTGCGTCCCGCCATACCCCGGGATCAGCCGCAGGCGAATCTCCGGCTGCCCGAAGCGCGCGGTCGGCTCGGCAATCCGGTAGTGGCACGCGAGCGCGAACTCCATGCCGCCGCCGAGCGCGACGCCCTGGATCGCGGCGATGCACGGCTTGGTCATCGCCTCGATCTTGTTGAACGCGAGCTGGGCGTTGTTCGGCAGGACGCGCGCCTCCTCGACGGTGTGGATCTCGTCGAGGAACTGGCGGATGTCGGCCCCGGCGACGAAGCTCGCGGTGCCGTCGCCGGTGAAGACGACTGCCACCACGTCGTCGCGCCGCGACAGATGCTCGACGACGATGTTGAGCTCGTCGATCGCGCGTTCATTGAGTGCGTTGACCGGGGGGTTGGTGACGAACACCGTCGCCACCTTCTTGCCGGGCGCGACAACGTTGTACTGGATGCGGAAATAGCGGTAGCGCTCGAACAGCTGCTGGTCCTCGGACAGCTTCTGTTTGCGCTGCCACGCGTCGATCACGGTCTTGAGCGCGATCAGGCTGTCGGGGTTCTTGAGCGTCGAGGTGTCGCCGACGTCGGTCCCTTCGACCAGCGCGCGAACCATGCGGCGGACGTATTTGCCCGACCGCGTCTCGGGGAATTCGGCGACCTCCAAGAAGTCCTGCGGCACCGCGACCGCGCCCTTTTCGGTGCGGACGAGGTCGGTCAGGCGGCGGCGGTCGTCTTGGGTGATCTTGCGCCCCGGCGACGGCACGACGAAGGCGATCGGGGTCAGGCCCTTCTCGCGGTGCGGCGCGCCGACGACGAGGACGTTGCCGACCGGACTATCGGGGTCGAGCGCCTTGTCGCGCAGGATCGCGCCCTCGATCTCCTCGGTCCCCATGCGATGGCCGCTGACGTTGATGACGTCGTCCGACCGTCCGTGGAGCGAGAACGAGCCGTCGGCGTGGCGCATCGCGAAGTCGCCCTGCGTGTACGCCCACGCCCCCGCCCAGCGGGTCCAGTAGCCGTTCTCCCAGCGGTCGGCGTCGCCGCGCCAGCCGGGGGCGACTTTGTTATCGGTGACGTTGAAGCCGTCCGAACTCCAGACGGTGCGGGCGAGGTAGGGGTAAGGCGCAGCGATGACTACTTCGCCCTTCTCGCCGAAGTCGGCAGGGCGGTGGGGAGCTCCCCCGGGGGATGAGCGGGGGAAGACGATTGCGTTGTCGCTGTCGCCCTCGACCCAGACATCGCCGACGATCCACGGCAGGGGGTAGGTGTGCGCGTCCGCTTGGAGGGGAAAGTCGGAGTTGCCGTAGAAATGCGTCCACGCGATCCCGCCGTGCTCGGTAGCCCAGTAGGAATTGATATACTGCGGGGTGACGTTGGCCATGCCGAACGCCTGCACCGCGGGTGAGGTTGGCTCGGCGCAGAAGGTCGCGACGCGAAGCGAGCCCATGTCGTAGTTGCGAATATCGTTGAGGTTCTGCGCGTCCGACATGACGAACTTGAGGAAGGTCACCCCGGCCTTGAAGATCGTCACCTTGTGGCGCTCGATCGACGCCGCGAAGCGCCCGGCGTGCGGGAAGACCGGCGCGCCTTCGCAGATCACAGTCGTCACCCGCGTCGTCAGCGCTGCCGAGATCAGGTAGCTTTGGCCGGTGATCCAGCCGGGGTCGGCGACGACGTAGATGACGTCGCCGGGGCGCGCGTCGAACGCGACCGGCATCGTCGCGGCGATCCCGGCGGTATAGCCGCCGTGGACATGGACGACGCCCTTCGGCTTGCCCGTCGAGCCGCTGGTGTAGATGAAGAACATCGGGAATTCGGCGTCGAGCGGGGTGACCGGAGCGAGGCTCCAGATCGCGGCGACGAAAGCCTGCGCGGGGAGGGCGAGCATTTCGGCCTCGGTCGCGACCCCTGCCGCCGCGAAGAGCTTCGCCGCCGCCGGGTCGGTCAGCGCATGACTCCAGATGTCGCGTTCGGCGCGCCAGACGAGGTCGGGCTGCGCGGTGTGGCGGACGACGACGACCTTGTCGACGCGCGGCGGGGTAGCGACAAGCGCCTCGGCGACGGCGATGCGGACCTTTGCCGCGCCCGCCGCATCGAGCCGTCCGGATTTGCCGAGGTCGGCGAGCGCGCGCCCGACGCCGCGCATGACGTCGCTGCGCTCGACTGTGACTTCGCCTTTGAGCGTCTCGGCGACGGCGGTGTCGATCGTCGCGATGTCGGCGGCGTCGAGATCGAGCCCGGCGATACGCTCGCTGACGATCGCCTTCGCTGCCGCGACCGGCGTGTAATTGTCGAGCGCGGGGTCGGTGTACGCCGTCTTGAACGGGATGACCTGCGCGTTGCGGTAGCCGCCGTCGGCGGTGATGACGACGCGCGCACCGGCGTCGTGGATGCGGTCGCTAAGCGTCTTGTCGCTGAATCCGCCGAACACCGGGGTGTAGAGAATGCCGAGGCGCTTGGCGGCCTCGGTCCAGTAGATCTGCGCCGGGATCGACGGCATGTTGAGCGCGATACGGTCACCAGGCTTCAACCCGAGGTCCTGCAGAGCCATCGCGCACTTAGCGGTTTCGAGGAGCAGCTTCTTACGCGACACCGGGTAGCAGTCGACCGGCGCACCGCGACCATTGTCCGCCGCCATGTCCCAGCGGTCGCCCTCAAAGATGAGCGCCGCCTCGTCGCCGTGGCCTGCCAGCACATGGCGGTCGACCTCGGCGAAGCACGCGTTGGTCAGCCCGCCCGCGAACCATTTGAAGAATGGCGCATCACTCGCGTCGAACGCTGTCGTCCACGGCGTGAAGTCGGCAGGCAGGTCTGCGGTGACAGGGGCGGCGGTGACCGCATCCCAGCCGCTCCACACGCCGTCGGAGAAGTTGAGCCATGCGTTGACGGAGGGGACGAACCAGTGGAGCGTCTCGCGCGCCATATCGCCGTGGAACTTGCCCGGGTCGGCGAGGACCGCGGCGCGCATCGCCTCCCAGTCGGCGCGGGTCCGGACCGGGTTGCTGACCGGGCGCGGCGCGACGATGATCGCGGGCGGGGCTACGGGGTCGGCAAGCTCGATCATCACGCCTCGCTCAAATTGTACGCTAAGGTTCCTTTATAAGGGTCTCCGGTAATTTAGTTCCCTTATTAAGCGGTTTGAACATATAATATTACGTCACGCAAGCGGGGTAGATTGCGGCTCCGTTGTGATAGCGCAACCAAACAGGGCGGTTTCTTGTGCCGACGCTCCGCCGATTGCGACAAACCGTCCCATGGTGAATGTCAGTGCGCGGCTGCCAGCGCCGTCACGAC
Source organism: Sphingomonadaceae bacterium (assembly GCA_043745075.1). GTDB lineage: Bacteria > Pseudomonadota > Alphaproteobacteria > Sphingomonadales > Sphingomonadaceae > Polymorphobacter_B. The sequence goes on from JAYTTV010000234.1 coordinate 10,528, forward strand.
CTGCGGCGTGATTCCCTTGACGATCACCGCGACCCCGCCCGGCGTCGGGTGCAGTCCATCGCCGAGTTGCATCCCGCGCACCCCCGCGACGCCGTCCATGAAAAATGGATACAGCGGGACCCGATGCGCCGCCGCGAGCGCGGGATACATCGCGTCGAACGCTCGGACATAGTCGCGCCCGAGGTTCGGCGACGCGCGCATCCCCGCGAGCACGACCGGAATGCCGCGGCGGGCGAACTCGGTTAGCGTCGCGTCGAGATTGGCTTTCGCCGTCGCCACCGGCTCGCCGCGCAGCATGTCGTTCGCGCCCAGTTCGAGGACGACGAGGTCGGGCTTGGCCTTGAGCCCGGTCAGCACCCAGTTGAGCCGCGCCCGCCCCTGCGTCGTCGTATCGCCCGACACCCCGGCATTATGGACGCGGACATCGTGCCCCTTCGCCCGCAACGCCGCCTCGAGCTGCGGCGCGAACCCCTCGCCGGGCTTGAGCTGGTAGCCCGCGGTCAGCGAATCGCCGAACGCGAGGACGAGCTTCGCCGGCGCCGCACTCGCCGCCGCCCCGGTCATCGCCAGCACCGCGGCGAACCACAGGTGGCAAAACGCGCGCCATGCGCCATATCGTGTCGGGCCAGCCGCATCCGCTTGCATCTATCGTTTCCCGGGAATTGCATGACCGACCATATCGTCATCGCCGCGCGCGATGTCACCCTGCGGCTCGGGAGCGGCGATGCCGCGGTCGAGGTGTTGCGCGGGATCGACCTCGACGTGGCGCAGGGTGAGCGGCTGGCGATCCTCGGCGCATCGGGGTCGGGCAAGTCGTCGCTGATGGCGGTGCTGAGCGGGCTCGAACGCGCGACGTCCGGAACGGTCCGCGTCGCCGGGGCGGACTTCACCGCGCTTGACGAGGACGGGCTGGCGCGGGCGCGGCGCGGGCGGATCGGCATCGTGCTGCAGGCTTTCCATCTCATCCCGACGGTGACCGCGCTCGAGAATGTCGCGGTGCCGCTCGAACTCGCCGGAATCGCCGATGCGTTCGGCCGGGCACGCGCCGAGTTGACCGGCGTCGGCCTCGGCCACCGCCTGTCACATTACCCCGGACAGCTTTCGGGGGGCGAGCAACAGCGCGTCGGCATCGCCCGCGCCACCGCGTGCCGTCCGGTCCTGCTGTTCGCCGACGAGCCGACCGGCAATCTCGACGCGACCACTGGAGCGGCGATCGTCGACCTGCTGTTCGCGCAGGCGGCCGAAACCGGGGCGACGCTGGTGCTGATCACGCACGACGTGTCGCTCGCGGCGCGGTGCAGCCGGGTGATCGAGATGAAGGACGGACGGATCGTATGATCGCCCTCCGCCTCGCCCTGCGCGAACTCCGCGGCGGCCTCGCCGGGCTGCGGCTGCTCGCAGTTTGCCTCGTGCTCGGTGTCGCCGCGCTCGCCGGGGTCGGCAGCCTGTCCCGCGCGATCACCACCGGGCTGAGCGATCGCGGCCAGTCGATCCTCGGCGGCGACCTCGCGGCGCAACTCACCCAACGGCGGGCGACCGATGCCGAGCGTGCCGCGCTGGCCCGGCTCGGGCCGGTGTCGGAGGTGGTCAAGCTGCGCGCGATGACCGGGCGGGCGAGGTCGGACGACCGGACGCTCGCCGAGGTCAAGGCGGTCGACGCGGCGTATCCGCTGTACGGTACGCTGCGGCTAACGAACGGTGCGGGCCTCGCCCCCAGCAGCGTCGCCGTCGCCCCCGCGCTCGCCGACCGCTACGCCCTCCACGCCGGCGACCGGCTCGCGATCGGCTCCGCAACCTTCCGCGTCGCCGGCGTGATCGCCGACGAGCCCGACGCGACCGGCGACGGCTTCGCCTTTGGCCCGCGCGTGCTGATGCGGTCGGACGACCTCGCCGCGACGGGTCTGCTTGAGCCCGGCAGCCTGTTCCGTGCGAGCTACCGCGTGAGACTGCCCGCGACCGTCATCCCCAAGTCCGCCGCCGCGACGCTCAAGGCCGCGCTCCCCGACACCGGCTGGACGGTGACCGACCGCTCGAACGGCGCGGCGGGGACGCGCCAGTTCGTCGAGCGGCTCGGGCAGTTCCTGACGCTCGTCGGGCTGACCGCACTCGTCGTCGCCGGAGTCGGGGTCGGCAACGGCGTCACCGCCTATCTCGCCGGCAAGAGCACGACGATCGCGGCGCTGAAGGCGATGGGCGCAGGGTCGCGGCTGATCTTCCAGAGCTATCTGTTCCAGATCGGCATCGTCGCGATCGCCGCCGTCGTCGCCGGAGCCGCGATCGGCGCGGCGGTGCCTTGGGTGATCGTGCAGGCGGCGGGCGACGCGCTGCCGGTGCCACCCGCGCTCGGGATCTATGCCGGACCGCTGCTCACCGCCGCCGCCTACGGCCTGTTGATCGCCGCCGCGTTCGCCATCGTCCCGCTCGCCCGCGCGCGCGACCTGCCGGCGGCGCGGCTGCTCCGCGATACCGGCGAGGCGGCGCGCTGGCCGGGCTGGGGTCCGGCGGCGCTGATCGCGCTGGCCGGGGCGGGGATCGCCGGGCTCGCGGTCGGCCAGTCCGACGACCCGCAGTTCGCCGCGATCTTCGTCGCCGCCGCGCTCGGCCTGCTTGCGCTGCTGACCGCGCTCGCGGCGGCGATCCGCTGGCTGGCGGCGCGCGCACCGCGTCCCAAAGGTGTCCTCGCCCGTCTCGCGCTCGGCAATCTCCATCGCCCGGGCGCATTGACCCGCCAGCTTGTGGTCGCGCTCGGCCTCGGCCTGACCTTGTTCGCGACGCTGAGCGTGATCGAGACCAACCTCGCGGGGCAGCTCGACAAGTCGATCCCGACGCGCGCGCCGAGCTTCTTCGCGATCGACATCCCGACCGACGGCATCGACAGCTTTCGCGCCCTCGTCTCGCGGACCGCCCCCGGCGCGACGCTGCGGACCGTGCCGTCGCTGCGCGGCCCGGTGACCGCGGTCAACGGCGTCCCCGTGGCCAAGCTCAAGGTGCCCGACGACGCGTGGATCCTGCGTGGCGACCGCGGGCTGAGCTACGCCGCCGCCTTCCCCGAACACAATATCCTGACCGCGGGCAAATGGTGGCCCGCCGATTATGCCGGGCCGCCGCTCGTCTCGATCGATCAGGACGCCGCGACCGCGCTGGGCTTGAAGATCGGCGACACGTTGACGATCGCGGTGCTCGGCGTCGACATCACCGCGCGGATCGCCAGCTTCCGCAAGATCGACTGGCGGTCGTTCGGCTTCAACTTCGCGATCCTGTTCGCGCCGGGGACGCTCGAAGGCGCGCCGCACAGCTGGATGGCGACAGTCGCGATGCCGCCCGCCGACGAGAAGGCCTTCGCCGCAGCGGTCACCCACGACCTGCCGACGACCTCGCTCGTCCGGGTCAAGGACGTCATCGGCGAGGTCGCGAGCGTCTTCGGCCAATTGTCGGCGGCGGTCCGCGCGGCGGCGTCGGTGACCGTCGCCGCCGGCATCGCGGTCCTGATTGGCGCGCTCGCCGCGAGTCGCCAGGCGCGGATCTACGACGCGGTGCTGCTCAAGGTCCTTGGCGCGACGCGCGGCCAGATCGTCGTCGCGACCCTGCTCGAATACGCGCTGCTCGCGGGGGTCGTCGCCGGGCTCGCGCTGCTCATCGGCGCGGGGGCGGGGTGGTACGTCGTCACGCGGACGCTGCAACTCGAATGGGCCCCGGCGTGGGGACCGGTCGTCGCGACTGTCGGCGTCGGCGCGGTCGTCACCGTATTGCTCGGTCTGGCGGGGTCGTGGGCGGCGCTGTCGGCGCGTCCGAACACGGTGTTAAGGACGTTATAGCGACCGCTTGAATCCGCCCGGTAAAGCGCCGATATTGCAGGGGTGTCGGCAGGTGCCGATTCGATGGAGACCATGATGGCCAATCAGTTCGACCCCCGCGCCGCCTACCCGCGCGCGTCCGGGCCGGTCGCGGACGGCGCGACGTTCGACGCCGGTCTGCGCACGTACATGCTGTCCGTTTACAATTATATGGCGTTGGGCGTTCTGCTCACCGGCGTCGTCGCGCTGCTGTTCGCCCAGTCGGGTCTGGTCTACTCGCTGTTCAACGAGGCGGGCCGGCCGTCGCTGCTCGGCTGGGTCGCGATGATCGCCCCGCTCGGCGTCGTCCTGACGATGAGCTTCGGCATTAACCGCCTGTCGGAATTCAGCGTCAAGGCGCTGTTCTGGGGCTATGCTGCGATCATGGGCGTGTCGCTGTCGACGATCTTCCTGCGTTACACCGGGAGCTCGATCGCGGTGACGTTCTTCGCCACCTCGGCGTCGTTCGCGTCGCTCAGCCTGTACGGCTACACGACCAAGCGCGACCTGTCGGGCATGGGCAAGTTCCTGATGATGGGCGTCGTCGGGCTCGTCGTCGCGATGCTGCTCAACGCCTTCTTCCCGTCGACCACCGCTTCGCTGATGATCTCTGCGGTCGGCGTGCTGCTGTTCGCGGCGCTGACGGTCTATGACACGCAGAAGATCAAGAACATGTACGACGTCGTCGGCAACAGCGACTTCCGCGGCAAGTCGATCGTCATGGGCGCGCTGACGCTGTACCTCGACTTCATCAACCTGTTCCTGTTCCTCCTCCGCTTCATGGGCGGCAACCGCAACTAGCCGCTCGCGGCGTTTACGAAGGGCCTCGCGGGCAACCGCGGGGCTTTTTTTTGTTCTAAATCCTCCCTCGCGCTTGCGGGGGAGGGGGACCGCGCCGCTTCAGGCGTGGTGGAGGGGGCGTCTCGCAACGTGCCGTCCGAATAGACCCCCTCCACCATGCAACAGCATAGTCCCCCTCCCCCGAAGACGGGGAGTATTTAGGCACAAGTCACCGCCGCCTCGACCCAGTCGAGCCGGTCCTGCCCGAACCACATCTCCTCGCCGACGAAGAACGTCGGAGCCCCGAACACCCCGCGCGCCACCGCTGCGTCGGTCTCCGCGCGCAGCCGATCCTTGACCGCCTGTGTTTCCGCGAGCGCCAGCACAGCCGCCGCATCGAACCCCGCCGCTGCCAGCATCGCCGCGACCTCGGCCGGGTCGACGAGGTTGTGCGGGAGATGCCACATCGCATCGAAGGCCGCATCGACGAAGCGTAGATATCCCGCGTCGTCGCGCAGCGCGGTCGCGAGACGCATCAGCACGACGGTGTTGATCGGGAAATGCGGGTTGAAGGCGAACGGCACCCCGTCGCGCGCGACGAAGCGCATCAGGTCCATGCTTG
>JAYTTV010000235.1:0-15708 GCA_043745075.1 Sphingomonadaceae bacterium
TGGACGATGCGGTCGCGGTCGCGCTGGAATGCGTCGCGCGTGGCCGACGGCGGCTCGGCGAAGCGCCGTCCGCGCGACGCAGCCGGGTCGGTCGCATAGGGCTTCATCCGCGCCACCTCATCCCCGGTAGTCGAGCCAGACGCTATGCGCGGCGAAGTCGGTGACGATGTCGAAGCGCTTGAGCAGCCTCACGCCGATATTCGCATCGGCGGCGGTCGGACTGGTGTCGATCGCGGCCGGAACGTCGGTGAAACGGCGGCCGCCGAGGTCGAGCGTCCGCACGACGAGCGTCGTCTGGAGCGCCGCCCCGCCGATGCCGCCACCCGGAATCGCCGCGAGCGGGCGGCCGTCGTCGAGCATTCGGTGACGGTTGGCGAACGCCGCACCGACCAGGACGCTGCCGCCGTTGCCGAGGTCGAAATCGGCGTGGGCGGCGAACCCCTCGATCAGCAACGGGACCGTTTCGACCCCGCGCTGCGGGACCAGCGCGAGCCGGACCCCCGTCGGGACGATCGACGGCCCCGCGCGCACACTGCCCGCACGCAGGTCGATCGCCAACCGCGCCGCATCGAATAGGTCGCGCCCGATGATCACATCGATCCGGTCGAGGTGCAGCCGCCGCGTGACGTCGGCGAGGTCGATCACCGCGACCGATCGTGGCTGCAGCCGTAGTCCCGCGACGAACACCTCGACCCCGGTGACCAGCCGCGCATCGGTCGTCGCCTCGCCGGTCCCCTGCGCGGTCGCGGCCTTCCCGCCGCGCAGGCCGAGGGCAGCGGCGAAGGCGCGGTCGAGCACCGTCACCTCGGCGCCCGAATCGAGCATCGCGACGGTCGGACGGCCGTTGACCACGGCGTCGACGAAGATGCGATCGTTGGCGATACGCAGCCGCGTCAGGGAGATCCCGGCGCGCGCGCGACCGCCAAGCATCGCCGCCGCGCCGCCTGCCAGCAGCGCGCGGCGGTCGAGCATCATCGGACCGTCCCCGCCGCCGTCAGCGCCGCGATCCGCGCGGCGTCATAGCCAAGCCGTGCCAGCACGTCGCCGCCGCTGAATGCGGTCGTCATCGCCGGGGCGGCGGTCGCGCTCACCGAATAGCGCGGCGCGGGTGCTGGCTGGACGACCCCGCCGGCCTCGACGAAGGTTCCGCGAGCCGCGTTGTGCGGGTGCGCGGGGGCCTCGGCCATGCTCAGCACCGGGGCGAAGCAGACGTCGGTCATCTCCATCATCTCGCACCACTCGTCGCGGGTCCGCGTCAGGAACAACGCGGTGAGCGTGTCCTTGAGCGGCCCCCAGCTCGCGCGGTCCATCTGCGCATCGAACTCGGGCGCGGCGTTGAGCCCGGTCAGGCGGCGGAGTTCGGCGTAGAATTGCGGCTCGATCGATCCGATTGCAATCCATTTGCCGTCGCGCGTTTCGTAGCTCTCATAGAAATGCGCGGCGGTATCGAGCAGGTTGGTGCCGCGGTCGTCGGACCACATACCATTGGCGCGGAAGCCCCAGATCATCGACATCAGCACCGCCGCGCCGTCGGTCATCGCCGCGTCGATCACCTGCCCCGCGCCGGTCTTCGCAGCGTGAAGCAACGCGCTGACCATGCCGAACGCGAGCATCATCCCGCCGCCGCCGAAGTCGCCGACCATATTGATCGGCGGCGTCGGCTTCTCCCCCGCGCGCCCGAAGGCGTGGAGCGCCCCCGCCAGCGCGATGTAATTGATATCGTGCCCAGCAGCAGCGGCGTACGGCCCCGTTTGCCCCCAACCGGTCATCCGCCCGTAGACGAGCTTCGGATTGTCGGCGAGCAGCTCGTCGGGACCGAGGCCGAGGCGTTCGGTCACGCCGGGACGAAACCCCTCGATCAACCCGTCGGCGGTGCGGGCGAGATCACGAACGACGGCGATCCCGTCGGGCGACTTGAGATCGACCCCGATCAGCGTCCGCGACCGCAGCAACGGATCACGCGCATCGATCCGTGCGCCCGGACGGTCGACGCGGATCACCTCCGCGCCGTGGTCGGCGAGCATCATCCCGGCGAATGGCCCCGGACCGATCCCGGCCAGTTCGATGATGCGCAGTCCGTTGAGCGGTCCCATGATCGTCCTCCGTCGGGCCTCCTGCCACGCGCGGCGGCACGCGTCCAACGCGCTCATGGCATCGCGGCGGTGGCGCTGCTATGTTGCAGATGAGCCGGGGGGTTTCGATGCCAGACACACCAACCCAGTCCGCGGTCCGCGCTTATGGCCGGTCGCTCGCGGACTTCGATGATGCCAAGGCCGGTCGCCATCTGACCGCGGCCGAGCGGGCCCTCCTCACCGCCTGCGCACGCGGCACGATCGCCGCGCTCAACGATCACCGGCCCGAGACGGAGCTGATCGCCAACCCGGCGCCGCGCCCGACGATCAAGGACGACACGACGACGGTCCGCGCCGACTTCATCCGCTTCCTCGTCGGCGGCGGCGACGAACACGCACCGGTGCAGAATCGCGGCGTCCTCCTCGCCGGGGCGGTCGTCATCGGCGTCCTCGACCTGCGCGGGATCGACACAACATCGATTCTCGCGCTCAACTCATGTGTCATCGAGGAGAAGATCCGGCTCGACTTCGCGGCAACGCGGTCACTCGACTTCACCGGCAGCCTGCTCAGCGCCGGGATGTCGGCCGAGGGCCTGAAGTGCCACGGCAGCCTTTGGCTGCGCAACGTCGACGTGACCGGCGAGCTGACCCTAACCTCGGCCGACATCGAAGGATATCTGCTCGCTGAGGGCGCCGTCCTCACCGCGTCCGAAGATGCGGAATGGGCGATGTCGGCCGACGGCATCCACATCGGCGCACAATTCCGCCTTTACCCCAGCCGGGACGGAGCCACGCGGCCGGCGGCGATCACCGGCGGCATCAGTCTCGCGGGGGCGACGATCGACGGCGACCTTGTGTGGGTCGGGGCGAGCATCGTGGCCGGGCCACGCAGGATGTACGCCATGCTTTGCCAGCGCACCACCGTCGGCGGGAGCTTCACGTTCAAGGGATTGACCGCTGTCGAGGGCATCGTCGACCTCAGCGCGATGTCGGTCGGTATCCTCGACGACGACCTTGGCGACGGCAGTTGGGCGAAAGCCGATGGGAGCTTGGTCCTCGACGGCTTTACCTACGCCCGCCTCGCCGGAGACGCCGTGGCCGACGCCAGCCAGCGCCGCACATGGCTCGGATATCAGCAGGACGGCACGACCAAGTTCCGGCCGCAGCCGTGGGACCAACTGATCGCGGTGCTCCGCGCGAGCGGCCATCCGCTCGACGCGACGAAGCTCGCGATCATGAAGGAGGACGAGTATCGTCGCGCCGGCAAGGTCAAGGGGCGATGGCGCTGGACAGCACACTGGCTGCTCGGCGCGCTGGTTCGCTATGGCTACGAACCCGAGCGGCTGGCCAGCTGGCTGCTTGGGACGTGGCTCGCCGCCGGCGTCGTGTTCCTGCTGCTCGGGCCACTACTGATCGACGGCCTACTGGTTCCGGCAAAATCGACGATCGCCAGCAACTGCCTCGTCGACCGCATCGTTGCCGCGGACCGGCGACCTTGCCCGGCCGAACACGACGCCCCGGCCTTCCTGCCATTGAGCTATTCGGCCGACCTGCTCGTCCCCGGCCTCCACCTCGGCGACGCCGATGAATGGAAGCTCAACTGGCATCAGAGCGGAGCGGGTGCGCCGCTCAGGTTGGTGGGGGTAGGCTTCCTGTTCGTCGCGAGCTGGTTCGAGCGAATTTTCGGTGGCACCGGCTTCTCGGTCCTTGCGGTCGTCGTCGGCGGCTACTTGCTCAAGAAACGTGACTGACGGACGGTCGAGGCACGGCGCACCCCACCCTAATTATTCGCCTGCTTCTTGAAGAACGACGGGATCGCGACCTCGGGCTGGGGATCGGGTTCGCCCTCGGGGTCGGGGGCGAGGGTCGTCACCGCCGGGCGGGGCGCTGGCTTGCGGCTGAGGTTCATCATCTTCTCGAACAGCGTCAGCGGCTTCTCCTCGGCCTCGGGCTGCGGGCGCATCGGGGGCAGCGGCGCGGCAACGGCGACGGGCGCGATCGGCTGGGGGGTCGGGGTAAAGCGGATCATCGGCTCGGTAGGCTCCTCGACGACGTCGTCGAGGCTGAGGTCGAGCGGCTCGGGCTCGGGCTCGATACTAACTGCCGGTTCGGGGACCGCCGGACGCGGGGCAGCGGCGGTCGGGAACGCCGACGCGGTGCCGCCGAACGCGGGCATCGTCCGCGTCGTGCTGACCGCGGGGGTCCGTGCGACGACGTCGATGCCGGTGGCGACGACCGACACGCGCATCACGCCGTTCAGGTCGGGGTTGAACGCCGAGCCGACGATGATGTTCGCCTCAGGGTCGACCATCTCGCGGATGTGCGTCGCGGCTTCGTCGACTTCCATCAGGCGCAGGTCGTCGCCGCCGGTGATGTTGATGATGACGCCCTTGGCGCCGCGCATCGAGACTTCGTCGAGCAGCGGGTTGGCAATCGCCTTCTCGGCCGCTTCGATCGCGCGATTTTCGCCCGATGCCTCGCCGGTGCCCATCATCGCCTTGCCCATCTCGGACATGACGGTGCGGATGTCGGCGAAGTCGAGGTTGATCAGGCCGGGCATGATCATCAGGTCGGTGATGCCGCGGACGCCCTGGTGGAGAACCTGGTCGGCCATCGCGAACGCGTCCTTGAAGGTCGTGTTGGCGTTGGCGATGAGGAACAGGTTCTGGTTCGGAATGATGATCAGCGTGTCGACGTGCTTCTGCAGCTCGACGATGCCTTCCTCTGCCGAGCGCATCCGCTTGAGGCCTTCGAAGGCGAACGGCTTGGTGACGACGCCGACGGTGAGGATGCCCTTCTCGCGCGCGGCGCGGGCGACGACCGGGGCGGCGCCGGTGCCGGTGCCGCCGCCCATGCCGGCGGTGATGAAGCACATGTGGCAGCCGTCGAGCGCGGCTTCGATCTGCTCGATCGTTTCTTCCGCAGCGGCGCGGCCGATCTCGGGGCGCGACCCGGCTCCAAGACCCTGGGTGATCTTGAGGCCGAGCTGGATTCGCGTTTCCGCCTCGCTGACCGCAAGGCTCTGCGCGTCGGTGTTGGCGACGACGAAGTCGACCCCCTGGAGTCCGCTGACGATCATGTTGGTGACCGCGTTCCCGCCTGCCCCGCCGACGCCGATGACAGCAATCCGCGGCTTGAGCTCAGTCAGCTCGGGACGCTTGAAATCCACCATATCTCGTCTCCTCTTCCAACTGTCATACTACGGACGGTGAGTCTGGTCCAAGAACTTCACAGGCTAGAACGTAATTTATCGACCATCTGCTGGAGCCGCCCCGACGGCTTGCCGCCCTTTGCGGCAGACGCGGTCGACGGCTTGGCATTCCACATGTCGGGCAGGTCTTCGGCGGCGAACAAAGCAAGCCCCGCGAGCGTCGCGAACGCGCACCCCGACTGCGCATCGGGCAGCCCGGTCAGCCCGCGCGGACGGCCGAGACGAACGTTCTTGCCGAGCACCCCCTGCGCGAAATCGGCGATCGACTTGATCTCCGCCCCGCCGCCGGTGAGCACGACCTGCCGCGCCTGCGGACCCGCGAAGCCCATCTGCGGCAGCCGCAGCGCGACCTCGCCGAACAACAGGTCGAGCCGGTGGCGGACGACCGCGACGATCTGCGACTTGGGCACGCGGAGAGGCTCGGCGGTGTCGTCGTCGCTGATCGGCGGCACCTCGATGATGTCGTGATTGTCTTTCTGCGCCGTGATCGCCGCGCCGTGGAGCGTCTTCAACCGCTCGGCATGGCTGCGCCGCGTCGCGAAGGCGCTCGCGATATCGTTGGTGATGTCGCCCGCGCCCATCGCGATCGAGGCGACGCCGACGAGCTGCCCCATCATGTGGACGGCGATGTTGGTCACCCCCGCGCCGATCTCGACGAGCGCGACGCCCAGCTCACGCTCCTCCGCCGCCAGCACCGCGAGGCTCGACGCGGCGGGCGAGGCGACCATCGTGCGGACGCCGAGATGCGCGCTGCGGACCGCAAGGTCGAGGTTGCGGATCGGCGGCGTGTCGGCGGTGACGATATGGATGTCCATGCCGAGCCGGTCGGCGTGGAACCCGACCGGGCTTTGCACCCCGGTCAGCCCGTCGATCGAATATAGCGCCGGCTGGGCGTGGAGAACGGTGCGGCTGCCCGGGTCGATCCGCGCGCGCCCGGCGGCAAGCAGCGTCGTCATGTCGGCAGCGGAGATCTTGTGGCCGCCGATGTCGATCTCGACATTCTCGACCTCGCTGCGCAGGCCGCCCGCCGACATGTTTACATAGACCGCCTCGGCCTGGACCCCGGCGTTGCGCTCGGCCTGGTCGACCGCGGCGCGGATCGCGCTCTCGGTCTTTTCCATGTCGGCGACGAGCCCGCGGCGGACGCCGTGGCAGACGCGCTGGCCGACGCCGATGACGCGCGGGTCGGCCCCGTTCGCCCCGATCAGCGCGATAAGCGCCGCGACCTTCGACGTGCCGACGTCGAGGACGGTGACGGTGCGTTCGCCGCGCTGGGGCTTGGCGGTACTCAAATCGTCACCGGCTTGTTTGGCGTCTTCTTTTTGTCAGGCTTGACCGGGGTAGCGACGCGCACCGTAATCTGACCGGGCTGGCGGAGGTCGAACCAGACATAGCCCTTGCCGAGCATCCCGGTCTTGCGGTCGAGCGCGTCGAACTTCGCGAGCGCGGCGGGTGCCAGCGCGCCCTCGGGGAGTGCAAGCGTCTCGCCCGACTTGAAGCGCAGGTCCCAGCGCCTCTGGCCGACAAAGGTCGCGGCATCGACCGTCGCGGCAATCCGCGGCTGATTGCCGAGCAGGGCGAGCAGGTCGTCGACATGCTCGTTCGCGCCCGCGCCGACGATCAGCGGCAGCTTGGCAAAGCGGTCGAGATGGTCGCCGGTCAGCGCGATGCCGCTCCGGTCGACCGCCGCAAGCTTGTGATGATACTGCCACAAGGCGACCGGGCGGCGCTCGACGATATCGACGATCAGCGTGTCGGGAAGCCGCCGCGTGACGCTCGCATCGGCGACCCACGACAGCGCCCGGAGGCGAGCGCGCGCGGCGGACAGGTCGACGAGCAGCATCGAATTGGTCGGGCCTTCGAGCGCGGCGGTGACGACCGCAAGGCGCGGCGCATTGGCGACACCGTGAACCTCGACGTGGCGGACCTCGAACCCGGCGCGGCTCGCGGCCTGCGCGGTCGACAGCCACGCGCGCTCGGGGACATGCAGCAGGATCGCGACGACCGCGGCGGCGGCGAGCGCGAGGACGAGGAAGCCGGTCGCGACGTGCCGCCACAACCGCCCGGCGGCGACGGGGACGCGAACCATCGGCTTCGGCTCGGGACGACGCTTCGCCGCAGGCCGCCGGGCAGTCGCGCCGCGCTTGATCACCGCCGTCGTCATGCCGCGCTCGCCAGGATGCGCGCGACGAGGGCGTCATAGTCGATGCCGCGGAAGCGTGCCTGTTCGGGGACGAGGCTGAGCGGGGTCATGCCCGGCTGGGTGTTGACCTCGAGCAGGTAGAGCCCGTCGACGCCCGCCGCCGGGTCCCAACGGAAGTCCGACCGCGAGGTCCCGCGGCAGCCGAGCGCGACATGCGCGCGGACGGCGAGATTGAGCGCGGCGGCAGTGATCGCCTCTGGCAGGTCGGCGGGACAATGGTGGACGGTGCGGCCCTCGCTGTACTTCGCCTCATAGTCGTAGAAGCCCTGCGCCGTCGTCAACTCGGTCACCGCCAGCGCCCACGGGCCATCGGGAGCGTCGAGGACGGCGGTGGTCAATTCGCGCCCGGCGATGAACGGCTCGGCGAGGAGCTCGTCGAAGCTCTGCCACGGGCCGGGGACGTCGCGGGCGATCGGGTTGCCGTAGTTCGATGCGTCGGTGACGATCGCGACGCCGACGCTCGACCCTTCGTTAACCGGCTTGAGGACATAGGGACGCGGCAGCGGGTCGCCGTCGTGGAGGCTCGCCGAGGTCACGACGCGCCCCCCCGGCATCGGGATACCGAGCGGCACGAGCACCGCCTTGGTCAGCACCTTGTCGATCGCGATCGCCGACGTCCGCAGCCCTGAATGCGTATATTTTAGCCCCATCAGGTCGAGCATCCCCTGGACGCTGCCGTCCTCGCCCGGCGTGCCGTGGAGCGCGTTGAACACGACATCGGGAGCGGCGGTGATCAGGCGCGCGGCGACGTCATGGCCCATGTCGATCGCGGTGACGTCATGGCCGAGACGTTCGAGCGCGGCAGCGATGCCGGCTCCGCTGGTCAGCGACACCTCGCGCTCGGCGGACCAGCCGCCCATCAGGACCGCGACCTTCATGGCTCACCAACCCGGGCGATTTCCCAGTGGAGGTCGATGCCGCTGTGCGCGAGGACGCGGGCGCGGACATCCTCGCCGAGCGCCTCGATGTCGGCGCTGGTCGCGTCGCCGGTGTTGATGAGGAAATTGGTGTGCTTCTCGCTGACTTGTGCGCCGCCGCGGCGCAAGCCCCGGCACCCGGCGGCGTCGATCAGTCGCCATGCCTTGTCGCCGTCGGGATTGCGGAAGGTCGAGCCGCCGGTGCGCGAGCGCAGCGGCTGCGACGCCTCGCGCTCGGCGGCGATGCGGTCCATCTCGGCGGCGATCGTCGCGCGGTCGCCGGGGGTAGCGCGGAAGACAGCGCTCACGACGATGCAATCGGGGGCGAGTGCGGAGTGGCGATAGTCGAAGCCGAGATCGGCCGCGGGCAGCGTCGCGATCGACCCGTCGCGAGCAACGATGGTCGCCTCGATCAGGCAGTCGGACACGTCGCGGCCATATGCCCCCGCGTTCATCCGCACCGCGCCGCCGACGGTGCCGGGGATGCCGCGGAGAAATTCGAGCCCCGCCAGCCCGGCGTCGCGCGCGGCGGAGGCGACGGCGATGCCCATCGCTGCGGCTCCCGCGCGGACCGTGTCGCCCTCGATCGTCACGGTCGCGAACGACTTGGGTAGGCGGACGACAGCCCCGCGTACGCCGCCGTCGCGGACGATGAGGTTCGAGCCGACCCCGACCGCCATCACCGGCACGTCGCGCGGCAGGTCGGCGAGGTAACCGCGCAGATCGTCGAGGTCGGCGGGGCGGACGAGCCATTCGGCCGGTCCGCCGGTGCGGAACCAGATGAAGTCGGCAAGCGACCCGTGCGGCTCGATCGTGCCGCGAAATCCCTCTCCCCTTGAGGGAGAGGGACAGGCGTGCCCTTGCACGCCAGGGTGAGGGTGAGTGCCGAGAAGCGCGCTCATCCGCCCCCTCTCCCAGATTGCGCGACGGGCGCAACCTGTCCCTTCCCTTCAAGGGGGGAAGGAAGGAGTGGCGTGATCGCGGCGGCGAGTCCTGCCGCCCATTTCGTGATGTCCCCCGCACCAAGGCAGACCACCATATCTCCCGGCTGGATGATCCCCGCGAGCTGCTCGGCGAGATCGGCTGCTCCCGTCGTCGTCGCGACCGACCTATGCCCCGCGCGCTTCAACCCCACCGCGAGCGCATCGGCGTCGACCCCCTCGATCGGCGCTTCGCCGGCGGCATAAACCGGCGCGACGATGACCATGTCGGCGTCGTTGAATGCGGTCTGAAACTCGGTCATCAGCGACTGCAGCCGGGTGAAGCGGTGTGGCTGGACGACGGCGATGACCCGCCCCGCGGCGCCCTCGCGTGCCGCCGACAGCACCGCGCGGATTTCGACCGGGTGGTGGCCGTAGTCGTCGATGATCGCGACCCCGCCAACTTCACCGACCTTGGTGAAGCGGCGCTTGACCCCGCCGAAGCGTGCGAAGCCCGTCGTGATCGCGGCGTCGCTAATCCCGAGCTCGACCGCGACTGCGACCGCGGCGAGGGCGTTCTGGACATTGTGGCGTCCCGGCATCGGCAGGTGCAGCGGTTCGATCCGGCGCTCGTTGCCCGCGCGGTCGCGGACGACGGCGGTGAAGCTATTGCCCCCCGGCACCGGGGTGACGTTCTCGCCACGGACGTCGGCCTGCGCGGAGAAGCCGTAGGTGATGATCCGCCGGTCCTGGACCTTGGGCAGCATCGCCTGGACCTCGGGATGGTCGAGACACAGGATTCCCGCGCCGTAGAACGGGACGTGCTCGATGAACTCGACGAACGCGTCGCGGACCCGGTCGAAGCTGCCATAATGGTCGAGGTGTTCGGGATCTATATTGGTGACGACGCCGATCGTGCCGTGGAGGCGCAAGAAGCTGCCGTCTGATTCGTCGGCCTCGACGACCATCCATTCGCCCGCGCCGAGCCGCGCGTTCGAGCCGTAGGTGTTGATGATGCCGCCGTTGATCACCGTCGGGTCCATGCCGCCCGCGTCGAGCAGCGCGGCGATCATCGACGTCGTCGTCGTCTTGCCGTGCGTGCCGGCGATCGCGACGGTCGACTTGAGGCGCATCAGCTCGGCGAGCATCTCGGCGCGACGGACGATCGGGATGCGCCGCTCGATCGCCGCCTCGACCTCGGGGTTGGCGCGCTTGATTGCGGTCGAGGTGACCACGACGGCGGCGTCGCCGAGGTTCGCCGCGTCGTGGCCGATCATCACGCGGATGCCGCGGTCACGCAGGCCTTCGATGACATAGCCCTCGGCGACGTCGGAACCCTGCACGGTGTAGCCGAGGTTGTGCATCACCTCGGCGATGCCCGACATGCCGATGCCGCCGATGCCGATGAAGTGGATCGTGCCGATCTCGCGGGCGATTCCGGTCATAGCGTGGGGCCGGTCATGTCTGTGTTCCAAGGCTGGTCGCGAGGTCGGCGAGCTTTGCGCCGGCGTCGGGATGACCGACGCTCTTGGCCGCTTGCGCCGCCTTTGCCAACGCCCCGGGAGATGTCAGCAGCGAAACAATCGCCGCGGCGACCGCGTCGGGGGTGAAATCGGCCTCGCGCAGCATCGGCCCGGCGCCGGCGGCGACGAAGGTCGCGGCGTTGGCGGCCTGGTGGTCGTCGGTCGCGGCGGCGAAGGGCACGAGGATCGCCGGGCGTCCGGCGGCGGCGAGCTCGGCCATCGTCGATGCGCCCGACCGGGTGATGACGAGGTGCGATGCTGCGAGGCGCGCGGCGAAATCGGCGAAATAGGTTTCGAGGACGGCGGTCGTCCCCTGTTCGGCATAAGCCGCGCGGACCGCGACGATATCCTCGGGGCGGCACTGCTGCGTCACCCGGAGGCGCGCGCGGAGGTCGTGCGGCAGGCGGCCGATCGCGGCGGGGACGACGCGCGACAGGATCGTCGCGCCCTGGCTCCCGCCGGTGACGAAGATTTCGATGACGCCGTCGGTCGGCGGATACGGCGCGGCGCCGATCGCGGCGATGTCGGCGCGGACGGGGAGGCCGGTGAAGACGGTCTTCGGTGCGTACCTTGGCGCGAGCCGCTGCGTAGGCGTGAAGCTCAGCGCAATCCGCGTCGCCGGCCCCGCGAGCAGCCGGTTGACCCGGCCGAGGACAGCATTCTGTTCGTGGAGCACCGCCGGGCGCTTGAGCCCGACCGCCGCGAGCAATGGCGGCAGCGAGGGATAACCGCCGAAACCGACGACCGCCACGACGTGTTCGGCGATGAGAAACGCCTTCGCCTCGGCCCGCCCGCGCCAGACCTTCGCCAGCATCCGCACCCAGCCGAGCGGGTTACGCCCGCCGAGCACCGCCGACTCGACGATCCGCGTTGCGACGCCATCGAACAGCCCGGGGAAGCGCAATCCGCGCGCGTCGGTCATCAGCGTGACGCGGTGGCCGCGCGCAATCAGCTCGCCCGCGAGGACGTGCGCGGGGACCATGTGGCCCCCCGTCCCGCCCGCCGCGATGACGTAGTGGCCGCTCATGAAGCCCGCGCCGCCGCCGCATAGGGTGACGCCTTGAGGTACGGATTGCGCCGGGTCAGCGCGAGGAGCAGCCCCATCCCGATCGAAAGCGCGAGGAACGACGAGCCGCCGTGGCTGACGAACGGCAGAGTCATCCCCTTCGACGGCAGCAGCGCGAGGTTGACTGCCATGTTGATCGCCGCCTGCAACCCGAACTGGATCGCGAGCCCGGCGGCGGCGAGGAAGACGAACGGCTCCTCCTCATCGAGCAGCTGGAGCAGGACGCGGACAACGATCGCGAGATACAGGAGGGCGAGCATGAAGCACGCGATCGCGCCGAACTCCTCGCCGACCACCGAGAAGATATAGTCGGTCTGCGCTTCGGGCAGGCGGAACTTCATCTGCCCCTCGCCCGGCCCTGCGCCAAACAGCCCGCCCGCCTTGAAGCAGTCGAGCGCGCGGTCGATCTGGTACGTGTCGCCGGTGCCCTTGACGAAATGGTCGATCCGTTCGGCGACATGGGTCGAGGTCAGATACGCGACGCCCATCCCGGCGACGGCGAAGCACACGAGCCCGCCGATGACCATCACACTCATCCCCGCAAGGATCGCCTGCGCCGCCCACACCGCGGCGAACAACGCGGTCTGGCCGAAGTCGGGCTGCTTGATCAGCAGCGCGGCGATGACGACGAGCAGCCCGAACGACAATTGCATCGTCGGCAGCGAGCTGTCGTCGAAGCGCGCCGCGAGCAGCCACGCGGTCGTGACGATGAACAATGGCTTGAGGAATTCGGACGGCTGGAGCTGGAACCCCGGCAGGTTGATCCAGCGGACCGCGCCGTTGACCTCGCTGCCGACGAACGGCACGGCGAACAGCAAGACAAGGAAGCCGACCGTGCCGCCGATCGCGACGCGCTTCGCCCACGTCATCGGCAGCATCGAAACGCCAAGCATCAGCGGCACGCCGGTGAGGACCCACATGATCTGGCGCTTGAGATAGAACAGGTCGTCGACGTGGAAATTGCCCCCCGAATAGCGGCGCGCGGCGACGGGCGAGGCGGCGGCGACGGCGATCACCCCGAGGCCGATCAGCAGCAGCACCAGCGTCAGCAGCGGCTTGTCGATCGTCCAGAACCAGCGACCGAGAGTCGAGCGGTCATTGCGCGAGAGGTGCTTCACAGGGCCTCCACTAGGCTGCGGAAAGCGGCTCCGCGCGCCGCATAGTCGGTAAACTGGTCGTAACTCGCGCACGCCGGCGACAGGAGGACAGTGTCGCCCGGCCGTGCGGCGGCGGCGGCGGCGGCGACCGCATGGTCGAGCGTCTGCGCCATCACGACCGGCACCCGCCCGTCGAGGATATCCGCGAACACCGGGGCCGCCTGCCCGATCAGATACGCCGCGCGGACATGGTCGAGGAACGGCAGGCAGGCGTCGAGTTCGTCGGTTTTGGCGAGGCCGCCGGCGATCCAGTGGACGTGCGCGAATGCCGCCAACGCAGGCGCGGCGGACGTCGGGTTGGTCGCCTTGCTGTCGTTGACATAGGCGACCCCCGCGACCTCGCCGACGTGCTCCATCCGATGCGGCAGGCCCGGGTAGGTGGCGAGCCCGCGCGCGATTGTCGGGCGGTCGAGGCCGAGGACGAGTGCGGCGGCGACGGCGGCGGCGGCGTTCTGGCCATTGTGCGGCCCGGCCAGCGTCGGCCAATCGGCCTGCGCGCCCTCGTCGATCCCGCCGAAGACCAGCCGCCCGCCGGTGACGCTGACGCCCTCGCCGAGCCGGGTCGCCGCCGAAATCGGGATAACGCGGGCGACCGCCTCGTCGCCGATGTCGCGCGAAATGCGGTCGTCCTGCCCGACGATCGCGAAGTCGGCGGGAATCTGCATCGCGAACAACCGCGCCTTCGCCGCCGCATACGCCGCCATCGTCTTGTGGCGGTCGAGATGGTCGGGGGTGATGTTGAGCAGCACCGCGACCTCGCTGACGAGGCTGTAGGTCAGGTCGAGCTGGAAGCTCGACAGTTCGAGGACATAGACGCCGCCGTCCGGCAGCGGCTCCTCCGACAGGATCGGCGCACCGATGTTGCCGCCGAGGCGCGCAGGGATGCCGGCGGTGACGAGGATATGGTGGATCAGCGCGGCGGTGGTCGACTTGCCGTTGGTCCCGGTGACGGCGACGACCTTGTGCGGCGGCAGCCCGGGGCGTGCCTGCGCGAACAGCTCGATGTCACCGATGACCGGGATGCGCGCGCCGACGGCGCGAACGAACAGCGGCGCGTCGTGCGGCACGCCGGGGGAAACGATCATCGCGTCGAGCTTGCTCAGGTCGGCGGTATGGAGGTCGGTTAGTTCGCCACCGAAGGCGGACCGCGCGGCCTCGCCGTCGTCCCATGCGAGCGCGGTTGCCCCGCTCGCGGCAAGCGCGGCGACGACCGACTTGCCGGTGCGGGCGAGGCCGAAGACGCCGAAGGTCTTGCCTGCCCAGAGGTGCGAGGTGATCACCGCAGCTTCAACGTCGACAGGCCCGCGAGGGCGAGGATCAGCGACACGATCCAGAAGCGGATGACCACCGTCGCCTCGCTCCAGCCGAGTTGTTCGTAGTGATGGTGGAGCGGCGCCATCTTGAACACGCGCTTGCCGGTCGTCTTGAAGCTGACGACCTGGACGATGACGCTGACCGTCTCCAACACGAACAGCCCACCGATCAGCAGCAGGACGATCTCGTGGTTGGTGACGACCGCGATCGTCCCCAGCGCGCCGCCCAGTGCGAGGCTGCCGGTATCGCCCATGAACACTGCTGCGGGGGGCGCATTGAACCACAGGAAGCCGAGGCACGCGCCGATCAGCGCGCCGACGAACACCGCGAGCTCGCCCGATCCGGGAACGTGGTGGATCCCGAGATAGTCGGAAAAACGAATATTCCCCGCGACATAGGCGATGACGCCAAGGGTCAGCGCGGCGATGATCACCGGCATCGTCGCCAGCCCGTCGAGCCCGTCGGTGAGGTTTACCGCATTGCCGAACCCGGCGACGATGAACGCGCCGAAGATGACATAACCGAAGCCGAGGTACAGCCCGGCGTCCTTGAGGAATGGCAGGTACAGCGTATGGCCGTCGCGGGTGCCGATGTACCACACCGCCGCCCCGGCAATGGCGAATTCGAGGAGCAGCCGGATCCGCCCCGACACGCCCTTTGCCGAGCGCTTCACCACCTTGTCATAGTCGTCCATGAAGCCGATCGCGCCGAAGCCGAGCGTGACGAACAGGCACGCCCAGGTGAAGCCGTCGGTGACGTCCATCCACAGCAGTGTCGACACCGTCATCGAGATCAGGATCATCAGCCCGCCCATCGTCGGCGTGCCCTTTTTCGTCAGCAGGTGCGATGCCGGGCCGTCGCTTCGGATCGGCTGGCCCTTGCCCTGCTTGCCCTTGAGCCACAGGATGAAGCGCGGCCCGATCCACAGCGCGATGATCAGCGCGGTCATCACCGCCGCGCCCGAGCGGAAGGTGATGTAGCGGAACAGGTTGGCCAGCGCGAACTGGTCCGAGAAACTCCGGGCGACGTTAAACAACATCTAGGCGGCTCCCGCTTCGGCCGGGACGTCCGCGCGTTCAATGGCGTCTACGACCAGCCTCATGCGGCTGCCCAGGCTCCCCTTCACCAGCACGGCGTCACCCGGCCGAAGAGCGGCGACGACGAGGGGGGCGAGCGTTGCGGAGTCGGGGGCATGGGCGCCTCGTTGCGGAACAGGAACCCGCTCGAACAAGGCGCGGCTGAGCGGTCCGCACGCGTATACGAGGTCGGCTGCCTGTGCCACCTCCGATGACAATCCCGTGTGCTCGGATTCGGCAAACGCCCCA
>JAYTTV010000236.1:0-3962 GCA_043745075.1 Sphingomonadaceae bacterium
CCGATCTTGTCCATCGCGTCGCGGAACTTGAGCCGGTCCTCGGCCTTGTCGATCGCCACCGCATCGGCGCCGATCAGCTCGACGCCGTATTTCTCGAGCGTCCCGTCGCGGAACAGCGCCAGCGCGGTGTTGAGCGCGGTCTGCCCGCCCATCGTCGGCAGAAGCGCGTCAGGCCGCTCGATCTCGATGATCTTGGCGACGACCGCGGGCGTGATCGGCTCGACATAGGTCGCGTCGGCCATGTCGGGATCGGTCATGATCGTCGCCGGGTTCGAATTGACCAGCACGATCCGGTAGCCCTCGGAGCGCAATGCCTTGCACGCCTGCGTCCCCGAATAATCGAACTCGCACGCCTGGCCGATTATGATCGGGCCGGCGCCGATAATGAGGATGGTGTGGATGTCGGTGCGTTTGGGCATTTATTTGAACAGTGCAATACAAGAAACTATCAGAGCTCCAATCGCGACCCACTCGCTTCGCTGAATTGAGTTCAGTCGAGCAAGGAGCGTTTTTGGCTTACTATTTTCACGGACTTTTTCTGCGGCTCGAACTCCAGCGCCATTAATCAGAAAGAGACGCTCATTCTGGGATTTATCGGACCCGTAACCCAGCCGTACCAACTCGCCAATTATAGTTTGCAGCCAAGTAGGCGGACATTCCGGAAATTTATCGACGTAGATCTCATCGACATTCACGGCGGATAAATTGGGGCCGGTCTGCGCATCGGCGATCGCAACAATCATGTCGTCGCAAAAGTTCTCGTAAGACGCGCTCATTCCATGTGACTCAACGAGCTCACAAACCGCTCGAACAAATAATGGCTGTCCTGCGGCCCCGGGCTCGCCTCCGGGTGATACTGCACGCTGAACGCGCTCCGGTCGGTCAGCTCCAGCCCCGCCAGCGAACCGTCGAACAGGCTGACATGCGTCGCCCTCGCATTCTCCGGCAGCGTCGCGCTATCAACTGCGAAGCCGTGGTTCATGCTGGTGATCTCGACGCGGCCGTCGCTCAGGCGCTTGACCGGGTGGTTGGCGCCGCGGTGACCCTGGTGCATCTTATAGGTGCTCGCGCCGACCGCCAGCCCGAGGAGCTGGTGGCCGAGGCAGATACCGAACAGCGGCGTGCCGGAATTAAGCACCGCCTGGATCGTCGGCACCGCATACACCCCCGTCGCCGCCGGGTCGCCGGGGCCGTTCGACAGGAAGATGCCGTCGGGCTTGTGCGCCATGATCTCGTCGAAGGTCGCGGTTGCCGGGACGACCGTCACCCGCGCTCCCGCCGCGACGAGGTTGCGGAGGATGTTGCGCTTCATCCCATAGTCGATCGCAACGACATGCGGCCCGTTGGGGTTCGCCGCGTTGGTCGCGTACCCCTCTCCCAGCGTCCACAGCCCGTCGTTCCAGCCGTAGCTCTGCGTCGTCGAGACATCCTTGGCGAAGTCCATCCCCTCGAGCCCCGGCCAGTCGCGCGCTTGCGCGAGCAGCGCCGGAACGTCGAAGTCGCCGCTCGCCGAATGCGCGATCACCGCGTTCGGCGCACCGAGCTCGCGGATGCGCCGGGTCAGCGCGCGGGTGTCGACCCCGGCGAGCCCGATGCGTCCCCAGCTTTTGAGCCACGCGTCGAAGGTCCGGTCGGCGCGCCAGTTTGCTGCCTCGCTCGGGACCGCGGCGACGATGCAGCCGAGCGCATGCGGGTTGGTCGCCTCGACGTCCTCGGAGTTCGCGCCGGTGTTGCCGATATGCGGGGTGGTGAAGGTGATGATCTGCCCGGCGTAGCTCGGGTCGGTCATCGCCTCCTGGTAGCCGGTCATTGCGGTATTGAAGCAGACCTCGCCGACCGCGCTGCCTTCGGCACCGATGCCGTGGCCCCAGACGACCGTGCCGTCGGCCAAAGCCAAAACACCAGTCGCGCCAGTCGGTCGGGCATGCGCGGGGGCGTCGGCCAAGTGGCTTCCTTCAGGTTGGCGGATGGGCAAACGCATGGCGAACTACGGGGCGCACCGTGCCGGGTCAACTTCTATCCGTCTCGACGGCGTGCGGTTAGGTGCGGACCGGTGTGCGCGTTATGATACCGGTCCCGACTCGACAGGACAAACATGATCCGCGACGACATCAAGGCCGCGACGATCACCGCGATGAAAGCCAAGGACAGCGCCCGCCTCGGCGCGCTGCGCCTCATCTCGGCGGCGTTGAAGAACAAGGACATCGAGCTCCGCACCGGCACGCCGCCCGCCGACGACGACGTGCTCGTCGCCGACGTGCTGACCAAGATGGCGAAGCAGCGCCGCGAATCGATAGAGATGTACGTCACCGGCAACCGCCCCGAATTGGCCGACGCCGAGCGCGCCGAGCTCGGCGTGATCGAGGGCTTCATGCCGCAGCAGATGGCGGCGGGCGAAGCGATGGCGGTCGTCCGCGGGCTGGTCGAGGAGCTCGGCGCGAGCAGTGTCAAGGACATGGGCAAGGTTATGGCGGCGCTGCGTGAGCGCTTTGCGGGGCAGATCGACATGAGCTCGGCGTCGGCGATGGTGAAAACAGCGCTCTCGTCCTAAGTTGGGCGGGTGACCCTCGCCCCCGCCTTTCTCGACGAACTCCGCGCCCGCGTCGCGGTGTCGACGGTCGTCGCGCGGCGGGTCAAGCTGAGCCGCGCCGGGCGCGAGATGAAGGGCTGCTGCCCATTCCATAACGAGAAGTCGCCCAGCTTTTTCGTCAACGACGACAAGGGTTTCTACCACTGCTTCGGCTGCGGCGCGCATGGCGACGTGATCCGCTTCGTCGTCGAGCAGGAGGGGCTGGGCTTCATCGACGCGGTTAAGTCGCTCGCCGCCGAAGCCGGGCTGGCGGTGCCCGAGGAGTCGCCCGAAGCGCGCGAACGGGCACAGGCGGCGGAAGGGCTCCACGACGTCACCGGCAAGGCGGCAGCGTGGTTTTCCAGCCAGTTGCGCGATGCCGGCGGAGCGACCGCGCGCGACTATCTCGTCAAGCGCGGGATTGCGGAGAAGACCGTCGCCGACTTCGGCCTCGGCTATTCCCCCGATAGCCGGACCCGCCTCCGCGCTGCGCTCGCCAGCGTCGGCGACGCCAAATTGATCGAGACCGGGCTGCTAATCCAGCCCGAGGCGGAGGGGAATGCGAAGCCGGGCGACCCGTACGATCGTTTCCGCGGGCGGCTGATGTTCCCGATCCGTGATCCGCGCGGGCGGGTTATCGGTTACGGCGGACGCATCCTCGGAGACGGCCAGCCGAAGTATCTGAATTCGCCCGACACGCCCTTGTTCGACAAGGGCCGCACGCTCTACAATCTCGACCGCGCCGGGCCGGTCGCGCGCAAGTCGCTCCGGCTGATCGTCGTCGAGGGGTACATGGACGTCATCGGTCTCGCGCAGGCGGGATTCGCCGACGCCGTCGCGCCGCTCGGCACCGCGCTGACCGAGGCGCAACTCGGCCTGATGTGGCGGATCGTCCCCGAGCCGGTGTTGTGCTTCGATGGTGACGCGGCGGGGCAACGCGCCGGGTTGCGCGCACTCCACCGGGCGCTGCCGCTCCTCGAGGCGGGCAAGTCGCTGCGCTTCGCGACTTTGCCCCCGGGCAAGGACCCCGACGATCTCGTTCGCGCCAGCGGTCCCGCCGCGTTCGACGCCGTCCTCGCTGCAGCCGAGCCGCTGATCGACCGGCTGTGGCGGAGCGAGACCGAGGGCGTCGACACGACGACCCCCGAACGCCGCGCCGCCGTCCTCGCTGCGCTCGATGCACGCGCCGGGGAGATCGCCGACACGACGCTCCAGCGTTTCTACAGGACCGAACTTCGCGAGCGCTTCTACGCGCTGTTCCGCCGCCCCGAGCGGACCCCGTGGAAAAAGGGCGGCCCCCCGCCCCGCGCCGCCTCCCCGGGCATCCTCCGCGCCGCACGGCCCGACATGGGCGAGGCGATGGTGCGGCAGGTCTTGGTCGCCTGCCTGCTCC
>JAYTTV010000237.1:0-15644 GCA_043745075.1 Sphingomonadaceae bacterium
GTCGCCGCAGGATCATTGAAGTCGGCGGCGCGGGCATAATCGAGCGCGGTGCGGCCCTTCGCATCGCGCAGGGTGACATCGGCCCCCGCCGCGATCAGCGCGGTAACGATATTGGCATCGCCGTTGCCCGCAGCGAGCATCAGCGGCGTCGCCCCATCCGGGGTCCGCGCGTCGACCTTCGCATGCGCCGCGACCAGCGCACGGACGCTCGCAAGGCCTTCCGAGGTGCCGCGCACCGCCGCGCAGGCGAGTGGCGGCACGATCGGCTCGCCGGCAAGCCCGTGGCAGTGCCCCGGCGTATCGGGCTTCGCCCCGGCGGCGAGCAGCGCAGCGAGCGTCGCGGTCGTGTCCTGCTCTATTGCGAGATGAAGCACCGTCTGCCCGTGATCGTCGACCGCATCGAGGTCGGGCTTGAGCGTGAGGAGTGCTTTAAGCGCAGGCAGGTCGCCAGCCGCATCGTTGGTCCGCTCGACCCGCGCATGGAGCGCTGCCGTCGCCGCAGTGCGCCGATCGTCGAGCCTCGGCGCGAGCAGGTCGATCGACGCGGCATCGGCGACCTCGGCAGCCACGACGAACGCGTCGGCGACGACCGGCGCAGGAATCCGGCTGGCGAGGAACAGTTTGACCATGTCGGGGTGATGATAATGCGCGGCGAAGGCGATCGGGGTGCCCGCCGCGCTCGGCTTCGCCGGATCGGCCCCGGCAGCGATGAGGCGCTGGGCGACAGCGATGTTCCCCGCCTGCGCCGCGATGTTCAGCGGCGGCAGTCCCGCGTCGGGATGCGCGTCGACCGCCATCCCGGCGTCGAGCAGCAGCCCGACCGCGCGGACGTCGTTGTCGGTCGCGGCCTTGGCCATTGCCTCGGGGGTGAACGGGATCCCGAGCTTGGCGAGCTCGGCGCGCGCGTCGGGCTTGCTCGGGTGAACGAGGTCGATCAGCGACTTTGTCGCGCCAGTGAACTGGGCGAGCGCGCCGACGACCGACGCGAACAGCAGCGCGAGCACCACCCACGGCGCCTGCCGCACCCGCTCGATCATTGCCAGCAGCTTTGCGCCCATCCCCGATGCCTCGCTCATCGTCCCCCTCGCGACGGTCGCATGGCGGCGCCGACGCCGCAACGGCTGGCGTTTGCGAGGGGAGCGCGGTAACGCATCACGGCATCGCGGCCCCGCCGCCACCCCTTCATGACCAGGACAGACTATGGGTTTCCGCTGCGGTATCGTCGGGCTGCCGAACGTCGGCAAGTCGACCCTGTTCAACGCGCTGACCGAGACCGCGAGCGCGGCGGCGGCGAACTACCCATTCTGCACGATCGAGCCAAACGTCGGCAACGTCCCCGTCCCCGATCCGCGCCTCGACGCGATCGCCAAGATCGCGGGCAGCGCCAAGATCATCGAGACCCAGCTTGGCTTCACCGACATCGCCGGGCTCGTCCGCGGCGCGTCGAAGGGCGAAGGACTCGGCAACCAGTTCCTCGGCAACATCCGTGAGACCGACGCGATCGTCCATGTCCTGCGCTGCTTCATCGACGACGACGTCACCCATGTCGAAGGCCGGATCGATCCCGTCGCCGACGCCGAGACGGTCGAGACCGAACTCATGCTCAGCGACCTCGAATCGCTCGAGAAGCGCGTGCCCGCTTTCATCAAAAAGGCGGCGCAGGGCGATAAGGAAGCGAAGATTGCCGCGAGCATCCTCGGGGTAGCGCTCGACCTGCTCCGCGAGGGTAAGCCCGCGCGGCTGGCGGTGCCGAAGGACGAGGAGGAAGAGCGAGTGCTCACGCAGGCGCAGCTGCTGACTGCGAAGCCGGTGCTGTACGTGTGCAATGTCGAGGAAGCGTCGGCGGCGAGCGGTAACGCGCTGTCGGCGGCAGTCGCCAAGATGGCGGCGGCGAGCGGCGCGGCGTCGGTCGTCATCTCGGCGGCGATCGAATCCGAGATCGCGCAGATGGACCCCGCCGACCGCCCGGACTTCCTCAGCGAACTCGGGCTGACCGAGACTGGCCTCGCCCGCGTCGTGCGTGCCGGTTACGACCTGCTCGCACTGCTGACCTATTTCACCGCCGGACCGAAGGAAACCCGCGCGTGGACAATTCCCGCCGGGACCAAGGCCCCGCAGGCGGCGGGCGTCATCCACGGCGACTTCGAACGCGGCTTCATCCGCGCCGAGACGATCGCCTATGACGACTTCATCCGCCTCGGCGGCGAAGCGGGCGCACGCGATGCCGGCAAGCTGCGTTCGGAGGGCAAGGAGTATGTCGTCGCCGACGGCGATATCCTCAACTTCCGATTCAATGTCTGACGCCTTCGGCGGCCCGACCTACTCGCCGTCGAACGCGAGCAGCGCGCTGTCCTCGACTCCGGCGGCGCGGAGGCGCTCGGCCCCGCCGAGCGCAGGCAGGTCGATGACGAAGGCGGCGCGGGTGACGACGGCTCCGGCAGCGCGCAGGAGCTGTGCCGCGGCGAGCGCGGTGCCGCCGGTTGCAATCAGGTCGTCGACGATCAGGACGCGCGCGCCGGGGGTCACCGCGTCGGCGTGGATCTCGACCCGGTCCTCGCCGTATTCGAGCGCGTAATTGACCCCGATCACCGCGCCGGGCAGCTTGTTCTTCTTGCGGATCAGCACCATTCCCTTGCCGAGCCGGTTGGCGAGCGCCGCGCCGAAGACGAAGCCGCGCGCCTCGATACCGGCGATCAGGTCGAACTTGGTCCCGACCTGCTCGGCCATCAGCTCGACCGACCGCGCAAAGCCCGGACCGTCGAGCAACAGTGTGGTGATGTCGCGAAACATGATTCCGGGGTGGGGGAAATCAGGGATGGTGCGGACGAGCGCGCGGAGGTCGTTGTTCATGCGAGCACCCGTCCGGCGATGCCGCTCAGCCGCTCCACGGTTGCGCGGGGCCATTTGGCGCGGTCGGTGATGATCGCGTGGTCGAGCGCGTGGCCGCAGCCGTGGCCGCACGCGAAACCGCTCCACCCGGCCGCAACACCCGCAACGAGGGCTGCCGCGCGCGCGGCGTTGGCGGTCAGGACGGCGACGATCGCGGCGACGTCGACCGCCTCCCCCTCGCGCCAGCTATCGTAGTCGGTGACCATTGCGACGGTGGCGTAGCAAAGTTCGGCTTCGCGCGCCAAGGCGGCCTCGGGCGCGGCGGTCATGCCGATGACGTCGAGACCGGCGGCGCGGTACAGGCGGCTTTCGGCGCGGGTCGAGAATTGTGGCCCCTCCATCGAGAGATAGGTGCCGCCGCGGATGCAATCGGGTGCGGCGGCGGCGATCGCGTCGCCGAGGCTGGCGCAGAACGGGTCGGCGAGGCTGACATGCGCGACGATGCCGTCACCGAAGAAGCTGTTGGCCCGCCCGCGTGTCCGGTCGACGAGCTGGTCGATGACGACGAAGCTGCCTGGCGGAAGGTCCTCGCGGAACGAGCCGCACGCCGACAGCGACAGGATCGCGGTGCAGCCTGCCGCCTTGAGCGCGGCAATGTTGGCGCGGGAATTGAGGTCGGACGGCGCGATCGTGTGGCCACGTCCATGGCGGGGGAGGAAGACGATGTCGGTCTCGCCGAGGCGGCCGTGGAGCAGCGCGTCCGATGGCGGACCCCATGGTGTCTCGACGGTGCGCCACTCGGCGGCCTCGAGCGGCAGGTTGTAGAGGCCGCTGCCGCCGATGATGCCGAGGGGCATGCTGGTCTCCAAAAAAATATCCCCGCGAAAGTGGGGACCTGTCTCCAGCTGGTGGAGATGGGCCCCCGCTTTCGCGGGGATGATGACGTCGAGGTCAGGCCACTACTCGGCGGGGACGATCCCCGGGCGCTTGCGCTTGAGATCAGCCCAGACACGCTGGTAGCTGAGGTAGCCGAGTGCACTGAGGATGATCAGGAAGATCACCACCCCGACACCGGTGCGCTTGCGCGCCTCGAGGCTCGGCTCCGCCGTCCACGTCAGGAAGGCGGCGACGTCGCGCGCATTCTGATCGACCGTCGATTTAGTACCGTCGCTGTATGTGATCTGCCCGTCGGCGGAAAGCGGCGGCGGCATCGCAACGTTCAGCGACCGGAAGTACGGGTTGTAATAAAGCCCGTCCGGAACCGTCCAATCCTTCGGTGCGTCGCGGTAGCCGGTCAGCAGCGAATAGACGTAGCGCGGACCTTCCTCACGCGCCTTGGTGATCAGCGCGAGGTTGGGCGGGAGCGCGTTATTGTTCGCGGCACGCGCAGCGGTATCGTTCGGATACGGCCCCGGAATCTTGTCTGCGGGGATGCCCTTGCGCGTCGTCGGGTCACCCGACTTGTCGTCGATTGTCGCGACGTCGGACTGCTTCGCCAGCGCCTTGACCTGCGCCGGGGTGAAACCGATCTCGGTCAGGTTGCGGAACGCGACGCGGTTGATCGAGTGGCAACCGGAACAGATCTCCTTGTAAACCTGATAACCGCGCTGAAGCTGAGCACGGTCGAAGGTCCCGAAAATCCCGTCGTTCTGCCAAGTGATCTCCTTCGGCGCGAGATGGTACTTGGCGACCGGATCGGCTGGCGTGGCATCGCGCGGGATGACCGCGCCCCACAGGAGCGCGACGCAGAACACCGCACCGACGAGAAAGGCGATCAGCTTGACCATGTGTCTTATTCCGCCGGCTGGCCGGACGCGGGGAGTTCGGCAATCCCCGCACCCTTGGGTTGGAGCGCGATCGGCGCGCCAGTATTCGTCTGCTTCTTGAGCACCGCTTCGCTGATCGAATTCGGCAGCGGAAGCGGCTTCTCGATGCGGCTGACGATCGGCACGAGGATCAACCAGTGGATGAAATAATAGGCGCTGGCGATCTGGCTAATCCGCAGCCACGGCTCACCCGCGGGCTTACCGCCGCAGATCCCAAGGACGAGGATGTCGACCACGAAGATCCAGAAGAGCTGCTTCATCAGCGGGCGATAATTGTTCGACCGCACCGGCGAAGTGTCGAGCCACGGCAGGAAGAAGAACATCAGGATCGCCGAGAACATGCCGAGCACGCCCCACAGCTTGGCCGGGACGAACAGGAAATCCTGCGTGAACGATTTTAGGATCGCGTAGAACGGCCAGAAATACCATTCCGGGACGATGTGCGCCGGCGTCGAGAGCGGGTTCGCCGGGATGTAATTGTCGGGTTCGGCGAGGGCGTTCGGCAGGAAGAACACGACGATGCAAAATAGCGTCAGGTAGACGCCGAGACCAAAGAAGTCCTTCGCCGTGTAGTACGGGTGAAACGGAACCGTGTCGGCCTCCGACTTGACGTCGATCCCCGTTGGGTTGTTCGACCCCGGGATATGCAACGCCCAGACGTGGAGGATGACGACGCCGAGGATGATGAACGGCAGTAGATAATGCAACGAGAAGAAGCGGTTGAGCGTCGCATTGTCCGGGGCAAAACCGCCGAGCAGCCACGTGTGGATCGTCTCGCCGACGAGCGGGATCGCGGAGAACAGGTTGGTGATGACCGTCGCGCCCCAGAAGCTCATCTGCCCCCAGACAAGGACATAGCCCATGAACGCGGTCGCCATCATCAGCAGGAAGATGACGAGGCCGAGCAGCCACAGCACTTCGCGCGGTGGCTTGTACGATCCGTAATAAAGCCCGCGGCCGATGTGGATATAAACGACGACGAAGAAGAAGCTCGCTCCGGTCGCGTGCATGTAGCGGAGCATCCAGCCGCCGTTGACGTCACGCATGATGTGCTCGACCGAGTCGAAGGCGATCGTCGTATTCGCCGCATAATGCATGCCGAGGATCACCCCGGTCAGGATCTGAATGACCAACGCGACCCCGGCGAGGACGCCGAAGTTATAGAAATAGTTGAGGTTCTTCGGCACCGGATAGCCAGCGCCGAGGCTGTCATAGACCAGCCGCGGGATCGGCAGCCGGCTGTCGACGTATTTCATGAACGGCGACGTCGGCTCGTAGTGCTTGGCCCAGGGGAAGCTCATGGTGTGACCCTCAACCGATCGTGACTTGGGTGGGTGTCTTGAATGCGTACACCGGCACTTCGAGATTCTTCGGCGCCGGCCCGGCGCGAATGCGCGCGGCGGTATCGTACTGCGACCCGTGGCACGGACAGAAATAGCCGCCGAACGCGCCACGGTTTTCGCCTTCGCGCGCACCGAGCGGAACGCATCCGAGGTGGGTGCAGACGCCGAGTGTGATCAGCCAGTTTTCGTGGCCGGGCTTGGTCCGCTGGTCGAGCGTCTGCGGGTCGCGCAGCGACGCAAGCGGAACCGCCTTCGCCTCGGCGATCTCCTTGGGCATCAGGTTGCGTGCGAACACTGGCTTGCCGCGCCAGTTGACGACGACCGCCTGACCCGGCTGGATCGCAGCAAGGTCGAGGTCGATCGACGCGAGCGCAAGGACGTCGGCCGACGGGTTCATCTGGTTGATCAACGGCCACACGAACGTCGCTGCGCCGATCGCGGCGAACGCGCCGGTCGCAACGAAGATGAAATCGCGGCGACGTTCGCCGGTGGGCGTCAGGTCGCCGCCCGAATGGCCTTGAGATTGGGTTGCCATGCCGTGCCCTTGTCAACGCAAAACCGGGCAGCAAAAGGGGCCACCCGAATGGATGGCCCCTGATAGACGCGCGCGTTACGCGAGCGCAACGGGCATTTTGGCGCGGTCGTCCCCGCTACGCGGCGATGGCGGCGTAATTCTCGCTCGCGAAGTCCCAGTTGATCATGTGCATCAGCCACGAGTCGACGAAGCCGGGGCGCGCGTTCTGGTAGTCGAGGTAGTAGGCGTGCTCCCACAGGTCGAGCGTGA
The DNA here is from genome assembly GCA_043745075.1 of Sphingomonadaceae bacterium. Lineage (GTDB taxonomy): Bacteria > Pseudomonadota > Alphaproteobacteria > Sphingomonadales > Sphingomonadaceae > Polymorphobacter_B. Next base: position 6,783 of record JAYTTV010000237.1, read on the forward strand.
TCAGCGGGGTCAGACCTTCGTGGACGAGCGCGGTGTCGGCGTCGTGGGTGCTGATGATCTTGAGCGCCGAGCCGTCGTGAACGAGCCACGCCCAGCCGCTCGCGAAATGGCCGACAGCATCCTTTTTGAAGGCTTCGCCGAAGGCCTCGACGCCGCCGAGGTCGCGGTCGAGCGCGTCCTTGAGCGCGCCGGCCGGGCTGCCGCCGCCCATCGGCGACAGCGAGTTCCACAGGAAGCTGTGGTTCCACGCCTGCGCGGCGTTGTTGAACAGCCCCTGGTCGCCCTTCGCCTTGGCGGCGCGAACGACCTCGACGTCGGACATGTTCGCCATCGGCGTGCCCTCGATCGCGGCATTCGCCTTGTCGACATACGCCTTGTGGTGCTTGCCGTGGTGATAGCTGAAGGTATTCGCCGACATGTACGGCTCGAGCGCGGTCGGTTCGAAGGGCAGCGGGGGCAGGGTGAACATGATCGATCCTCTCAGTTTATTGTGGGCAGACAACGCCTCAAACTCGCGGCTTAAGCAACCCGGTCACAGCATATTGTGGCGCTTGAGCGCATGGCGAAGCTGGTCGTAGGTCAGCGCCAGCGCAGTCGCGGTCGCCCGCTGGTTGTGACGGCACCTTGAAAGCGCCGCGGCGAGAATATCACGCTCGTATGACGCCATCGCGAGGCGCAGGTCGGCGACGCTGCTGTGATCGGTGATCGCTGGTACCCCTGCTGCCGGCGCGACGAGCGCTGGCACCGCGTCCCCGGCAGGCGCGTCGTTTGCAGCGATGATCATCGGCAAGTGGCGGGTGCCCGGCCGGTACGGCGAATCGAACGCGTCGAAGACGATATGACCAACCGGCTCGACGGCGTCGCCCCAGCGGTACAGCGACCGCTCGACGACGTTTTTCAATTCGCGGACGTTGCCCGGCCAGTCGTGCGTGGCGAGCGCGACTTCGGCGGCAGCGCCGAACCCGGTGAAGCCCGCCCAGCCGAGCTCGACCGCCATCCGGCGCCCGAAATGCCCGGCGAGGACGGGGATGTCGTCGGCGCGAGCGCGCAGCGGGGGCAATGTGACGACCTCGAAGCTCAACCGGTCGAGCAGGTCGGCGCGAAACTGGTGCGCGGCGACGAGCGCGGGCAGGTCCTCGTTGGTCGCGCCGACGACACGGACGTCGACGCGGATGACGCGGTTCGAACCGAGCCGGGTCAGCTCGCCGTATTCGACGACGCGGAGAAGGCGTTCCTGCGCCGCCTGGCTAAGCGTCGCGATCTCGTCGAGGAACAGGGTGCCGCCGTCGGCATCCTCGAAGCGCCCCGGGCGTCCGCGAGTCGCGCCGGTGAACGCGCCGGTGTCGTAGCCGAACAGCTCGGCGTCGAGCAGGTTCTCGGGCAACGCGGCGCAGTTGAGCGTGATCAGCGGCCCGCTCCAGCGCGGGCTGAGGCGGTGGAGTCGCTCGGCGATCAGCTCCTTGCCGGTCCCGCGCTCGCCGATCACCAGCACCGGGCGGTTGATCGCCGCCGCGCGGGTGGCGTGCTCGACCGCGTCGAGAAAGCTCGGCGCTTGACCGATCAGGGCGGCGGGCGACTGCATGAACCCGATATTAGCGGATTTTCCCAATAGTTCGCAACTCATCCGTGGAGCCGGTAGCTACCGGGTAAACCAGACTGCGCGATTCCAATGACTTAGCGATTGGCACGGACTTGGCACGCCTCGTGCGGAGGAGATTGCATAGACGGGGATCGCCCCCGCCCAGTCAGGAGACCTTCGATGATCAGCAACTTCCCCTATGCCCGCGCCGTGATCGGCATCCTCGGTTCGGCTCTGCTTGCGGTCAGTTTCGTCGCTGCCGCCGCCGGTCCGGCCTATGCAGCCCCTATCGCTGCCAGCCGCATCGTCTAAAATCGTTTCTCCCCAGGAGACCAACATGAGCATCTTCTCGCGCACTCGCGACATCATCGCCGCCAACGTCACCGAGCTTCTCGATAAGGCCGAAGATCCGGCCAAGATGATCCGCATGATCATCATGGAGATGCAGGAGACGCTCGCCGAGGTTCGCGCTGGGGCCGCGCGCACGATCGCCGACCAGAAGGAAATGGAGCGCGCCGTCGCTCGCGCCGAAGCGGCGCAGGCGAGCTGGACCGAGAAGGCCGAGCTCGCGCTGTCGAAGGGCCGCGAGGACCTTGCGACCGCCGCGCTGCTCGAAAAGAGCAAGGCGAAGGCATTTGCCGACGCAACCCGCGCCGACATCGCCCAGCTCGAGGACGGCCTCAACGCCAACGGCGAGGACATCCGCCGCCTCGAAGGCAAGATCCGCGAAGCACAGCAGCGCCAGAACAGCCTGCTCAAGCGGATCGAGAACGCCGACACGCGGTCGCGGATGCGCGCGATGTACAAGGGGCCGCGGATCGAGGACGCCTTCGCCAAGTTCGAGGTGATCGAGCGCCGTGCCGATCTCGCCGAGGGCCATGCCGATTCGTACGACCTCGGCGGCCCGCTGCGGACGATCGAGGACGAGTTCGCCGACCTCCGCCAGAACGACGGGATTCAATCCGAGCTTGCGGCGATGAAAGCCCGGCTCGCGAAGAACGAGGGCTGACGGTCATGGAAGACGCGGTCATTCCGATCACGATCTGCGCGATGCTCTTCATCGGGCTGCCGTGGATCATCCTCCACTACGTGTCGCAGTGGCGGCGGACGAAGGGGATCACGATCGAGGACGAAAACCTCCTCGACGACCTCCACGAAACCGCGCGGCGGCTCGACGCCCGGCTCGACTCGATCGAACGGATCATCAGCGCCGAGAACCCGGGCTGGAAGGACAGCGCGTTGCGCGGCTCCGCCGACCGGATCGCCGACCGCCTGACCGACGCGGCCGAGCCGCGCCTCGCCACCCGTCGCTAAGGGGAACCGCCATGTCTGCCCGCCGCACGAGCTTCTACCTCGACAAGCGCAACGCCAAGGTTTCCGGGGTGTGCGCCGGGGTCGCGGATTACTTCGACGTCGACGTGCTCTGGATCCGCCTCGGCTTCGTCATGACGATGTTCTTCCTCTTCCCGCCGATCTTCTTCGCCTATTTCATCGTCGCCTGGACCGCCTCGCCGAAGCCCTACTCGCTCTACGAGGAGACGCCCGACGAACGCGAATTCTGGAAGAAGGTCCGCGTCGCCCCGCAGCGGACGATCCGCGACACGCGGTCGAGCTTCCGCGAAACCGAGCGCCGGCTGCGCGACATAGAGGCGTACGTCACCTCGTCGAACAGCCGCCTCGCCAACGAAATCGATCAGCTGCGCTAGGCGCTCGGGACCAGGGGATACGCGATGACGACCAAGACGATCACGACTTCGGCGGACGGTTCGACGACAGTCATTGAGAAAGACGATGACGGCCCTCCGGCCCCGCCATCCCCGCCGCACAAGAGCCACCTGGGGGCGAACGACAGCTTCAGCGTCGGTATCCATTCCTCGCGGCCATTCGACGGCGGATCGTTCACCTTCGGGCTAATGATGGGGCTGCTGCTTTTCTACGTCCTCCAGACCTGGGCGCGCCGCCGCCGCCACCGTCCGGCAAAGCTCGACCGGCCCGCGACCGTCGAGGCGACAAGCGAGCAGGCCCGGATGGCCGCCGACGTCGCCGCGCTGGCCCGCCGGACCGCGACGCTCGAAACGATCGTCACCGACCCGGCGCAGCGGACTGCGCGTGAAATCGAGGCGCTGCGCTAGGCGCGGCGATCTGCAGGAGACGCGAGATGGACAGCAACATCATCTTTGCTCTGATCCCGATCACCGCGCTGATGATCCCGATCGTTGCGATCCTGTCGAAGCCGCTGCGTCGCTGGCTCGACCTCAAGGAGCGCCAGCTCGAACTGACGGCGCAAGCGAACGACGCTGTGGCCGCGGCCAACAGCGCCAAGATCGAGCGGCTCGAGGCGCATGTCGCGGTTCTGAACCGCATCGCCACCGACCGCGCCTCGAGCCTCGCCCACGAAATCGATGCGCTGTGCGCGCCATCGCCGCTCAACTAGGGGAATAGTCATGCACGATATGAATTGGGTCTGGGTCCTGATCCCGGTCGCCGCAATCCTCACCGGGGTTATCAAGCAGTGGCTCAGCTTCAAGGAGCGCCAGCTCGACACGACCGCCAAGGTCGCGGGTGAGCAGGCGGCGCAATACGCGGCGAAGATCGAGCGGCTCGAGGCGCATGTCGCGGTGCTCAACCGCATCGTTACCGACCGCGGCACGAGCCTCGCCGCCGAGATCGACGAGCTGCGTACGCCTGCATCCAAGCTCAACTAACTCACTCGTCTGACAGAGGAATACGTTCGATGAACCCGTTCGAAATGGTCGTGCTGATCATTCTCATCGTCACGATCGGCCGGGTCGCGAGCGCGCGCTACGGGGTGGGCAGATCGGGTAGGCGTAGCCGCCGCGACCTCGTCGACGCGCCGAACGCGGTAAGCATCGAGGACGGCACGCGGATGAAGTCGGAGATCGACCGCCTCAACGAGCGCATCCGGGTTCTCGAACGCCTCGCCACCGACCCGTCGAAGCGCCTGTCCGACCAGATCGACGCGCTCGGCATTCCGAACCGCGACCGCTGAACCCAGTTTCGAAAGGAGCTCATCATGGTCCCCGCCGATTCGCTTCTGATCCTCGCCGCGAGCAGCCTCGTCGGGCTGGCCTTGCTGAGCATGGTCTTCGCGTGGAGCTGGAAGGCATGGCTCGACCTGCGTCGCCACCAGCTCGACGTCGGCGGCGGGCGGTTGACGGGGGATGTCCCCGCCGTCGCCAACCGCATCGACCTCGCCGACCTGCGCGAGCGGATCAAGAAGCTCGAGGCAATCGCCGCCGGAGTCGACTTTTAACCGCCTTGACCCCGCGCCCGCCCGAGTCCACCCAGCGGCGATGCCGCTTCCCGCCACTTTCGAAGATGTCGAAGCCGAGTTCGAGGCGTTCGACGACTGGGACGACAAGTACCGCCTGCTGATCGACGTCGGCCGCGCGCTACCGCTCATGCCCGACGCGCTCAAAACCGAAGCGACGCGGGTTAGGGGATGCGCCAGTCAGGTCTGGCTCTACCCGGTGCGCGACGGCGAGATCCTCCATTTCTCCGCCGACAGCGACGCCGCGATCGTCAAGGGGCTGGTCGCGCTCGTCCTGCTGCTGGTCCAAGACCAGCGCGCCGTCGACATCGACGTCGCCGCGGTCAAGACGAAGCTCGACGCGCTCGGCCTCGCCCGGCATTTGTCGTCGAACCGGACGCAGGGGCTCGCGTCGATGCTCGCGCGAATTGGCGAACTCGCAGCATGAGTGATGACGCTGCCGTCGACCCCGAGCGCGAGGCGCGCAACGCCCGCTTCATCCAGCGCTTCATGGACGGCGTCCCCCATTTGAAGGCGCTCGGCATCGGCTATCAGGCGCACGGCGACGATTGGGCCGAGCTCATTCTGCCATATTCGCCGTCGCTTATCGTCGACGACGGGGTGATCGCCAGCGGCGCGATCTTCTCGCTGATGGATTCGGCGGCGGGCTTCGCGGTGTTCGCGCGGCTTAAGTCGATGGCGGGCCATGCGACGCTCGACCTGCGACTCGACTATCTCCACGGCCCCGAGCCGGGGGTGACGATCGTCGGCCGGGCGATCTGTTACCGGCTGACGTCGAGCGTAGCCTTCGTCCGCGGCTTCGCCCATCAGGGCGATCCCGCTCGCCCGCTCGCCAACATGGCGGGCACCTTCATGTACGGCGGTGCGGCATGAGCCTCGAGGCGATGCGCGAGCGGCTGCGCGACGAGCGCGGGACGCTCGACATGCTGCCGTATCCGGCGCTGCTCGGGCTGACCTTCGAGCGCGATATCGACGAGGTGCGGCTGCGGCTGCCGTTCGATCCAGCGCTGATCGGTTCGCCCGAGCGCCTCCACGGCGGCGTTGTCGCCGGGCTGCTCGAGTTTGCCGGGCTGGCGGCGCTGGTCCTCGCGCTCCCCGACGATGCGCCGCTGCCGACACTCAAGCCGCTGACCGCGACGGTCGACTATCTCCGTGCCGGGGGAATGCGCGACACGTTCGCCGTCGCGACGGTGATGCGGCTCGGGCGGCGGGTGGCGAACCTGACCGCGGTCGCGTGGCAGTACGACCACAGCCGCCCGATCGCGACCGCGAAGCTCAACATCATCCTCGCGGCCGTCAGCGAATCCGAACCCGCAGGCTGATTTCGGCGGCGGCGGTCGCCCCGCGCGAGGGTCGCGGCTGGCCGCTCTGGACGCGCCCTGCGAGCCCGAGCAAACCGATCCGCGTCGGCAATGCGACCCGCGCTTCAGCATAGTCGATCGTCACCGGCGTCGTCGTGATCGGGTTCGCGGTCCCCGTTGCCGGTCGCGAGACGAGCGCATGGTGGAGGCTCAGCGTATAGCTCCGGTCGGCCGCGTCGGTCAGGTTCGCCTGGAGCGAAGCCAGCCGCGAATCGCTGTCGAGGCTGAAACCGAACGCTCGCCCGCGATAGCGCAGGCCGTCGGGGTATTTGTAATCAGTATAGCTGATGCCATAGCCGACGGTGCCGAAGCTGAACAGGTCGACCGTGGAGATGCTGCTGGTGTACTCGCCGGTAACGCGGAGCGTATTCTTGCCAACCGGAAACCACGCGCTCGTCCCGACCAGATAGCTCGAATAGCTGTGGGTGATCGGACTCGAATCCTCGTTCATGATCTGCGTGTAGATCTCGACCGGATGGGCGGCGATCGTGCTGTGGTACTTGAAGTCGAACACCGCCTCGCTCGCGGTCTTGCTCGGATGACCGTTGTTGTTGATCGGGTCGATTGCGTCGATCGCATTGCACGGATGGCCCGACCCGCACAGGGTCTGCGACCGCGCGAAGCCGATTTCGAGTCCGCGAACCGGCATGAAGGTAAAGCGCACTGCGTCGAACAAGGTGTTTCTCGCGATTCGGCGATCGTCGAGTAGTCCAATCACGAACTCGCCGCGCCACGGTCCGATCCAGCTCAGCCAGGGCGTCTTGAAGCGCTGGGTTCCCGCGCTGGCGATCCCGATCTGCGGAAACGGACGGGCGTTGGTCGAATAGCTCAATGCTGAAATCCACCCGGGACCCCACCAGTGGCCGACCTCGCCGGCGTAGATCTCGACGCCCTTGACGCGTTGCGCGAGATAGCTGCCGTCGAGGTCGAGTGCGGCACCGCCGCCATACTTGCGGTTGTCGCTGATCGCCCCCGCCGCGACATGGAGGTCGCTGCCGCCGCTGGTGATGTCGACGATTTCCTGGATCTGGCCGTTCGCCTGCCCCTGCGCGTCGAACCCGCGGATCAGCGCCGGGCGGCTGGTTGCATCGCTCAGGTTTTCGACGCGGGTTCCCTCCGCAGTGTCGCGCTTGATCCGCGCCAGCACGCGCCGCGCCGCCTCGCGGACATACGCCGGCTTGGTATAGAGAATCGGGTCGTCGAGCCCCGCCGCGATACCGGCCCATGGGATCGGCCATTGCGTCGTCAGGACACGGATCATCCCGGCGTCATTGAGGATCATCAGGTCCGACCGGAGCTGTGTTTCGCCCGCCTCGGCCCAAGGGGCGGCGACCACCGGATCGGACAGCGTTGCTGCGCCAGCCAACGCCGCCAGCAGAGCCAGGGCTACGATCCGTTCGCTGGAACTCATCGTCCCCCCGGACACGGCATCATCGCCAGTTCATGCGACATACGCGCGCACGACGCGGGTGTCGCCTACGATGTGCACTACCGCTCAATCGCGTGCGGACTGCGCCCGCGCCTCGAACGCCGCATCGGCAAAGTCCGAAAACAACCCATCGACCCCGGTGGCGAAGAACATCCGGTATTCGGCGGCGGCATCGCCGTGCGCGGCGGGGTCGTCGCCGTTCCGAAGTTCGACCGGCAGGAAATAGTTTTCGGAACGGAAAGTGTAGGGGTGCACCAGCAGTCCGGCGGCATGCGCGTCGGCGATCAGGCGCGTCGGCGCAAGCGAGCGTCCGGCGGCATCGCGCGGGATGATCCGCGCCTTCGCCGGGCCGATACCATCGGCGTAGAGCGCGATCGCCTTGAGCCCCGCCGGGGTCATCATCGCGTCGTAGCTCGCCGCTGCGTCGGTCGCGGCGGCGTCGGCAGGATGGCCTTCGTCGACGAGCTGGATCAGCCGCAGCCCGGTAATCTTCCGCAGCGCCTTGAGGTTGGCGACTTCGAACGACTGGATGAAGGCTGCGTCGGTCTTCTTCGTGTATCCGGCGGCAGCAAGCTGGTCGACCAGCCTGCGTTCGAGCGGCAGGCCGATCGCCGCGAAGTAGCTCGGGTGCTTGGTCTCGGGATAGACGCCGATCGTTCGCCCGGTCCGCGCCGATTCGGACTTTGCCAGCGCAAGGATTTCGGCGAAGGTTGGGATGTCAAATTTGCCGTCCCACGCCGTGTTGCCGGGACGCAGCGCGGGCAGACGTTCGCGGGCGCGCAGCGTCTTCAGCTCGGCGAGGGTGAAATCCTCGGTGAACCAGCCGGTGATGCTCGCGCCGTCGATCGTCTTGGTCGCCTTGCGCGACGCGAATTCGGGGTGCTTGGCGACGTCGGTGGTGCCGCCGATCTCGTTCTCGTGGCGCGCGACGAGGACGCCGTCTTTGGTCGGCACGAGGTCGGGTTCGATGAAGTCGGCCCCGCCCGCAATCGCCGTGCGATACGATTCGAGCGTATGTTCGGGGCGCTCGCCCGCTGCACCGCGATGGCCGATGATGATCGGCTGCGCGCCGGCTGCCGTCGCCACCCCCGCAACAGTCACCGCGACCAGCCCAAACGCCGCCGCCAAGAGAAATCGCATGCCATCACCCCACACCGTCGGGCAGCGATACGGCACCATTATGACAGTCGGGCGACAATGC
>JAYTTV010000238.1:0-3952 GCA_043745075.1 Sphingomonadaceae bacterium
CTGCTTCGCCTGGAACCGCCTCACCGATCAGCCATGGCGCATCATGTCGCTCGGACTGCGAACATGGGCACATCGGGTCTGATCAGAGAGTCTTGGTATCAGTCCGCTGCTGCCAGCCGTCGCTAACTCGCCGATAGGCTGAGTTTTCCATCCCCCTCGTCGACCGCGACCGTGCTCCCATCGGGCACGCTCCCCCGCAGGATCAGGTCGGCGAGCGGGTCTTGCAGGTGCTTCTGCACCGTCCGCCGCAACGGTCGCGCGCCATACACCGGGTCGTAGCCGACGCGCGCCAGCCAGCGCCGTGCGGCGTCGGTCAGGTCGAGGTGGATCTTGCGTTCGGTCAGCATCGACTGGACGCGGTCGACCTGAAGGTCGACGATCCGGCTCATGTGCTCGATGCCGAGGCGGTTGAACAGGATGATCTCGTCGAGGCGGTTGAGGAATTCGGGGCGGAAGTGGGCGCGGACCATCTCCATCACCGGCTCCTCGACGTCGGCGACTTTCTGGTCGTCGCGCAGCGCGGCGATATACTGCGAGCCGAGGTTCGACGTCAGGATGATCAGCGTGTTGGTGAAGTCGACCGTCCGCCCCTGGCCGTCGGTCAGCCGGCCGACGTCGAGCACCTGGAGCAGGACGTTGAAGACGTCGGCGTGCGCTTTCTCGACCTCGTCGAACAGGATCACCTGGTACGGCCGGCGGCGGACCGCCTCGGTCAGGACGCCGCCTTCGTCATAGCCGACATAGCCCGGGGGTGCGCCGATCAGGCGGCTGACCGAGTGCTTCTCCATGAATTCGCTCATGTCGAGGCGGACCATCGCGGCGGGATCGTCGAACAGGAAGTTGGCGAGCGACTTGGTCAACTCGGTCTTGCCGACCCCCGTCGGCCCGAGGAACAGGAACGACCCCAGCGGCCGGTTCGGGTCCTGCAGCCCGGCGCGCGCGCGGCGGACGGCGGACGACACCGCGTGGATCGCGTCGTCCTGCCCGATCACCGAGTGGCGCAGCGCGTCCTCCATGCCGAGCAGTTTCTCGCGCTCGCCTTCCATCATCCGGTCGACCGGAATGCCGGTCCAGCGCGACACGACCCCGGCGATATCCTCGGGCGTGACCTCCTCCTTGAGCATCGCCGACGCGGTCACCGCCTCGGCCTCCGCCAGCTTGCGCTCGAGATCGGGGACGGTGCCGTAGGTCAGCTCGCCCGCGCGAGCGTAGTTGCCCGACCGTTGCGCCTGCTCGACTTCAAGCCGCGCGGCGTCGAGCGCCTCCTTGATCTTGGTCGCACTCGCCAATTTTTCCTTGTCGGCCTGCCAGCGCGCGGTCAGCGTCGCCGACTGCTCCTCGAGGTTGGCAAGTTCGGATTCGAGGGTGCCGAGCCGGTCCTTCGACGCCGCGTCGGTCTCGCGCTTCAACGCCTCGCGCTCGATCTTGAGGCGCATCGTCCGCCGATCAAGGTTCTCGATTTCCTCGGGCTTCGACTCGACCTCCATCCGCAGCCGCGACGCCGCCTCGTCCATCAGGTCGATCGCCTTGTCGGGGAGGAAGCGGTCGGCGATGTAGCGGTTCGACAAGGTCGCTGCTGCCACGATCGCGCCGTCAGTGATGCGGACGCCGTGGTGAAGTTCGTATTTCTCCTTCAACCCGCGCAGGATCGAGATGGTGTCGGCGACGGTCGGTTCGCCGACGACGACCGGCTGGAAGCGGCGTTCGAGCGCGGCGTCCTTCTCGATATATTTGCGATATTCGTCGAGCGTCGTCGCGCCGATGCAGTGGAGTTCGCCGCGTGCGAGCGCGGGCTTGAGCAGGTTAGACGCGTCCATCGCGCCCTCGCCCTTGCCCGCGCCGACGAGCTGATGGACCTCGTCGATGAACATCAGCACGTCGGAGTTCTCGGCACGGACCTCGTCGAGCACCGCCTTCAACCGCTCCTCGAACTCGCCGCGATACTTCGCGCCGGCGATCAGCGCGCCCATGTCGAGCGACATCAAACGCTTGTCCTTGATCCCGTCGGGGACGTCGCCATTGGCGATGCGGAGCGCGAGGCCCTCGACGATCGCGGTCTTGCCGACGCCGGGCTCGCCGATCAGGACCGGGTTGTTCTTGGTCCGGCGGGCGAGGACCTGGATCGTCCGGCGGATTTCCTCGTCGCGGCCGATGACCGGATCGAGCTTGCCGTCGCGCGCCGCCTGCGTCAGGTCGCGGGCGTATTTCTTAAGTGCGTCGAAGCCCGCTTCGGCGTTGGCGCTGTCGGCCGTCCGGCCCTTGCGCGCGGTGTCGATCGCGGCGTTGAGGCTCGACGCGCTGACCCCGGCCGAGGCGAGCGCCTTGCCCGCGGTGGTCGTCGTCGCCAATGCGATCGCCATCAGAATGCGCTCGACCGGGACGAACGAGTCCTTCGCCTTGGTCGCTACCGCCTCGGCTGAATCGAGGATGCGGACGGTGTCGTTGTCCCACGCGAGCTGCTGCGCGCCCGCGCCCGAGACCTTGGCGATCTTGGCGAGCGCGAGATCGGTCGCCTGCACCGCGGTCTCGGGACGGCCCCCGGCGGCGCGGATCAGGTTCGCCGCGAGGCCTTCGTCGTCGTCGAGCAGCGCCTTCAACAGATGTTCGGGGGCGACGCGCTGGTGCTCCTCGCGGATCGCGATCGTCTGCGCCGCCTGGAGGAAGCCCTTGGCGCGGTCGGTGAATTTTTCGATGTTCATGCCATCTCCTGTCCCGACGATATGGTGTGGTAATGAAGCAACACAAGGCCGCTTCCCACTCCCCATGAAGCGGGGGTTAGCGAAACAGCGGTTGCCTAGACGCTCGTGCGAAACGTACGTGCGGGGTGTCGCAAAGTGGCGCCTGCGTGCGGCGATGTGCGGCCCGTGTGCGCGTGGACGGAATCACAAAATTCGCAGATCGGGCCGATATTGGACGTCTGGCCCGTAGAGCGCACCTATTTTGCTGACCTGACCGGCCTGAACAGGCGTCAGGTGATCATCCGCACCAAAGTCTCGATCCGGTCGGCCTCGGCAGCGGGCTTGTCGGTGCGGATTCGGGCAACCCGGGGGAAGCGCATCGACACCCCCGACTTGTGCCGGGTCGACTTGTGGAGTGAGTCGAAGGCGACCTCGAGAACCATCGTCTTGGCGACCTCGCGGACCGGGCCGAAGCGGGCGACGGTGTTGGTCCGGACGAACTTGTCGAGCATCGCCAGCTCGGCGTCGGTGAAGCCCGAATACGCCTTGCCGACGGGGAGCAATTCGCCGCCGTCGGCCGGGTCGGCGGTCCAGCAGCCGAAAGTGTAGTCGCTGTAAAAGCTCGACCTTTTGCCGTGCCCGCGCTGCGCGTACATCATCACGCAGTCGGCCACGAGCGGGTCGCGCTTCCATTTATACCATAGCCCGGTCCGGCGTCCGGCGACGTACGGCGAGGTGCGCTGCTTGAGCATGACGCCCTCGATCGCGGCGTCGCGGGCGCCGGCGCGGATCCGTGCGAGGTCCTCGAAGTCGGTCGCCGCGATCACCGCCGACAGGTCGAAACGAGTGGGGTCGAGCCGCAGCATCAGCGCTTCGAGGTGCCCCCGCCGATCGGTCCACGGCAGCGGGCGAAGGTCCTCCATGCCGTCGAACAGGACGTCGTAAAGCCTTACGAAAGCAGGAAACTCCGCCTGCGCCTTCGCCGTCGGTGCCTTGCGGCCGAGGCGCTGCTGAAGCGCGTTGAAGCTCGCCGCTTCACCCCCCTGGAAGTCGCCGCGGACGAGCAACTCGCCGTCCAGGACCGCCGGAGTGGCGAACGCCGCCGCGACTTCGGGGAAGCTGCCGGTGATGTCATCGCCCGCGCGGCTGAACAGACGGGTGACGCCGGCGACATGGACGATCTGGACCCTGATGCCGTCCCACTTCCACTCGGCGGCATAGTCGGCGAGGTCAAGCTTGAGGTCCTCCAGCGGGTGCGCGAGCATGAAGGGGCG
>JAYTTV010000239.1:0-15463 GCA_043745075.1 Sphingomonadaceae bacterium
AACGACCTCTACGTTGCCAACATCGACGCCGTGCTGCGCTTCCCCTATCACGACGGCGACACCCAGATCACCGTGCCTGGGGTCAAGCTGACCGACCTCCCCGGCGGCCCGATCGACCACCACTGGACCAAGGCGATGGTCGCGAGCGCCGACGGCTCGAAGCTGTACGTCGGCGTCGGATCGAACAGCAACATCACCGAGAACGGCATGGCCGCCGAGATCGGCCGCGCCGCGGTGTGGGAGATCGACCGCGCGACGGGCGCCTCGCGGCTCTACGCGACCGGGCTGCGCAATCCGACCAACCTGACGCTGGCCCCGAGCGGCCAGTTGTGGGCGGTGGTCAACGAGCGCGACGAGCTCGGCCCCGATCTCGTCCCCGACTATATGACGAGCGTCAAGGAAGGCGCGTTCTACGGCTGGCCGTACAGCTATTACGGTCAGCACCTTGACCCGCGCGTCAAGCCGCAGCGCCCCGATCTCGTCGCGTCCGCGATCAAGCCCGACTACGCGCTCAGCTCGCACGTCGCCCCGCTCGGCATCGCGTGGTACGACGCCGATGGCCTGCCGGCGGCGTATCGCGGCGGCATGTTCGTCGGCGAGCACGGGAGCTGGGACCGCAGCCCGGTGAGCGGCTACAAGGTCGTGTTCGTGCCCTTCAAGGACGGCAAGCCCGCTGGCATGGCGCAGGACGTCACTACGGGGTTCCTCGGCGACGGCAACACGACGCACGGCCGCCCGGTCGGGCTCGCGGTCGACAAGGCGGGGGCGCTGCTGGTGGCGGACGACGTCGGGAATACGGTGTGGCGGGTGACCGGCGCGGCGCAGACGGCCATGAACGAGACGCGGCGCTAACTTGACGCGCGGCGTGGCTATAAGGTCGGGTGGGTAGGCCCGACCGGAGACCGCGATGACCGACTATGACCTGTACTACTGGCCCGTGCCGTTTCGCGGGCAGTTCGTCCGCGCCGTGCTTGCGAATGCCGGGAAGACGTGGACCGAGCACGACGCCGATGCGATCGGCGCGTTGATGGGCGCGGCGGTCGAAAAGATGCCGGTGCCGTTTATGGGACCGCCGCTGCTGGTCGATAAGAAGGCGGACTTCGCCATCGCCCAGATGCCGGCGATCATCCTGTACCTTGGCGAGACGCTCGGTCTGTTGCCGTCGACCGCGGCGCTGCGGGCGATGACGATCAAGCTGGTCAACGACGCCAACGACGTCATCGACGAACTCACCATCGACGGCGGCAAGCAGATGTGGACCGCCGCACGCTGGCGGGCGTTCGTCCCGCGGCTCGAGAAGTGGATGTCGTTGTGGGAGGAAACCGGGCGCCGCCACGGGTTGGAGGCCGACAGCGGTTATGTCCTCGGCGGCGGGGAGCCGGGGATCGCCGACGTCGTCACCGCGACGCTGTGGACGACGATGGGCGACCGCTTCCCGGCGCTGGCGGCGTTGCTTGACGAGACGGCGCCGATGATCGCCGCGCTCGCCCGCCGCGTGTCCGCCCTGCCGCCGCTGGCGAAGTTGGCGGCGAAGGCGGAGCGCGATTACGGGGAGGCGTATTGCGGGGGCGAGATCGAGGAGTCGCTGCGGAAGGTGGTCGGCGGCTGAGGCGCGGCTGACGCGCGATTGCGCTGTCCTACAGGGGCGCGAACGAGTTACGGTTCAGCCTCGAGTCGGGCCGCATTGGCTCGAAAACGCGCTCTTTCTAATCGTTGGCTGCGATTTCGTATTCGCGATTTCCTACCTCCTTCCTGCTCCCCTCCCCTTAAGGGGAGGGGCCGGGGGTGGGGCAGTCGCCACGAGCTATCCCCCCGAAGACGACCCCACCCCCGGGCCACGCCAAGGGCGTGTCTCTCGCCCCTCCCCTGAAGGGGAGGGGTAGAAAACGACGTCGAAAACCCTGAACTTCGTGTGACCTTTCACCCCCAGCCGCCCCGCCCTATCGCTGCACTCGCGCCACGTCCGCCTCGCTCCACCCCCCGCCAAACGCCTGATAAAGCGCGACATAGGCGGTCAGCCGATCGGCCTTGGCCTGGGTCAGCGCAAGCTCCGCGGTCAGCAATCCGCGCTGGGCATCGAGCTGGTCGATGTACGCAGAATAGCCCGCTCGATACCGATTGCTCGCGTTGCGCAGCGCCGCCGCCAGTGCATCGCGCTGCCCGGCGAGCGCGGTCGCCTGCTCGCCCGATCGCTCGACCCCCGCCAGTCCGTCGTCGACATCGCGGAAGGCGCTCAGCGCGGCGCGGCGGTAGGCGAACGCCGCCTGGTCGCGGCGCGCGCTGGCGGCACCGACCACGGCGCGGCGGCGGCCGCCGTCGAGGATCGGCGACAGCACGTTGGCGCCGAGTGAATACAGGCCGATCGGCGTCATGAAGGCGGTCGAGAAGGCGACCCCCGCCCCGGCGGTGAGCGAGACGTCGGGGAGGAACGCCGCCCGGGCGCTATCGAGCGAGCGGTCGGCGGCGACCAATGTCTGCTCGGCCTGGTACAGGTCGGGGCGGCGGCGGAGCAGGTTCGCCGGCAGGCCGCCGGGGATCGCCGGGGCGAGCAACCGGTCGAGCGGCAGGCCGCGCGTGATCGGTCCGGGCGTCACCCCGATCAGCAGGCTCAGCGCATCCTCCTGCCGCCGGATCGCGAGCTTCGCCTGCGGCACGAGCTGCTCGGTGGCATGATATTCGCCCTCGGCCTGATGGAGTTCGAGGTTCGAGGTGTAGCCGGTCTCGGCCCGCCGCCGCGCGATCCGCAGCGCCTCGCTCCGCGCCGCCAGCGTCTGCTCGGCGATCGTCAACCGCAAGTCGAGCGCGCGCAGCGTGATGTAGCCGGTGGCGACCCCGCCGGCGACCGCGAGCCGGACGGCGTCCCCCGCCCCGGCGCTCGCCAGTGCCTGAGCCCGGGCGGCGCGGGTCGCCTGCCGCAGCCGCCCGAACAGGTCGAGATCATAGCTCGCGGTCAGCTGCGGCTCAACGCTGTAGGCGAACAGCGGCGTGCCGAACGGGCTGATCTGCTGGCCGTTGTCGGTCCCCACCGCCCCGCCGAGCTGGGGTGCCTGCTGCGCCCGCGCCGCCCGCGCCGTCGCCCGCGCCTCCTCGACCCGCGCGGCGGCGATGGCAATGTCGTCGTTGTCGGCGAGGGCGCGGGCGACCAGCGCGGTCAGGACCGGGTCGCCGAACGCCTGCCACCAGTCGGCGCGGACCGGCTCGCCCGGCCCGAGCGCGGTCCGCCATGCCGGGGGCGGTGCGATCGCGGCAGCGGCAGGCGGCGGCACCCGCGGCCCCGCGCAGCCGCTCACGGCGAGCGAGGCGGCGAGGAGGAGGCGCGACCGCCGGAGGCTCACCGCACGCTCGGCTCGGCGGCGGTATCGACCCGCGCCTGCACCGACATGCCGGGCCGCAACCGGTCGGCGAGCGGCTGGCCGGGGTCGACGCGGATGCGGACCGCGATGCGCTGCGGGACCTTGGTGAAGTTGCCGGTGGCATTGTCGGCCTTGAGCACCGCGAACTCGGACCCGGCGGCGGGCGACACCCGCTCGACGTGCCCGGTCAGCCGCGCATTGGCGAGCCCGTCGACGGTGAACGAGGCGGGCTGCCCGACCGCGATCGCGGCGGTCTGGGCCTCCTTGAAATTGGCGATGACCCACGTCTCGGGGGGCACGAGGAACATCAGCTGGGTGCCCGCCACGACATACTGGCCGAGCCGCACCCCGACCTCGCTCAGCCGCCCGGTCTCGGGAGCGCGGATGACGGTGTTGGCGAGGTCGATCGCCGCGAGCCGCCGGGCGGCATCGCTCCCCGCCACCCCCGCCTGCTGGCCGTCCCGCCCGACCGCGACGGTGCGGACGTCCTGCTTGGCGATGTCGCGCGCCGCCGCCGCCTGCCGCACCGCCGCCTGCGCCTGCCGCAGCGAGGCGAGGGTCTGGTCGCGCTCGCGCAGCGATACCGAGCCGTCGGTTACGAGGTCGTCGACGCGGCGCATATCGGCCTGAGCGCGGAGCAACTGCGCCTGCGCATTGGCGACCGCGGCGTCCTGCGCCTCGACGTTCGCCTCCCGAGACCGCGCCGCCTGCGCGCTGTTGGCAAGCGTCGCCTGCGCCGCGTCGACCTGTGCCGCTGCCTGATCGACCCGCTCGCGGTAGATGCGGTCGTCGATCGTCACCAGCGGCTGGCCGGCGACGACGCTGTCGAAGTCGCGGACGAGGACCTTGGTGACGTAGCCGCTGACCTGCGGGCTGATGACGGTCGTGCGGCCGCGAACATAGGCATTGTCGGTAGACTGGGCGTCGGTGGCGAACGGCGGCAGCCGCCACGCGGCGAGGACCGCGCAGACACCGCCGATCGCGAGCAGGACGACGAACACCAGCCCGATGCCCGACGGCGGTTTCGGCCGCCACATCGACCCCGCCGACGGCGGCGGGGTGGCGCCGCGGAGCTCGGCCTGCCGCGCCTCGGTCGCGGGCACGGCGACCGGGGCGGCGGGCGCGGCGACGGGGGAGCTCGGCTCGGTCATGCGCTCGCCTCTACCAGCGCCGCCCGGCGGACGCGAACCCCGCGCCGCCAGAGGATGAACAGGAGATACAGCGTGGTCGCCGCCGCCAGCACCGCGACGAGGCGGAAGACGTCGTCATAGGCGAGCACGGTCGCCTCGCGCGTCGTCGCCTGACTGAGCAGGGCCGCGCCCTCTGCGCTGCGCAGTCGCGGGTCGCCGATCACCCGCGCGACCGCCGAGCCCCCCGCCGCGAGCCGCTGCGCGACCATGGGGTCGGTCGGGTCGATCGTGCCGACGAGATCGGCGCTGATCGCCTTCTCGCGGATCGTCTGGTAGGTGCCGAGGAACGCCGATCCTGCCAGCGTCCCGATGTTGTTCAAGATCCCGAACAGCGTGAAGAAGCTGATGATGTGCCCCGCCCCCTGCTGGAGCGCGCGGGTCATGCCGAACAGCAGCGACGGGCCGATGAAGAAGGTCGCGGCGAACGCGATCAGCGCCTGCGTCGCGTACATCTGCTCGGGCCGGGTCAGGCTGGTCGCCTGCGAATCGATGAAGGCGGCGACGGCGACGAGGCCGATCGCGAGCATCACCGGGTGGGTCAGCCGGTTGACGTCGAGCGTCACCGCGCTCGCCACCGCCCCGGCGACCGACGCCACGAAGATGATCGCGAACAGCGTGATCATCTGGTCGTTGGTCTGGCCGAGCGCATTGAGCAGCCCGACCGCAGCGTAATTCTGTTCGGACAGGACGATCCGCGCCATGAACGCGACGATGGTGAAGCGCAGCAGGTCGGCGCTGCCGAGCCAGCGGGTGTTGATCAGCGGGCGGGCACGACGGTGCTCGATGGCGAGCGCGGCGAGGAACAGCGGGATCGCCGCGGCGAGCGCCCAGCCGACCCATGGGGTGTCGGTCCACCACACGATCCGCCCCTCGCCGAGGACCGCCGCAAACAGCGCCACCGCGCCGGCGAACAGCGAGAAGGTGACGAAGTCGAGCGGCTCGAACGCCGGCGACCGCTCCGACGGCGGCAGCCGGAGCGAGCCGACGCCAGCGAGGCACAGCAGGGTCAGCCCGAGCTCGAACAGGTACAGGGTCCGCCATTGCGACATCGCCAGCAGGTCGGGCGAGAACAACCGTGCCAGCGGCGTCGCGCACTGGGGTATCGCGATGCCGAGGACGATCGCCTTGAGGCGCCACTTCGCCGGCAGCGCCTGCATCATGTAATACAGCGCGAGGCTGCTTACCGCCGCGCCCGCCATCCCGCTCGCCGCACGCACCGCCACCGCCGACCAGAAGCCGCGGACGAACAGATGGGCAAAGGTCAGCAGCGCATAGGCGCCGAGGAAGATCACCGTGAACGGCCGCAGCCCGAACTGCTGGCGGAACTTGATCAGCAGCAGGTTCATCGACGTGTTGGTCATGACGTACGCGGTTGGCAGCCACGCGATCTCGCTCGGGTCGAGGCCGAGCGGCCCCTGCAGATAGATGGTGTTGACCGAGATCAGCGCGGTGCCGAGCCCGCCGGTCAGCCCGAGCAGCACGCCGATCGCGCCATAAGCGAACCGCCGGGGCAACGGATGGTCGGGCGATGCGGGCGAGCCGGGCAGCGCGGGGCGCTCGTTCGGCGCGAACTGCCACTGCTCCTCGGCGAAGAAGCGGCGCAGGCTGTTGGCAAGCATGGCGACCACCCTCCTCGCCAAATCGCGTGCTCGTCGATTGGCGGCGGGGCTGGCGGTTGTCAACCGGGGGGCGGGCAGCAACGGACCGGCGTTGGAACGATAGCGGACACACGGGGCGGATTTCGTGTATGGTGTGCAGCGTCCCCGCTTGTCGAAGGAAGCCACGATGATGATAGCCTCGCCTTGCTGAGACGCGTCATCCTTGGCGTCGCGGTCGTCGGCCTGCTGGTCGTGATCGGCATCGCGGCCCTGTCGTGGCGGCCCGCGATCGCCGCGGTCGACCGCCCGGCGGCGGCGAGCTTCCCGGCGACGCAGGTTGCGCAGGGCGCAGTCCTCGCCAGCGCCGGCTATTGCTCGGCGTGCCACACCGCCAAGGGGGGCAAGGCGTTCGCCGGGGGCTATCCGATGGCGACCGGGTTCGGCACGGTCTATTCGACCAACATCACCCCCGACGTCGCCACCGGCATCGGCGGCTGGTCCGAACCCGCCTTCAGGCGAGCGATGCACGAGGGCGTCGGCCGCGACGGCGCGCATCTGTTCCCGGCGTTTCCCTACGACCATTTCGCCAAGCTGACCGACGCCGATGTCGCCGCCCTCTATGCCTATCTCATGACCCGCGAGCCGGTCCGGCAGCAGGCGCAGGCCAACACCATCCCCTTCCCGCTCAGCCTGCGCCCGCTCCAGGCCGGTTGGAAGCTGCTGTTCTTCACCCCCGGTCGCTACGTCGCGCAACCGGCGCACGATGCCGCGTGGAACCGCGGCGCGTACCTCGTCGAGGGCATCAGCCATTGCGGCGCCTGCCATACCCCGCGCAACGCGCTGGGGGCCGAGAAGCACGACCGGATGTACGCCGGGGCCCCGGTCGATCACTGGATCGCGCCGCCGCTCGACGCGAGCAACCCCGCGCCGCTGGCATGGTCGCACGACGAGCTGGTCGCGTATCTCGGCACAGGGATCAGCCGATTCCACGGCACCGCCGCCGGGCCGATGGCCGAGGTCCCGCGCGGGCTCGCCGCGCTTCCCGCCGAGGATGTCGCGGCGATCGCCACCTATCTCGTCAGCCTGAACGGCTCTGCCGCGCGCGCCGCCGAGGAACCGGCGGTAGTGCAGAAGGCGCTCGCAGCCGACCGGATCGGGGTCGGTCTGCAGTACGACCCGGCGGCGCGGCTGTACGCCGGGGCGTGCGCGTCGTGCCACTATAACGGCCGCGGGCAGATCAACCCGCTGCGTCCCGACCTCGCGCTCAACACCGCGGTGACGATGGACGACCCGACCAACCTGATCCGCGTCATCCTGTACGGGGTGAGCGCGCAGGACGGCGCGCCGGGGGTAGTGATGCCAGGGTTCGCGCACGGCTTCACCGATGCCGATGTCGCGCGCCTCGCCGCCTACCTCCGCGCCACGCGGACGAGCAAGGCCGCGTGGCCGAGCCTCGAGAACACCGTCGCCAGCATCCGCGCGCAGGGCCAGGGCCAATGACCAGCTTCACCATCAACGGTCGCGCGGTGACCACCGACATCGCCGACGACACGCCGCTGTTGTGGGTCATCCGCGATGCGGTCGGGCTTACGGGCACCAAGTTCGGCTGCGGCATCGGCATGTGCGGCGCGTGCACCGTCCACGTCGGCGGGCGCGCGACGCGGTCGTGCATCACCCCGCTGGCATCGGTCGCGGGAGCCGACATCACCACGATCGAGGGGCTCGACCCGGCGTCGAACCATCCGTTGCAGCAGGCGTGGCGCGCGCTGCAGGTGCCGCAATGCGGTTACTGCCAGTCGGGGCAAATCATGCAGGCCGCGGCGCTGCTCCAGGACTTCCCGTCGCCGAGCGACGAGGAGATCGACGCGGTGATGACCGGCAGCCTGTGCCGGTGCATGACCTATATCCGCATCCGCGCCGCGATAAAGCAGGCAGCGGGCAAGACAGGAACCCCGGCATGAGCCGCCTCGCCGCCGTCGCAACCTCGCCTTTGTCCCGCCGCGGCTTCCTCGTCGCCAGCGCGGCGACCGGCATCGTCTTCGGCTTTTCGCGGGTCGTCGCCGCGATTGACCCTTCCGTTCCCGGCGGCATACCCGCCGCGACCACCGGCCCGTCGTTCGACCCGACGATCTGGTTCGGCATCGATGGCGACGGCCTCGTCACGGTCAACATCATCCGCGCCGAGATGGGCCAGCACGTCGGCACCGCGCTCGCGCGCATCCTCGCCGACGAACTCGAAGCCGACTGGGACAAGGTCCGCATCGTCCATGTCGACAGCGACCCGAAATGGGGCCTGATGGTCACCGGCGGGAGCTGGTCGGTATGGCAGACCTTCCCGGTGTTCAGCCAGGCCGGAGCCGCCGGGCGCATCGCGCTGATCGAGGCGGGCGCGAAGCTGATGGGCACCACGGCGGCGCAGTGCACCGCGCGGAACGGCGCAGTCCATGCCGGGGGCCGGTCGATGTCGTATGGCGACATCGCCAAGAGCGGCGCGGTCGCGCGCCAGTTCACCGCCGACGAGCTGACCAAGCTGCCGATCAAGCCAGTCGCCGACCGCCGCCTGATCGGCAAGCCGGTCCACGACCTCGATATCGACGCCAAGACCAATGGCACCGCGGTCTACGGCATCGACGCGAAGGTCCCGGGCATGGTCTATGCCCGGCCCAAGCTACCGCCGACGCGCAACGGCTCGAAGGTCGTCTCGGTCGACGACGGCGCGGCGAAGAAAGTCCCCGGCTACCTCCGCTTCATCATCCTCGACGACCCGTCGAACACCGTCCCCGGCTGGGTCATGGTCATTGCCACCAGTACCTATGCGGCGATCAAGGCGACCGACGCGCTCGACGTCGTCTGGTCGGGCGGCATTGGCATCGACGTGTCGGAGGCGATGCTCCAGGACCATGCCCGGGCGCTCGTCGCCAAGGCCGACGGCGGCATCGAGCTCGACATCGTCAACGCCGCGTCCGCCCCCGCGTTCGACGCCGCCGCCGCGACGACGCTCGAGCAGATCTACACCACCGGCACCGTCCTCCACTTCCAGCTCGAGCCGCTCAATGCGCTGGCGTTCGAGAAGGACGGGGTGTTCGAGATCCACACCGGCAACCAGTGGCAGAGCCTGATCCTGCCGACGCTGGCGAAGGCATTGGGCGTGCCCGAGACCAAGGTCGTCCTCCGCACCTACCTGCTCGGCGGCGGCTTCGGGAGGCGGCTCAACGGCGACTATACGATCCCCGCCGCGCTCGCGACCAAGGCGCTGGGCAAGCCAGTCAAGATGATCCTGACGCGCGAAGACGATGCGCGCTTCGACTCGGTCCGCTCGCCGTCGGTCCAGCGGCTGCGGATGGAGTTCGACGGCAGCGGTGCGATCCGGGCGATGGAGCACCACGCCTGCGCCGGCTGGCCGACGCAGGTCATCGCCGGGCCAACGCTGCTGGCGAAGACCAAGGCCGGCGGGCAATACGACCCTTTCGCAATCTCGGGCGCCGACCATTGGTACGAGGTCGGGCACCAGAAGGTCCGCGCGGTAGCGAACGACCTCGCCAACGCCACCTTCCGCCCCGGCTGGCTGCGCTCGGTCGGCCCCGGCTGGACCAACTGGGCGCTCGAAAGCTTCATCGACGAGGCCGCGCATCACACGACGCAGGACCCCGTCGCCTTCCGCCTCAAACTGCTGACCGGCGCGGGCCGCAACGCCGGGTCGGCCCCCAACGCGATCGGCGGGGCGCTGCGCCAGGCCGAGGTCGTCCGGCGCGCCGCGGCCAAGGCCGGCTGGGGGGCGACGCTGCCGCCGGGCACGGGCATGGGGATCGCGACGAGCTTCGGGCAGGAGCGCGACATGCCGACATGGGTCGCCTGCGTCGCGCGGGTCGCGGTCGACCGCAAGACCGGGATCGTGACGGTCGAGAAACTCACGATCGTCACCGACGCCGGGACGATCGTCGATCCCGACAGCGCGCTGGCGCAGGTGCAGGGCGGGGCCCTGTGGGGGCTGAGCATGGCGCTCCACGAAGGCACCGAATTCGTCGCGGGGCAGGTCAGGGACACCAACCTCGACACCTATACCCCGGTGCGGATCGCCGACGTGCCGCTGATGGATATCAGCTTCGTCGACAGCGCTTATGTGCCGGTCGGCCTCGGCGAGCCCGCGACGACCGTCGTCGGCCCGGCGATCGGCAATGCGATCTTCGCCGCGACCGGCGCGCGCCTGCGCCACATCCCGATCACCCCCGCCGCCGTGCTCCTCGCCATGAGCGGCAAAGATGATGTCGAGTCGAAAACCACGACCGGCTGAGCCTCGTCTCAAGCGTCGGCGGAACGCCATAGTCAGGGCCTTGGCGTAACTTCGAAATCCCGCTCCCAGCCCAATAATTGTTGCGCCCGGGAGTGAATGATGAAATCTTTCGCCTCGGCGGGGGGTGCCGCCACGGGGGAGATGTCGTGGCGCTATATCGCATCATCGGCGAACACTTGATCAGCGACGACGAGTATGCGGTGAAGGGAGCGGCCCTGACCGCCGCGCTCGGTGCCAACGGCCGCGGCGCCGCCGCCCATCCATCGATCGCGCTCGATTCGGGGCGAACATTGTCCTTCGACGCACCGATCGCCGCCGCGCAGCCGCCTGCCGTTACCGCCTTCCCGCCGATCGCCTTCGGCCAGCCGCTAACGATCGACATCCGCCAGGTCTATTCGGGCAAGGTCCACTGGCGCGACCTCAGCGGCACCGGCGACATCGCGGTCGTCTCGGGGGTCAAGAACTGGAGCGTGTTCAACGCCAGCGCCCGCGCGCTCAACTTCGTCGCCAAGCATACCGGCGCGAACACGATGCTGCCGATGCCGGGCGCGCTGACCGACGGCACCGCGATCGTCGCCTATGTCCCGGCGGTCGCCACCGAGCAGTTGCTGGTGTCGTTCGAGCTGACCGGGGCACCACGCGAGGATAGCGTCCTCGCGACGCTGTCGACCGCGTTCCAGGCCGCCGCGACGATGCCGCTGTTCCTGCCGTACCAGGGCGCGATCATGGCGGCGGGCAACATCATCCCGCTCGCAGGCAGACTGATCGGCGCTCTGACGAACGGGTCGAGCATGTGGAGCGAGACCGAGACGGTCAACTTCGGCAAGCCCGGCACGACGTCGTCGGTCGCCGACTTCCGGCTCGCGGCACGCGCCGGTTCGGGGCTCGAGGCCTATACCTACCGCCCCGACGTCGGCCTCGTCGACACCAACGGCGCGCTGTACGACGGCGACGAGCCGTACATCGTCATTGCGATCTACGGCGGCGAGAACAGCGAACTCGAAGGCTTTGCCCCCGCCGTCGCGAGCGCCGAGCTGCTCAAGCGCTTCTATGGCGCGCAGAACGGGCTCGGCAACGCGATGGGAGACCTCATCGACATCGTCAAGCTCGCGTCGGACGTCAAGAACCGCCACGCCGCCGACCAGCTCAAGGCGCGGATCGCCGCGGCGGGCGGGGCCGATACCTCCAAACTGTCCGCGCAGCTCGCGGCGACGGTCGCCAACATCCTCGATCCGACGCTGAGGCCGTAATCGTGAGCGGCGTCGCGCCCGCCACTCTCGCACCGCGGCCACCGATCCCGGGATCGCGCCGACTGCAGATCTATGCGTTCGATCCGTCGCTGGCGATCGACAACGCGACCGCAGCGTTTGCGACGGCGACGCTCAGTGTGCCGTGGCGCGAACCCTTCGACGCGCCGCTGACGGCGGGTCCGGTCAACGAATATCTCGAGGTCGTCGACATCGATCCCGAGAGCGGGAAATACTATCAGCCGGTCGACCTCGACGACCCGTACCTGCTCGCGACCGATGGCTATCCGCCATCGGAGAGCAACCCGCAGTTCCACCAGCAGATGGCGTTCGCGGTTGCCAGCTACACGATCGGGACCTTCGAGAAGGCACTGGGACGCCGGGTCCTGTGGTCGGCATCGCCGGTCGATCACAGCTATGTCCAGCAGTTGCGCATCTACCCGCACGCCCTGCGCGCGCGGAACGCCTATTACAGCCCGGCCAAGAAGGCGCTGCTGTTCGGCTATTATCCCGAGCCGAACGCGAAGGACGTCTACACCGTCAAGGACATGTGGGTGTTCGGCTGCCTGTCGCACGACATCGTCGCGCACGAGACGAGCCACGCCATCCTCGACGGCATCAATTCACGGCTGATCGAGGACTTCGCGCCCGACTCGCTCGCCTTCCACGAGGGGCTCGCCGACATCGTCGCCTTGCTCCAGCACTTCACCTTTCCCGATGCGGTTCGCTCGGAGATCGGGCGCCATGTCGGGACGCTCGATTCCCCGACCCTGCTCAGCGGCCTCGCGCTCCAGTTCGGCCTTGCGTCGCAGCGTACCGACGGCCTGCCCAATGGCCCGCTGCGCGACGCCGTGGTCAAGAACAGGGATCAACCCGACGACCTCGCGAACTTCACCGAGGCGCATCAGCGGGGCGCGCGATTGCTGTCGGCGGTCTACGCCGCGTTCATCGAGATCTACAGGCGCGAGGCCGACCAGATCCTTCAGATCGCGGTCCCCGTCGCGCCGGGGATGCCGCTCGATCCGCGCGTCGTCGACCGGCTGAGCAACACGGCGGTCGAGGCGGCGTGCCACCTCCTGACCATGTGCATCCGCGCGCTCGACTATCTGCCGCCGTCGACGGTCGACTTCGGCGACTATCTGCGGGCGATCGTGACCGCCGATTTCGATCTCGATCCCGTCGACGCGGCGGGGTATCGGCGCGCGGTGATCGGGGCGTTCCGGCGGTTCGGGGTGGTGCCGGTCGACGTCCGCTCGCTCGCCGAGGACAGTCTGTGGTGGGACGTGTCGCCGCCGCGCGGCACGCCGGGCCCGACCGGGGCGGCGCTGGCACCACGCCGGGGCGAGCTCAAGCTCGACCTCGACCCGCTGTTCGAACGCCGCGCGATCTTCGAACAGTCGAAGCATAATGCGCTCGTCATCCACCAGTTGCTGATGGCCGACCCCGCACTCTGCGTGCAGCTCGGCCTGCGGATGGAGGCGAGCGACCGGGTGACCGGGGCTCCCAAATTGTCGATGAGCTGGGTCGCGAACGGGACGTCGCCGTTCGAGGTTCACAGCGTCCGCATGGCGCGCCGCGTCAGGGGCGACCGGCAGTTGCGGCAATTGTTCATCACCATCACGCAGTGGCGGCGAGGGTATCTCGACGAGGCGGTGCAGGCCGACGTCGACAGCGGCGCGATCCCGCCCCCGGAGCCCGATTTCAAGGTCCGCGGCGGGGCGACGCTGATCATCGATCTTCGCACCTACCGCAGCGCGCGGGCACCGAAGTACGACAAGTCGACGACCCGCCGTACCTCGATCTTCGCGCTGCCCCGGATCGTCATCCAGCAGCCCGCCGACGACGACGCCCGGCTGGCGGCGATGCGGAGCCACCGCATGGCGGTCGAGGACGCCGCGCTCCGGCTGGCTTATGCGGCGCCGACTGCTGCCGGAACCGAACCGCTGGCTGTTCTCCATGCCGCCCGCGGAACCGCTTATGCCGCCTAGGATCAAAATTCGCTGCTACGGAGGGCTGCTCGGCGACTGTTTTCTGCTGCGCTTCCCGCAGACCGACGGAAGCGCCGACCGCTCGATGCTAATCGATTTCGGCGTCCTGCAGAACTTCACCGCGGGCGAAAAGCGGCTGCCCGCGATCGCCGCCGACATCCACCGGGAGACCGGCGGCAAGCTCGACATCGTCGTCGTCACCCACCGCCACTGGGACCATGTCTGCGGCTTCGGCAAGGCCCCCGGCTATGCCGATTCGGTCGGCGAGTTGTGGATGAGCTGGATCGAGAACCCGGATGATGCCACCGGGCGGCGGATCACCGGCAATGTCGCCAAGACCGAAGCCAAGCTCGCCGCGTTCGCCGAACAGGCCGGGGCCGCACTCGGCGTCGGGGCATCGTCGTTCCCCGAGCTTGCCGAGATCGACAACGCCCTGACCTTCACCGCCAGCGCGATGACCGCCGCCCCGCCGGGAGCCGCACGTCTGACCACGCCGGGGTGCATCGACCTGGTGCGGGGCAAGGTCACCGGAGCCTCGCGCTATTTCCATCCGAGCGACCGGATCGAAATCCCCGGCAGCGGCGTCGTCGCGTGGGTGCTCGGGCCGCCGACCGACGAGAAGCTGCTGGCGGATCAGGAACCCTCCGCCGACGATCACGAAGTCTACAAGCTGACCGACGGCATGCTCGGCGAGGCCCCGGATGACGGCGTCGCCACGTCGCTACGGCCTCCGTTCGAGGCGAAGAAGAGCCTCGATTTCCCGCCGAAGCCCGACCAGAACCCGATCGCGGCGCAATGGCTGTCCGACCATTATGACCACGAGCCGTGGCGGCGCGTCGACGGGATCGGCATGGAGGCGCTCGCGCTCCAGTTCGACAATATCGTCAACAACACCAGCCTCGTCCTCGCCTTCGAACTCGAACCGGGGGGCGACGTCCTGCTGTTCGCCGCCGATGCGCAGGTCGGCAACTGGCAGTCGTGGCGGCAGATCGCGT
The DNA here is from genome assembly GCA_043745075.1 of Sphingomonadaceae bacterium. GTDB lineage: Bacteria > Pseudomonadota > Alphaproteobacteria > Sphingomonadales > Sphingomonadaceae > Polymorphobacter_B. The sequence goes on from JAYTTV010000239.1 coordinate 14,663, forward strand.
GGCCCGACAAGGCCGACCCCGAGCAGCGCATGGCCGACCTGCTCGGCCGCGTCGTCTTCTACAAGGTCGGGCACCACGGCAGCATCAACGCCACCGCCAGCGCCGAGGGGCTCGACCGGATGACGTCGCCGAAGCTGCGCGCCTTCATCCCGGTGGTCGAAAGCTTTGCCCGCGCAAAGAAGCCGAAGGGGTGGGACATGCCGCACGAGAGCATGCGCCGCGTCCTCGAGACGAGGGCCAGCGGCCGCGTCGCCCGCGGCGATATGGTCCTGCCCGATGCCTTCACGACTGCCGCCGATGGCTTCGCGCCGCCGGTGTTCACCCCCGACCCGGCCGACCCCAGCTTGCCCTTCCACATCGACTTCGAATTCTAAGGGAACGCCATGGCAAAATGCCCATTCGCCGTCCAGATGCCGATCAGCGGCACGTCGGGATCCTATACCGCCGGCCCGTTCCGGATCGTCCACCACACCACCGAGGGCACCACCGCGCAGGCGGCGTTCGACGCCTTCAAGGCTAAGCGCGCCGATCCCCACTTCACCGTCGACGCCACCAGCATCCACCAGCACATCGACACCGGGACCGCCGCGCGGGCGCTGGTGCATCAACTGCCCCAGGGTGAAACCAACCGGCTGTAGGCGATCCAGATCGAGACCGTCGGCTTTGCCGGCCACAACAAGAGCAAGAAGGTGCTGACCAACGTCGCGCGGTTGCTGCGCTGGATCGAGGCGACGCATAGCATCCCGCGGGTCTGGCCGAACGGCCCGCCGAAGCCGCCGGTCGCGGGCGGCGACCCCGGCG
>JAYTTV010000240.1:0-15439 GCA_043745075.1 Sphingomonadaceae bacterium
ATCAACCGCAAGAACGTCATCATCATCCTGATGTCGATCGAGCTGATCCTGCTCAGCGTCAACATCAACCTCGTCGCCTTCTCGTCGTTCGCGCACGACATGGTCGGGCAGGTGTTCGCGATGTTCGTCCTCACCGTCGCGGCGGGCGAGGCGGCGATCGGGCTGGCGATCCTCGTGGTGTATTTCCGCAATCGCGGGACGATCGCGGTCGACGACATCAACCAGATGAAGGGGTGAGCGGGTTGATCCAGCTCCTCGTCTTCCTGCCGCTCGTCGCCGCGCTGATCGCCGGCCTCGGCAACCGCATGCTCGGCAACACGATCGCCAAGTCGGTCACCACCGCCGCGCTGTTCGTTTCCGCCGCGCTCGCATGGGTCGTGTTCGTCGAGACCGGCCTCGGCCACGGCGCGGGCTACACGCTGCCGGTCCTCGACTGGATCGACTCAGGCGACCTCCACGTCGCGTGGGCGTTCAAAATCGACGCGCTGACGTCGGTCATGCTCGTCGTCATCACCACCGTCTCGGCGCTCGTCCACCTCTACAGCTGGGGCTATATGGCCGAGGACCCCGACCAGCCGCGTTTCTTCGCCTACCTCAGCCTGTTCACCTTCGCGATGCTGATGCTCGTGACCGCCGACAACCTCGTCCAGATGTTCATGGGCTGGGAGGGGGTCGGGCTCGCGTCGTACCTGCTGATCGGCTTCTGGTATTATAAGCCGAGCGCCAACGCCGCCGCGATCAAGGCGTTCGTCGTCAACCGCGTCGGTGACTTCGGCTTCTCGCTCGGCATCTTCGGCACTTTCCTCGTCTTCAAGACGGTCAAGCTCGACGTCATCCTCGCCGCCGCCGCCGGGATGAAGGGGACGACCTTCCTGTTCCTCGGCGTGCCGGTCGACGTGATGACGTGCCTGTGCCTGCTGCTGTTCGTCGGCGCGATGGGCAAGTCGGCGCAGCTCGGCCTCCACACCTGGCTCCCCGACGCGATGGAGGGGCCGACCCCGGTGTCGGCGCTGATCCACGCCGCGACGATGGTCACCGCCGGTGTTTTCATGGTCTGCCGCCTGTCGCCGATGTTCGAGACGAGCGCGACCGCGTTGACCGTCGTCACCTATGTCGGCGCAGCGACCGCGCTGTTCGCCGCGACGGTCGCGTGCGTCCAGACCGACATCAAGCGCGTCATCGCTTATTCGACGTGCTCGCAGCTCGGCTACATGTTCTTCGCCGCCGGGTCCGGCGCGTACGGCGCGGCGATGTTCCATCTGTTCACCCACGCCTTCTTCAAGGCACTGCTGTTCCTCGGCGCGGGCGCGGTGATCCACTCGATGCACCACGAGCAGGACATGCGCTTCTACGGGGGCTTACGGAAGAACCTGCCGCTGACCTTCGCGGCGATGACGATCGGCACGCTGTCGCTGACCGGCTTCTTCTTCACCAGCGGCTATTATTCGAAGGACGCGATCATCGAGGCGGCGTTCGCGCGCGGCACGCAGGCCGGATATTTCGCCTTTGCGATCGGCGCGTTCGTCGCGCTGCTGACGAGCTTCTATTCATGGCGGCTCGCGTTCCTGACCTTCTTCGGCGAACCGCGCTGGGCGGGGAGCGAGCATATCGCGCACGCCCACGACGAGCATCACGGCCACGACGCCGAGACCGGGCACGCCGCGCACGACACCGAATCGACCAACGACAGCGTCGGCATGGAACACGATCATGCCCCGGTGCACGCGCAGGTCGCGACCGGCACCGGCGGCTATCATCCGCATGAATCGCCGTGGACGATGATGGTGCCGCTTGGCGTCCTGAGCATCGGCGCATTGTTCGCCGGTTTCGTCTTCCACAACGCGTTCCTGTCGCCCGAGGGCGGCGCCGCGTTCTGGCAGGGGTCGGCGGTGTTCAACGCGCATCTCGCCGAGGCGACCGAGCATCTCCCGGCGTGGGTCGTCTGGACGCCGGGCGTGATGTTCTTCCTCGGGCTCGGCCTCGCGGCGCAATATTATTTGCGCGACCGCGATGCCCCGGCGCGCTTCGTCAAGGCGTTCGGCGGGCTGTACGCCTTCCTCGTCCACAAATGGTATTTCGACGAGCTGTATAACCTGCTGTTCGTCCGCGGCGCGTTCTTCTTCGGCAACCTGTTCTGGAAGGCCGGCGACCAGGGCATCATCGACCGCTTCGGCCCCGACGGCGTCGCCGCGGCGGTTTCGGAATCGGCGTCGGTGGCGAAGCGCTTCCAGTCGGGCTACCTCTACAGCTACGCGCTGGTCATGCTGATCGGGGTCGCGGCGGCGGCGACGTGGTTCGTGCCGCGAGTGTTCCAGTGAGCTTCCCCATCCTTTCGGTTATCGTCCTCTTGCCCCTCGTCGCCGCCTTCTGGGTGCTGCTTGCGCCCGGGTCCGAGGATGCGCGTGCGGCGAACGCGCGGATCACCGCGCTCGTCGTCACGCTGATCGAACTCGCGCTCGGCGTCGTCCTGTGGGTCAATTTCGACACCTCGACCGCCGCGTTCCAGTACGTCGAGCGCATCGACCTGTTCGCGCCGTTCCTGTCGTGGCACCTTGGCATCGACGGCATCGCGCTGATGCTGATCGTCCTGTCGACCTTCCTGATGCCGTTCTGCATCCTCGCGTCGTGGGATTCGATCCAGAAGCGCGTGCCCGAATACATGGCGGCGTTCCTGCTGATGGAAACGCTGATGATCGGCGTCTTCGCGAGCCTCGACCTGTTCCTGTTCTACGTCTTCTTCGAAGGCGGCTTAATCCCGATGTACCTGATCATCGGCATCTGGGGCGGCGCGCGGCGGATCTACGCGAGCTACAAGTTCTTCCTCTACACGCTGCTGGGGAGCGTGCTGATGTTGCTGGCGATGATCTACATGGTCAGCGTCGCGCACACGACCGACATCCCGACGCTGCTGACCTTCAACTTCGATCCCGAAGTCCAGACGTGGCTGTGGCTCGCTTTCTTCGCTTCGTTCGCCGTCAAGATGCCGATGTGGCCGGTCCACACGTGGCTGCCCGACGCGCACGTCGAGGCGCCGACGGCGGGCTCGGTGATCCTTGCCGGCGTGCTGCTCAAGATGGGCGGATACGGTTTCGTCCGCTTCTCGCTGCCGATGTTCCCCGACGCGTCGGTCGAACTGATGTGGCTGGTGTTCGGCCTGTCGATCGTCGCGGTCGTCTACACCAGCCTCGTCGCGCTGGTGCAGTCGGACATGAAGAAGCTGATCGCCTATTCGTCGATCGCGCACATGGCGTTCGTCACCGCCGGGCTGTTCGTGTTCAACACCCAGGGGATCGAGGGATCGCTGCTGATGATGCTCAGCCACGGCCTCGTCTCGGGCGCGCTGTTCCTGTGCGTCGGGGTGATCTACGACCGCCTCCACACCCGCGAGATCGCGCGCTACGGCGGGCTGGCGAACAACATGCCGCGCTACGCCTTGTTCTTCATGCTGTTCACGATGGCATCGGTCGGCCTGCCGGCGACGAGCGGCTTCGTCGCCGAATTCCTCGTCCTGCTCGGTACTTTCGCCGCGTCGACGTGGCTCGCGGTGGGCATGACGACGGGGATCATCCTCGGCGCGGCGTACATGCTGTATCTCTACCGCCGCGTGATCTTCGGGACGCAGGATAACCCCGAGGTGCTGGCGATGACCGACCTCAACCCGCGCGAGATCATCACGCTGGTGCCGATCGCGCTCGCGGTGCTGTGGATGGGGATTTATCCGACGAGCTTCCTGACCCCGCTCCACGCGCCGGTGGCGAACCTGCTCGCGCGCCTCCATCACGCCGCGCCGCCGGTGCAGAAGGTGATGCCCGCGACGATGGCAAAGGGCTCGGCCAAGTGACCGCCATGACCACGCTCGCGCAATGGGTCCACCTCGCTTCGGTCGAGGCGATCCTTGCCGCCGGCGTCTTCGTCACGCTGATGATCGGCGTGTTCCGCGGCGACCGCAGCCTCGTACCGCTGACATGGGTCGTCGTCGCGATCATGGCGCTCGCGGGGGTCTATCTCGGCGTCGTCCCCGCCGCCGGGGCGACCGGCTTCGGCGGGCTATACATCGCCGATGGCTTCTCGACCTTCCTCAAGGTGCTGATCCTCGGCGCGGCGGCAGTGTCGGCGGTGCTCGCGCTGCCGTACCTCAAGCAATCGGCGACCGCGCGCTTCGAATATCCGGTGCTGTTGCTGCTGTCGGCACTCGGCATGTGCATGATGGTCAGCGCCAATGACCTGTTGTCGCTGTACGTCGGCCTCGAACTCCAGAGCCTCGCGGCGTACGTCCTCGCCGCCTTCCATCGCAACGAAGCGAAGTCGAGCGAGGCGGGGCTCAAGTATTTCGTCCTCGGCGCGCTCGCCAGCGGCATCCTGCTTTACGGCATCAGCCTCGTTTACGGCTTCACCGGCACGACGAGCTTCGCCGCGCTTCACGCCGTCGTGCGCGGCCATGGTGCGGCGGACATCGGCGTGCTGTTCGGGCTGGTGTTCATCCTCAGCGGCATCGCCTTCAAGATCGCCGCGGTGCCGTTCCACATGTGGACACCCGACGTCTACGAGGGGGCGCCGACCCCGGTCGCGGCGTTCTTCGCCAGCGCGCCCAAGGCGGCGGCGATGGGGCTGCTGCTCCGCGTCGCGATCGATGCGTTCGGCGGCATGACCTTCGACTGGCGGCAGATCGTTACCTTCGTCTCGATCGCGTCGATGCTGCTCGGCGCGGTCGGGGCGATCGGGCAGGTCAACATCAAGCGGCTGCTCGCTTATTCGTCGATCAACAACATTGGCTTCGCGCTGATCGGCCTCGCTGCCGGAACCCGCGAGGGCGTCACCGGCGTGCTGTTCTACCTCGCGGTCTATCTGGCGATGACGCTCGGCAGTTTCCTCTGCGTCCTCCAGATGCGTGGGCCCGACGGCGAGCCGGTCGAGACGCTCGCCTCGCTCAGCGGCCTGTCGCGGACCCGCCCGTGGCTCGCGACGGGGTTCGCGATCTTCATGTTCAGCCTCGCTGGCATCCCGCCGCTGCTTGGCTTCTGGCCGAAGTTCGCGGTGTTCCAGGCGGCGATGGACGCGCATCTGTACGTCCTCGCGGTCGTCGGCGTCGTCGCGTCGGTCGTGGGCGCCTATTACTACCTCCGCGTCATCAAGTCGGTCTATTTCGACGATCCCGCCCCGGCATTTGCTCCCGCCGATAGCCGCACCAACAGCGCGATGATCGTCGTCGCGGCGGTGTTCTGCTCGCCGATCGGAATGCTGGCGATCACGCCGCTCGTCGAGGCGGCGAGCCGCGCGGCGGCGGCGCTGTTATAATCACCCACCTCACCACCGTCGGTTCGACCAACGACTGGCTTGCCGAACGCCCCGACCTGCCCGACGAAAGCTGGGTCCGCGCCGATACCCAGACCGGCGGGCGGGGGCGGCGCGGGCGCACGTGGCTGTCGATCCCGGGCAATCTCTTCACCAGCGTCGTCGTCCGCCCGCAGCTGGGGGAGGGACCGCCGCAGCAATTGTCGTTCGTCGCAGCGCTCGCGCTCGCCGCGATGCTCGACCGATGGATCGCCCCCGATCGGCTGACCCTCAAATGGCCGAACGATGTCCTGCTCGACGGCGTCAAGGTCGCGGGCATCCTCCTCGAAGGCGGAAGCGGGGCGACGATCATCGGCTTTGGCGTCAACCTCGCCGGCCACCCCGACGCGACCGAGCGCCCCGCGACCTCGCTCCCCGCCGCGGGCATCGCCGCGCCGACCGCCGCCGAAGCGGTCGATCGCCTTGCCGCGACCTTCGCCGACGTGCGCGCGACGTGGCGCACATACGGCTTCGACGCGATCCGCACCGCGTGGCTGGCGCGCGCGGCGGGCCTCGGTCAGCCGCTCGAGGCGCGCCTCGGCAGCGAGACGGTCAGCGGCATCTTCACCGGTATCGGTCCCGACGGCGCGCTCGACCTGACCCTCGCCGATGCCAGCGTCCGCCGGATTCACGCCGGCGAGGTCTTCGCGCTATGAGTCGGTCTGTGCCTGGGGCAGGGGGCCCGCGATGCTGCTAGCGATCGACGTCGGCAACACCAACATCGTCTTCGCGCTCGTCGAGGGCGCGGACATCCGCCAGCGCTGGCGGATCTCGACCGATCGCAACCGCACGGCGGACGAATATGCCGTCTGGCTCAACCAGCTGATGCAGCTCGAAGGCGTCGAGCGCGCCCATATCGACGCGGCGATCATTGCCACCGTCGTCCCGCCGACGCTGTTCAACCTCCAGCATCTGTGCCGCAAATACTTCAAGGTCGAGCCGCTCGTCGTCGGGGCCGAGGGCATCGAATACGGCATCATCATCGCCGTGCCCAACCCGAGCGAAGTCGGGGCCGACCGCATCGTCAATGCCGTCGCCGCGCACGCCGGCACGCGCGGCAATCTCATCGTCGTCGACTTCGGCACCGCGACGACCTTCGACGTCATCACCGAGGACCCGATGACGCGCGAGGGCTCGTACCGCGGCGGGGCGATCGCGCCAGGCATCAACCTGTCGATGGATGCGCTGTACGCCGCCGCCGCCAAGCTGCCGCGCATCGCGGTCGAGCCGCCGGGGGGCAATCACAGCGTCATCGGCACCAATACCGTCCACGCGATGCAGTCGGGCGTGTTCTACGGTTATGTCGGCCTCATTGAAGGTTTGGTTGCGCGCATTACATCGGAGATTGGGCGACCCATAACGGTGATCGGCACCGGGGGCCTCGCAACCTTATTCAACCGCCATACCGACGCCATAGACATGGTCGACGGTGATCTCACAATTCGCGGATTGCTCCGCATCTACGCCCTCAACACGACTGGAACATAATGGCCGTCAATAAGAACAAGAACTTCCTCACCCCCGGCGACGAACTGATCTTCCTGCCTCTCGGCGGGTCGGGCGAAATCGGCATGAACGTCAACCTCTACGGCTGTCGCGGCAAGTGGGTGATGGTCGATCTCGGCATGACCTTCGCCGACCCGGGCTATCCGGGCGTCGACCTGATCCTGCCCGACCTCAGCTTCATCGAGGAGCGCCGCGAGGACCTGCTCGGCATCGTCCTGACGCACGGCCACGAGGACCATATCGGCGCGATCCCGTATCTCGCCGCCGACCTCGGCGTGCCGTTGTACGCGACGCCGTTCACCGCCGGGCTGATCCGCGGCAAGCTCGAGGAGGAGGGGCTGACCAAGGAGGTCAAGCTCCACGTCATCCCGATGGGCGGATCGCTAACGCTCGGCGAGTTCAAGTTCACCTACGCCGCGATGGCGCACTCGATCCCCGAGGGCAACGGCCTGATCATCGAGACGCCGTACGGGCGCATCTTCCACACCGGCGACTGGAAGCTCGACGACCAGCCGCAGATGGGCACGCCGTCGACGCCCGAGCAGATGCGTGCGCTCGGCGACAGCGGCGTCCTCGCGATGGTCGGCGATTCGACCAACGTGTTCAACGCGAACGCCAGCGGCTCCGAGGCCGGAGTCCGCGACGGGCTGCTCGAGGTCATCCGTGGCCGCAAGACCGGGCGCGTCCTCGTCACCACCTTCGCGTCGAACGCGGCACGGCTGCATACGCTCGGCCAGGTCGCGATCGAAACCGGGCGGCAGGTCTGCGTCGTGGGCCGGTCGATGGACCGCATCCTCGGCGTCGCCCGCGCGACGGGCTACCTCAAGGACTTCCCGCCGATCCTGTCGTTCGACCAGGCGGCGCGGCTCGATCCGTCGAAGCTGCTGATCATCTGCACCGGCGCGCAGGGCGAACCGGCGGCGGCGCTCAGCCGCATCGCCAGCGGCAGCCACCAGCATCTCAAACTCGAGCGCGGCGACTGCGTGATTTATTCGTCGAAGGAGATCCCGGGCAACGAACTGTCGATCGGTATCGTCCAGAACGCGCTCGCGACCCGCGGCGTCGAGGTCATCACCGAACGCCAGGCGCACGTCCATGTCTCGGGCCACCCCGGCAAGCCCGAACTCGAGGCGATGTACGGCTGGGTCCGGCCCGAAATCGCGATCCCGGTCCACGGCGAGCGCCGCCACATGGAGGCGCACGCCAAGCTCGCCCTCGAAATCGGCGTCCCGCGCGCGATGGTCCCGATGAACGGCACCGCGATCCGCCTCGCGCCGAACGGCCCGAAGCTGATCAGCCACGAGAAGGTCGGGCGGCTCGTCCTCGACGGCGATGTCATCCTGCCCGCCGACGGCTCGACGATGCTCAGCCGGCGGCGGATCATGCACAACGGCTATATGTCGGCGACGGTCGTCTTGAACGGCAGCGGCAAGCTCGCGGCAAAACCCGCGATCATGGCGCAGGGCGTTCCGGTCGAGGAAGACGCGACCGAGTTCATCGCCGAATGCGCCGAGGCCGCCGCGCAGGCAGTCCGCACCGGCGACGCGCGCAACCAGGAGAAGTTCGCCGAGAGCATCCGCGTCGCGGTCCGGCGGGTGGCGCGCGACTGGACGGGGAAGAAGCCCGTTACCGACGTACAGATCGTCCGGGTGTGATCGAAGCCTCCGTCCTTCCCCCTCCCCCCGGGCGTTGCCGTGAGTGGGAAGGGTCGGGGTGGGGGCTCGCGCTCGCGGCAAAGACCCGGGTGCAGAGAGGACGGGTGGTGGCGGGCCGCATTTCCTCGTTTGTCATCCCGGCGAAGGCCGGGACCCATGATCACCGCCTGTTGGGATCATGGGTCCTGGCCTCCGCCGGGATGACAGCAAGCTCTTGGGCCGCTTAGATGCGCTGGTACTCCGCCCTCGTCATCTACATCCTGTTCTGGATGCTCACGCTGTTCGCCGTGCTGCCGTTCGGCGTCCGCACCTCCGCCGAAAGCGGTGAGGCGCTCGTCCCCGGCCAAGCCGACAGCGCCCCGGTACTCCCGATGCTGCGGACCAAGGCGATATGGACGACGGCGATCTCCGCCGTGCTGTTCGCGTTATACTACGCCAACTACGTCTTCGGCTGGGTCACGATCGCCGATATTCCGGGATGGGGCTGATCCGAGGCTCTGGCGGATCCAACACCTATCGCAGAAGCAAAGGCGGCCACTGGCGGGCGGTGGGAATCAGAACGAGAATCCAGACCGTCGTGTCAGAGACCTGATAAACGACGCGGTAGCTACGATGGGGCGTAAGTTCGCGCGTGCCGACGATTTCTCCCTCATGGCCGAGCAGCGGGAAGTCGGCTAGCCCGGCGACGGCGTCGCCAAATAGCCGATCCATTCGCAGCGCTGCGTCGCGATCGCGCGCTTCGAGATAATCCTAGGTAGTGAACCCATAAACGACAGGCTCAGTAGTCACGGATCGCACCAAGCTTGATCCAAACCCAGTCCGGGGTTCTCTCATCGTCTGCCCAGATGCTCACCGACACGCTGCCGGTGGGCACAGGTATGTTTAAGTAGTGGAATGGGGTGCTGTCGGTGACAGTAAGCACGCCGGTAGAGGCTTCGATGAACCCGCTGAACATCTCTTTACCTTCCGCTTCGCATTCCTCGTCGGTGACGGTGACGAGCGAGGCTCCGTCGACGTAAGAGAGCACGTAGAAGCACAGGCAATCAGCCGTAGCCGTGGCGAAGAACTGGCCTGTGTTGTCCGGGTAAGTCACCCTTGGTGATGCATCGGAGAGGAAGAGAATCGGGTACTCGGTTGCTATTTGCATCTGGAACTTGGACATACCTTCCTCCTGCTGAGCCTTCTCGCCTTTCAGGAGCCGGTATCCAAGGGCTTTCCACATACGGTGGAACGTGATTCCACAATGAGGGCCGGGTAGGAGGGGCTATCATTCCGTTGCTACGCCGGTCACAAAAACCGCTGTCCTACACCGGACCCGCCCGCATAGATTACGGGGATGAACGAGTCGCCTTCCTTGACCATATTCCGCCGCGCCCCCGCGCAAAACAACCGGAACGGTACAGCAGGAGCGCGATGGGGGTGGTACGTGGCGTCAGGTTCGTCAAGTTTGTCCAGTTTGCCTGACACTCGTGCAAACCGGATCGGCCAGTGACGGTCGCTTCCGGCGCGCCGGCCTTGCCGGAAGCCGCCGCCAAGCCGCGCCACTTTACCGGCGCGCTCTACCTCCAGGTCATCGTCGCGATCGTCGCCGGGGTCCTCGTCGGCTATTTCTACCCCGCCACCGGTGCCGCGTTGAAGCCGCTCGGCGACGCCTTCATCAAGCTGGTCAAGATGGTCATCGCGCCGGTGATCTTCCTGACCGTCGCGGGCGGGATCGCCGGAATGGGCGAACTCCGTTCGGTCGGGCGCGTCGTCGGCAAGTCGTTCGCCTATTTCCTGTTCTTCTCGACGCTCGCGCTCGCCCTCGGGCTCGTCGTCGCCAACGTCGTCCAGCCGGGGACGGGGCTCCACATCGCCCCCGCCAGCCTCGATTCCGGCGCGATCGCGAGCTACACCGCCAAGGCGCATGACACGACGATCGTCGGTTTCCTGACCAACATCATCCCGACGACGATGGTCAGCGCGCTGACCGAGGGCGACATCCTCCAGGTGCTGTTCGTCGCGATCCTGACGGGGGTCGCGCTCGTCCTGATCGGCGACAAGGGCGAGCCGGTGTTGCGCGTGCTCAACTCGGCGACCGCGCTCGTCTTCCGCATCGTCGCAATTCTGATGCGCGCCGCCCCCGTCGGCGCGTTCGGCGCGATGGCGTTCACCATTGGCAAGTTCGGGTTGGGCACGCTCGCGCATTTGGCGACGCTGGTGGCGAGCTTCTACATCACCTCGCTATTGTTCGTTTTCGTCATCCTCGGCGCCGTCGGGCTGTGGTGCGGCTTCTCGATCTTCCGCCTCGTCGCGTATTTGAAGGAGGAACTCCTCCTCGTCCTCGGCACGTCGTCTTCCGAAGCCGCGCTGCCGAACCTGATCGCAAAGATGGAGGCGGCGGGGTGCCGGCAGGAGGTCGTCGGGCTCGTCGTGCCGACCGGCTACAGCTTCAACCTCGACGGGACCAACATCTACATGACGCTGGCGGCGCTGTTCATCGCGCAGGCGACCGACGTCCATTTAACCATCGGCCAGCAGGCGCTGTTGCTCGGGGTCGCGATGCTGAGTTCGAAAGGGGCGGCGGGGGTGACCGGGGCAGGGTTCATCACGCTCGCGGCGACGCTCGCAGTGGTCCCGTCGGTGCCGGTCGCGGGGATGGCGCTGATCCTCGGGGTCGACCGCTTCATGAGCGAATGCAGAAGCTTGACCAACTTCGTCGGCAATGCGGTGGCGACGGTGGTGGTGTCGAAGTGGGAGGGCGGGCTGGACCACGCGAAGCTCGACGCGGCGCTGGGGCGAAAGGGCACTTAATCCTCCCCGAAGACGGGGAGGATCTTGACGCCTCCTACTTCAACCGCTCCAGCGCCTGCGCCAGCACGACATACAACTTCCCCACATCCGACGACACCAATGTCACCGCCAGCGCCTGCCCCTCGCGGTCGGCGCGGAACCGGTCGAGCAGGGTCTCGAACTCGCCGATGTAGCGGGCGGCCTGCTCGGCAAAGACCGGGTCGTGCTGGAAGTGGCGGGCGATCGCGCGGGCGGTGCCGCCGTCGATCAGGCGGACCGCGCGCCTTGCGAACAGCCCGCGGTCGCCCTTGAGATACGCCGCCCAATCGCCGTCGCGGACCTCGATCGCCATCGGCCGCGCGACGTCGATCGCCTGCGCCCGGAGCGAGTCGAGCAGCGCTGCCGAGCGCTGGGCAATGTCGTCGCGCAGCCGCAGATCGAAGCGGGTGTCGACCTCGTCGATCCGCGCCTCGACCGTCGCGACCGTCGCGGTCAGCCCCATCAGCCGCGCGGCGATGCGGTCGGCGGTCGCCTGCGCGGCCAATCCGGCCTGCGTCGCGGCACCGTCGAGCCCGGCAATCTCGGCGCGGATCGGGTCGCCGAACGCCGCCTTGGCACGTGCGGTCCCGGCGTCGTTGAGCGCCGCCTCGGCCTCCGCGACGATGCCCTCGAGCGTCGTCCGCATCGTCCCTGCCGTGGCGTTGGCGACTTCGCGGACCCGCGACAGCACCTCGATCAGCGCCTGCGCCGAGGTCAGCGCCGACCCCTGCGCCACGCCCTCGATCGCCGCGAGCGTCGCCTGCGCAGTGCCGAGTTCGGCGGTCAGGCCATATGCCGCATTCTCGACGACGGCTTGCTGGCGGGCGACCTCGGCCCCGGCGCTGGCGATCGCCGCTCCCGCCGCATCGACCGGCGGGACGAGCGCGACCGTCGCGGTGTGGAGCCGGTCGAGATCGGTATTGAGCGACGCCACCGCTCCGGCGTGAACCGGCAGGTGTTCGGCGAGTGTCGCGATCACCGCATCGGCTCCCTCGGTCAGTCGAGCGACCCCCGCATGAGCGTCGTCGAGCGCGGCGTTGGCCTGCGTCAGCGGCAGGTTGACCCCGTCCGCCGTGTCGCGGATCGCCGCCATCCGCGTCTGGAAGCCGTCGAGCGTCGTCGTGCCCATCGCCGCCGCATGGCCGAGGCGCTTGTCGAGGATGGCGAAGCTGCGCTCGACGCCCTCGACCAAGGTCTGCGACCGGGCATCGTGATCGGCGAGCCGCGCCGCCAGCGCGTCGCTGACCTCGATGATCGCGGCGAGGCGCTGGCCGACCCGCTGCGCCGCTTCGCCGCCGATCGCGTCGAGCGCGACCCGCGCCTGATCGACGCTCGCGAGCAGCGCGTCGGTCTGGACATGGATGCCGTCGCGGGTCGCGTCGAGCGCGGCGGTGGCGCGGTCGAGCGCGGTGTCGACGGTCCGCCCGAGCGTCGCCGTCCGGTCGGCAATCGCGCCGGCAGCGGCGACCGACGCATTCTCGATCCCGCCGAGCAGCCCGGCCATCGTCGCGCTCGCCTCGGTCACCTGCGCCGCCGCCGCGTCGTTGCGCGCCCACACCCCGGCGAGCATCGTCTCGACCGCCTCGAGCTGGCGGCCGGTCTCGGTCGCGGTCCGGTCGAGGATCGTCGCGAGCGACGTCGCCTGGCGGCTGGCTTCGGGGAGCAGCGTGCCGATCTGCTGTGCCGCCCCGCCCGCCGTCGCGCTCGCGGCGTTGAGCGCCGCGGCCCCCGATTCGAGGCGCGTCGCGGCGGCGACGAGGCCCGATTCGCCGGTGGCGGCGGCTTGCAATCCCGCGACCCGGGTGATGACCGCGGCAAGCGTCGCGTCGATGTCGATCAGCCCCTCGCGGATCGCCGCGGTCGCCACCCCCGCCGCCGCGCTGCGCGCCTCGAGCTCGTCGGTGTCGCGGCGCCCGGCGCGGCGAAGCAGGTCGATGCCGATGACGACGACCGCGAGCGGCGCGGCGATCTGGATGACCAGCTGCGCGACAAGCCCGGCGATCAGCACCGGGTCGCCCCGGGCGAAGCTGCCGGTCATCGTCCCGGCGATGATCGCCCCGGCGATGACCACCAGCCACGCGAGGCCGATGAGGACGATGACGACCGGGCGGCGGCGCGAAGTCTCGGACGAATTGGTCACGGCGGGACGGTCACCTTCGCGCAAAGCTCGTTGGGATCGCACGGTCTATCACCCGTCGCCGGGCGAGGACAGTCCGCGCGCTTGGCAGACCGGGGCCACGCCCCGTATGACTCCGGGCAATGTCGACCGCCGTCCTTTTCGCAACCCCGCCGCCCGCGCCGGGATCGTCGGCACCGATCGTTGGCGGATTGACCGCGCTCGAGCGCCAGCTGCGGCAGGTTCGCCGGGCGGGCATCGCGCGGGTGCTGATCGTCGCCGACGCGCCGCTCGACTGGGCGACGCTCAACGGCGACATCGTCGTCATCGACCAAGGTGTCGTCCTCGACGACCGGATCGTCGCCACGATCACGGCGGCGACGGCTCCGGCGATCGCGACATGGCCGGCGGCGAGCGGACGCGGCACCGAGCGGATCGACGCGCACGACACCGCGGCGGGCATCGCGCTTTATCCGGCGGCGCTTGTCCGCGATACGGCGGCGTCGCTCGGCGAGTGGGATCTCGCGCCGACGCTGCTCCGTGCCGGGTTGATGGCGGGGGCGACGCGGGTCGACGTCATGCTGCTGCCGGTGTTCGAAGCGGCGATGGACCGCGACGTGCCGCTCGTCTGGGCGCGGCCCGACGATGCCGATGGCGCGGAGAAGGCGACCGCCGCCTTGCTCGCCGCTGCCCAGCCGGGGTCGCGCGACGCCCCGGGGCGCTGGATCGAGGCGCCCGCCGAGGATGCCGCGGTCGGACTGCTGCTCCCGCTACCGGTTCCCGCCGACGCCGTCGCGCTCGCTGCGATTGGGTTCGCGGTCGCCGCGGGGGTCGCATTCGCGCTTGGCTGGCTGTGGGTCGGGCTGCTCCTCGCCTTGCTCAGCGGCCCGCTCGCCGGGATTGCCGCGAAGCTCGCCCGGGTGCGTGTGGAGCCAGCGCGGATCCGAATCGCCGTGATCGACCTCGCCCCTTACGGATGGTTCGTCTCCGCGGCGGCACACTTCGCAGCGGTCGGATCGGGGAGCGCGTGGCCGGTCGCGGCGCTGCTCGTCGGCTTCATGCTCGCCGAACGCCTTCAGCGCCGCTTCTTCCGCCGTTTCACCGGCATCTCTCTCGATCGCGCCGGATCGTTCGAGGCGCGCCTCGGCCTCGTCGCTGCCCGGCCCGGCACAATGCTCTGGGCGTGGCTCGCGTTCGCGCTGTTCGGCGCGTGGTATGCGGGGTTTGCCGTCCTCGCCGCTTATGCTGCGGCAAGCTTCTTCGTCGCCCAGTGGCGGACCTTCGAACGGCTCGCCGCCGCCCGATAGGTCCGCCGTCTTGGTTTACCGCGCGCTGAGCGGGACGTATTCGCGGTGCGTTGCGCCGGTGTAGAGCTGGCGCGGACGGCCGATCTTCTGGTCGTGGTCCTCGATCATCTCGTTCCACTGCGCGACCCAGCCGACGGTCCGCGCGATCGCGAACAGCACGGTGAACATCGACGTCGGGAAGCCGATCGCCGCCATGACGATGCCCGAATAGAAATCGACGTTCGGGTACAGCTTCTTGTCGATGAAATACGGATCGCTCAGCGCGATGCGCTCGAGTTCGAGCGCGACGTCGAAGATCGGGTCCTTGAGCTGGAGCTTGCCGAGGACTTCCTTCGCCGTCACCGCCATCACCTTGGCGCGCGGGTCGTAGCTTTTGTAGACGCGGTGACCGAAGCCCATCAGGCGGAACGGGTCGTCCTTGTCCTTGGCGCGGGCGATGAACTCGGGGATGCGGTCGACGGTGCCGATCTCGCGGAGCATGTTGAGCGCGGCCTCGTTCGCGCCGCCGTGCGCCGGGCCCCACAGGCAGGCGATGCCGGCGGCGATGCACGCGAACGGATTGGCCCCCGACGAGCCCGCGAGGCGGACGGTCGACGTCGACGCGTTCTGCTCATGGTCGGCCATCAGCATGAACAACTTGTCCATCGCGCTCTCGATCACCGGATCGACGACATACGGCTCGGCAGGGACGCCGAAGGTCATCCGCAGGAAAT
>JAYTTV010000241.1:0-15318 GCA_043745075.1 Sphingomonadaceae bacterium
TGACCGCGCTTCCTGAGCTCGCGGACGGTCAATTCGAACACCGCCATGACGTCGGGATGTGGCTCGTGCCCGGTCGCCGAGGCGCGTTGAAGCCCGATCTTGAGGTGCCGCCCCTCGGGCCCGGTGACGAGCCCGACCGGCGGATAGACCGCATCGCCGGCGGGGCGCTCCATCGCCGCGAACCACGCCGCGGTGTCGCGCACCGTCCGGCTGAGGCACGAC
Organism: Sphingomonadaceae bacterium; assembly: GCA_043745075.1. Taxonomy (GTDB): domain Bacteria; phylum Pseudomonadota; class Alphaproteobacteria; order Sphingomonadales; family Sphingomonadaceae; genus Polymorphobacter_B. The sequence goes on from JAYTTV010000241.1 coordinate 223, forward strand.
TGGACGCCGAAATCGGTCACTGCGCGCCCGGTGTCGCCGATCATCCGCGCCCGGCTCGGCTTCAATCCGACCAGCCCGCAGCACGATGCCGGGATGCGGATCGAGCCGCCGCCGTCGTTGCCGTGCGCCACTGCGACGACTCCCGCTGCAACCGCCGCCGCCGACCCGCCCGACGATCCGCCCGCCGAGCGGTCGAGCCGCCACGGGTTGCGCGTCGGCCCGGTCAGCAGCGCCTCGCTCGTCGGCAGCAGGCCGAATTCGGGCAGGTTCGACCGCCCGATCGACACCAGCCCGGCGCGCGCGATCGCCGTCGCGGCGGGCGAGTCGGTCACGCCGACGCGGTCGCGCAGCGCGCGGCAACCGCTCGTCCACGCCAGCCCGGCCTGCTCGATGTTATCCTTGATCAGCGTCGGGATGCCCGCGAGCGGTCCGCCCGGGTTCGCCGCCGCAGCCGCGCGCGCGCGGTCGTAGTTGGGGTGCGACACCGCGTTGATCAGCGGGTTGGCGCGGTCGAGCCGGGTGATCGCCGCCTCGGTCAGCGCCCCCGGCGTCGTCCGCCCGCGGTCGAGCGCCGACGCCGCGCCGACGGCATCGCGCGGCGGCTTGCGCTTGCCCTCGACGCCGGTCAGCGGCGCGAGCGCGGCGAGCACTGCTCCCGCTTCGAGAAAGCGCCGTCGTGTGACCTTTGTCATGCTGGTCCTCCATTCGCCAGAGTAATAGACCGGCCGCCGCGTGCAACCTATCGGCGCGCACGACGCTTGGTGCGCGCCCACCGCGAAGGACCCATCGATGCCCGACTCCCGCCTGTTCGCCCCGTTGACGCTCGGTGGCCTGACGTTGCCCAACCGCATCGTCGTCGCGCCGATGTGTCAGTATTCGGCCGATGGCGACGGCAGCGCGACCGACTGGCACATGACGCATCTCGGCACGCTCGCCCAGTCGGGGGCAGGGCTGCTGATCCTCGAGGCGAGCGCGGTCGTTCCCGAAGGGCGGATCACCGCCGACGACCTCGGCCTGTATTCCGACGCCAACGAAGCGGCGCTCGTGCCTGTCCTCGCCGCGATCCGCCGCTGGTCGCCGATCCCGGTCGGCATCCAGCTTGCCCATGCCGGGCGCAAGGCGTCGACCAAGGTGCCATGGGCGGGCGGCGCGCAGCTCACTCCGGGCGAGCCCGACGGCTGGCAGACCGTCGCGCCGTCGGCGTTGACCTATGCCCCCGACGAGCACGCGCCGGTCGCGCTCGACGCCGCCGGGCTCGCGCGGGTCAGGGACGGCTTCGTCGAAGCAGCACGCCGCGCCGACCGGCTCGGCCTCGACCTGATCGAACTGCACGGCGCGCACGGCTATCTGTTGCACCAGTTCCTGTCGCCGCTGTCGAACGTCCGCGAGGACAACTATGGCGGGAGCCTCGAAAACCGGATGCGCTTCCCGCTCGAGGTGTTCGACGCGGTCCGCGCCGCTTTTCCTGCACACAAGCCGGTCGGGATCCGGGTCTCGGCGACCGACTGGGCGCCCGGCGGCTGGGACGTCGAGCAGACGATCGCCTTCGCGAAAGCGATCGAGGCGCGCGGCTGCGACTACATCCACGTCTCGAGCGCCGGCCTGACATCGGTCCAGAAGATCACTGCCGGTCCGGGGTATCAGGTGCCATTCGCGCGCGCGGTCAAGGCGGCGGTGTCGATGCCGGTGATCGCGGTCGGGATGATCACCGAGCCCGAGCACGCCGAGGCGATCGTCGGGACCGGTGACGCCGACGCGATCGCGCTCGCTCGCGGCATCCTGTTCGACCCGCGCTGGCCGTGGCACGCGGCGGCGCATCTTGGGGCAAAGGTCCACGCCGCCCCTCAGTATCTGCGGTCGCAACCGGCTCGCTTCAAAACGCTGTTCGACACCTGAGCGCCACCTGAGTCGCTGGCGGCGCGTGCGATCGCAAGATCCCTTGCCGCCGGTAACATAATTACCCGATGTTAGGATGAACGGGACCCGAAACACGATAACCGGAATATATTGGCGCTCCTCCGGGGGTGCCAATCATGTATTATGAGGCACTGCCGGGGGAGATCATTTGGTCATGCCCAATATAGTGCGCCGCGACGCGATTCCGGTAGTCATATCGCCTTGCTCGCGGTGTTCATCTTGAGGAGTTCCACGATGAACGCTAATCTTATTCTTGCGAGTATCTTGATTGCTGGCGGCTCGATCGCTCACGCTCAGTCGACGACACCGACCACCGCCGTCGCACCCGCCGATCAGGCACCACCGCCGAGTGTGACCGCGGTTCCTGCCGAGCCCGCGGTGCAGGCTCCCGTCGCCGCCGACGCCGCGAGCACGACGACCGCGGCCGCGTCCGACGGCGTCACCAAGGAGGGCGGCAAATACATGAAGGACGGCCGCCCGGCGACGAAGACCGAGATCGCCAGCTACAAGAAGGCCGAAAAAGCCCGCCACGAATAGCCGCCCCGCGCTCGCGCCGCTCCTCCCCACGCGGGGAGGGGCGGCTGCGAAGTCTTTCACGCTATTCGACTAGCTGCAGCGAAAGGTTTGCTGCCTCCCGGCGAGATGCTAGAATCCCGCATCGAGACGGGGAGCGGGTATGCGCAGATTTGCCGGGGCGATCGTATTGGCTGCCCTGTTCGCCTCGTCGGCCATCGCCGCGACGCCGCGAGAGGTGACGATCGTCGACGGGGCCGTCACGCTCCACGGCACGATCCTGCTGCCCGACGGCGAGGCGAAGGTGCCCGGGGTTGTCCTCATCGCCGGATCGGGACCGACCGATCGCGATGGCAACAGCCATATCCGAGGCGAGACGCTCCACAATGACAGCCTCAAATTGCTCGCCGAGGGGCTGGCGGCGCGGGGCATTGCCTCGCTGCGCTACGACAAGCGCGGGATCGCCGAGAGCAAGGTCGTCGGCCTCGACGAGTCGACGCTGCGTTTCGGCACCTATGTCGCCGATGCCGCCAAGTGGACCGCGCTCCTCGCTGCCGATCCGCGTATAAGCCGCGTCGTCCTCATCGGGCACAGCGAGGGCGCGCTGGTCGCGACGATGGCAGCGGAGACGACCCCGGTCGCCGGGGTCGTGTCGGTCGCGGGAGCGGGCGAGCCTGCGGCGGCGGTGTTGCGCCGCCAGTTTCATTCGGGCGCGATGCCCGCGGCCTTGATCGCCCCGGCCGAAGCGACGCTCGACAGCCTCGAGACGGGCAAGCCGGTCGCCGACCCGCCGCCGGAATTGGCCGCGCTGTTCCGCCCGAGCGTCCAGCCGTATCTGATGTCGTGGCTGCCGCTCGACCCGGCAAAGGAGCTGGCGAAGCTGACGGTGCCGGTGCTGATCGTCCAGGGCTCGACCGATCTCCAGATTAGCAAGCGCGATGCCGGGCTGCTCGCAGCGGCGAAACCCGACGCGAAGCTCGTCATCGTGCCGGACATGAACCACGTCCTCAAAACCGCGCCGCTCGACCGCGCCGCGAATGTCGCGACGTATAGCGACCCGTCGTTGCCGCTTGCACCGGGGCTGCTCGATGCGGTCGCGGGGTTTGTCGAGGCAACGAAGTAGGGCTTACTCGCGGCGGACGCTGACGATCTTGATCGGCTTGACCAGCATCTGGCCACGCATCACGCCGACACCGGTATCGCCGACCGGGGCGTCGAGGATCTGGCGGACGACGTCCATGCCGTCGGTAACGTGGCCAAACGCGGCGAAGCCGGCATTGTCACCGGTATCCTGCGGGCGCGCATCGAGCGACGACAGCGGTCCGGTCGTGATGAAGAAGTCGCCCCGCGCCGACCCCGGCGTCGTCCGCGCCATCGAGATCGTCCCCTCGCCGTGCGCGAGCCCGGTCGTCGACGTCGGCTCATGCGCGACCGGCGGCAGGACGCGCTTGGGGTCGCCGCGCACCCCGCCCTGGACGAGCCCGATGCCGGGGGCGACCTTGGTCGCGCGGTAGAAGGTCGTACCGTCCAAGCGCTTCTGGTCGACGTAGCGGAGGAAGTTCGCCGTCGTCAGCGGTGCCGCCTTGCGGTCGAGCTCGACGACGATCACGCCGTCGCTCGTCGTGATGCGGACCGAGGTCGTGTCGGGCGTCGTCGCTGCGACCGTGGGGGCGGCGGCGATCAGCGCCAGCGCGAGGGCAAAGCGGATCATGCCAGCGGTCCTCCGAGTGACGCCCAGTCGCGATCCCCGCCGCCGCCGGCGATGATCGCGTCCATCCGCGCGAGAAGTAGGCGGGCAAGCGGCAGTTCGGCGTCGGGGGCCGCGTCAATCCCGAAGGCGACGTCCTTGCGGCCGAGGCGCATCGCGAAGCCGACCGGCTCGAACTTCTGCGCGGCGATCATCGCACCGTACGCCCCGATGATTCGGCTGCCAAAATTGGTCTCGTTGAACAACTCGAGCATAGCCTCGCGCTTGACCCCGCGCGCGCCGGCGATCGCCATCGCCTCGGTCACCATCTCGGTCAGCGCGGCGATGCCGAAATTCGCCGCGAGCTTGGCCGCCGCCGCCATGCCGGGCTCGGCGCCCATGATCAGCAGCTTGGGGCCAAGCGCTTCAAACACCGGGCGTGCCGCGCCGACGTCGGCGTCCGATCCGGCGGCAAACACCACCAGCTTGCCCGCCGCCGCCGCATCGGGCCGCCCGAGCACTTGCGCCGAGACGAAGCGCTGCCCGGCCTCGCGGTGCGCCGCGTCGAGCCGGTCGGTCAGCGCGACGCTGACGGTGCTGCACGAGATGTGGAGGACTGCCGTCCCCGCCGACAGAATGCCATCCGAGCCGAAAGTCACCGCCTCGACCGCCGCATCGTCGGCGAGCATCGACACGACGATCCCGGCCCTCGCTGCTTCGGCCGGTGTGGCTGCAACGGTCGCGCCAGCAATCGCCCGGGCCTTCGCCGCGTTACGGTTCCACACCGTCACCGCATGTCCCGCCGCGATCAGCGACTGCGCCATGCCCGAGCCCATTTGCCCGAGGCCGATGAAACCGACGCCCATGTGCTATATCCTGCGGTGAGAAGCCGAGCGGTAACCGATGGCCGATCGCGGGCGTTCCGTCTCGCGTCGCTACCCCTCGGCGCGCTTCGCCAGCCAGCGTTCGAGCCACTTGATCGAATAGTCCCCGGCGATGAAGTCGGGGTCGTCGAGCAATGCCTGGTGGAGCGGGATCGTCGTCTTGATCCCGGTGACGACATATTCCTCAAGCGCTCGCTTCAGGCGCATCCGGCACTGTTCGCGGTCGTCGCCGAAGACGATCAGCTTGGCGATGAGGCTGTCGTAGTGCGGCGGGATGCGGTAGCCGGCGTATAGCGCGCTATCGACGCGGACGCCCGGGCCGCCAGGGGCGTGATAGTCGATCACCCGGCCCGGCGACGGCGCGAAGGTCGCAGGGTCCTCGGCGTTAATCCGGCACTCGATTGCGTGCCCGGCGAAGCGGATCTGGTCCTGCGTCACCGACAGCGGCATACCCGCCGCAACGCGAATCTGCTCGCGGACGAGGTCGATCCCGGTGATCGCCTCGGTCACCGGATGCTCGACCTGGAGGCGGGTGTTCATCTCGATAAAGTAGAATTTCCCGTCCTCGTACAGGAACTCCATCGTCCCGGCACCGCGGTACTTGAGCTTGGCGACGGCGGCGCGGACGACCTCGCCCATCGCGGCGCGCTGCGCCGGCGTGAGCGCGGGGGAGGGGGCCTCCTCAAGCACCTTCTGGTGCCGCCGCTGGAGCGAGCAGTCGCGCTCGCCGAGGTGGATCGCGCCGCCCAGCCCGTCGCCGAACACCTGGAATTCGATGTGGCGCGGCTCGCTGAGGTATTTCTCGATGTAGACGGTGTCGTCGCCGAATGCGGCCTTCGCCTCGGCCTTGGCCTGCGCCATCAGGCTGCCGAGCGAGGCGGCATCGGGGACGACCTTCATGCCACGCCCGCCGCCGCCGCTCGCGGCCTTGACCAGCACCGGGTAGCCGATCTTGTTTGCCACCGCGATGCCCTCGGCCGCGTCGGCGACCGCGCCGTCGGAGCCGGGCACGAGCGGCAGGCCGATCGCGGCGGCCGTGCGCTTCGCCTCGACCTTGTCGCCCATCTGGCGGATGTGGTCGGGCGACGGCCCGATCCAGACGATGTTATGTTCCTCGACGATCCCAGCGAAGCGCGCGTTCTCGCTGAGGAAACCGTAGCCGGGGTGGATCGCGTCGGCCTGGGCGATCTCGGCGGCCGAGATGATGTTGGGGATGTTGAGGTAGCTGTCGGTCGCCGATGGCGGCCCGATGCAGATCGCCTCGTCGGCGAGGCGGACGTGCATCGCGTCGGCGTCGGCGGTCGAATGGACCGCGACGGTCTTGATGCCCATGTCGTGCGCCGCGCGGTGAACGCGGAGCGCGATCTCGCCGCGGTTGGCGATCAGGATCTTCTTGAACATCGGGCCTACTCGATCACCACCAGCGGCTCGTCGTATTCGACCGGCTGTTCGTTGGTGATGAGGATGCGTGCGACGGTGCCGGCCTTGGGCGCGGTGATCGGGTTCATCACCTTCATCGCCTCGATGATCAGCAGCGTCTGGCCCGCCTTCACCGTCGCGCCGACGGTGACGTACGGCGGGCTGGCGGGGTCGGGGGTGAGGTAGGCGGTGCCGACGATCGGCGACCGGACGAGTCCGGGGTGGGTGCGGACATCGTCGACCGGCGCGGCTTCGGGCGCAGCGGTCGCGGCGGGTGCGGCGCCTGGCGCGCTTGCCACCGGGGCCTGGGCATAGACCGGGGCGGCGGCGACCGGGGCGGCAGTCCTGGCGACGCGAATCTTGCGGTTGCCGTCCTGAACCTCGATCTCGGTCAGCCGCGTCGTGTCGAGCAGCTCGGCGAGCTCACGCACGAGCTTGGTGTCGACCTGCATCGGTCCAGCGGATTCGGTCATGCTCACTCTCAATCAGTCCAGCGTGTCAGTGTCAGAACGTCGCCGCCGCGTCCAGCGCGAGGACATAACCGAGCGGCCCCAGCCCGGCGATCGTCGCCCGCGCCACCGGCGCGATCCAGCTCTTGTGGCGAAACGCCTCGCGCGCGTGCGGGTTCGACAGATGCACCTCGATCACCGGCACAGGCACGCCCTTGATCGCGTCGTGGAGCGCGATCGAGGTGTGCGTCAGCGCCCCGGCGTTGAGGATCACCGCGCGGATTTCGCGGCTCCCCGCCTCGTGGAGCCAGTCGATCAGATGCCCCTCGTGGTTCGACTGGCGCAGGTCGATCGTCAACCCGAGCGTCGCCGCGCGGTCCTCGAGCATCATCGCGATGTCGTCGAGCGTATCATGGCCATACACCTCGGGTTCGCGGCTGCCGAGCAGGTTGAGGTTCGGGCCGTTGAGGACGTAGACGAGGGTGCTGGCATCGGTCATGCCCGCGACTATATGGACTATCCTTTCCACCGTCATCCCCGCGCAAGGGGGGATCCATCATCCGCCGCGGGAGATGGGCCCCTGCTTTCGCGGGGGTGACGGCCAGAGCGCAGGACCGCAACCCGATGATCGAGATCACCCTCAACGGCGACCCCCGCCGCGTTTCGCCCGGCACGACGATCGCGGGCCTGCTCGCTGACCTCGCGCTGGACGCGGCGAAGGTCGCGGTCGAGCGCAATCTCGTCATCGTCCCGCGCTCGACCTTCGCCGGGCAGCCGCTGGGAGCGGGTGACAGGCTCGAAGTCGTCCACTTCGTCGGCGGCGGGGCCGACGGCGGCGAACCCGACGATAGCTGGACCGTCGCCGGCCGCCGCTTCACCTCGCGGCTGATCGTCGGCACCGGCAAGTACAAGGACTATGCCGAGAACGCCGCCGCCGTCGCCGCGTCGGGAGCGGAGATCGTCACCGTCGCGGTCCGCCGGGTCAACGTCACCGACCCCGGCAAGCCGATGCTGACCGACTTCATCGACCCGAAGAAGGTCACGTATTTGCCCAACACCGCCGGCTGTTTCACCGGCGACGACGCGGTCCGCACGCTGCGACTTGCGCGCGAGGCCGGCGGCTGGAGCCTCGTCAAGCTCGAGGTGCTGGGTGAAGCGCGGACGCTCTACCCCGACATGGCCGAGACGCTCACTGCGACCGCGACCCTGGTCAAGGAGGGCTTCGACGTCATGGTCTACTGCGCCGACGACCCGATCGCGGCGAAGAAGCTCGAGGATCTGGGAGCGTGCGCGATCATGCCGCTGGGCGCGCCGATCGGCTCGGGGCTGGGCTTGCAGAACCCGGTGATGATCCGCCTGATCGTCGAGGGCGCGAAGGTCCCGGTCCTCGTCGACGCCGGAGTCGGCACCGCGTCCGACGCCGCGATCGCGATGGAGCTGGGCTGCGACGGCGTCCTGATGAACACCGCGATCGCCGAGGCGAAGGACCCGGTGGCGATGGCGCGCGCGATGAAGCTCGCGGTCGAGGCGGGGCGGCTCGCGTACGGCGCGGGGCGGATGGGGCGGCGGCGGTATGCGGATCCGAGTTCGCCGCTGGCGGGGTTGATTTAAGGGGGATGAGAAAGGGCGCGCTATCCTGATAGCTGCTGCGCGCAGTCGCGGGTTTTAGGAAAGGGGCTTCATTGCCCTGATCGATAAGCACGCGGGTGGGAAGTTCAGGCCCCACCCCAGCCCTCCCCGCTCTCGGCTTCGCGGGAGACAGAAAGAAAAGCCATCTTTCTCCTTGCTTCCCCCGCCCACCGCGCCCTTGCGCGGTAGAGTGGGAGGGTTGGGGTGGAGGTGATAAGGCTTGATATCGCCGACGAAACTATACCGAGCGCCTTAAACGGGCAGGACATTCGGCACACCTCATCGCCATCCTCGCGAAAGAATAAGCGACACGTATGTCACCCAATTAATAGATCACTCGTCTTGGGCTCGAAGCGCTGCTTATGATGGGCTATGAATACAGGCGACCCCATAATTACATCGGAGTAGGGAGGTGCGGCGGATGGCGCCGAGCCGCTCGCATTGACGATCAAAGAGAAGTGGCAGGGCGCTGTCACGGACGGGTCCGGCTTCGTAGCAATTCCCGTGGCCTTGTTCCGCCTGCAAACCAAGTTAAAGCTGACGCCCACGGACATGGTCGTCTTGGCTAATCTACTCGTGCACTGGTGGGATCCAGAGCGCGGCGTGTTTCCTAGGTCGACGACCATTGCGGTGCGAATGGGCGTGGCCAAGCGGACCGTTCAACGGTCTACGCAGAAGCTAATCAAATCGGGATTGATGCATCGTGACTTCTTGGAAGTTGGCGAAAAAAAACGCCGCGTCTTCCAATTCACCGCGTTGGCCGAACGTCTCGCGCGTGAAATAGGTTTTTCCTACCAGCTGGCAGGAAAGGAGAGTTTGGGGGCGTAGCTCAGGGAAGAGCGCTCCGGGTGACCGCAAGGTCAACTAAGAAAGGTCGTCGAGTGGTATCGCGATGCTACACCCGGAGGGGAGCTGGTTCAACTCCAGCCGTTCCCATCAACTTTAGTTTGCGGCGCATCGTCCTATAGTAAGCGCACGATGCGGATCGTGCGGAAGGGCGGTCGGCAAAGCCGCCGCTGTCGTCGGACGGGTTCGGCGGAGCCACGCTCCGCCGCCCCGCCGGCCGGGCTCGACGCGAGTCCGCGCCGAACCGGCAAACCGCGAAGAGCGGTTCACCCGTTCGGCGCAGGCCGCTTACGAGCTGTAATACATATCGAACTCAACCGGGCTCGGCGTCATTTCCCAGCGCATCACGTCGTGCATCTTCAGCTCGATGTACGAATCGATCTGGTCGTCGGTGAACACCCCGCCCTTGGTGAAGACTGCGCGTGAACGATCGAGCGCACCGAGCGCCTCACGCAGCGACGCGCAGACCGTCGGGACCTTCTTCAGTTCGCGCGGGGGCAGGTCGTACAGGTTCTTGTCCATCGGCTGGCCGGGGTGGATCTTGTTCTCGATCCCGTCGAGGCCCGCCATCAGCAGCGCGGTGTAGCAGAGGTACGGGTTGGCCATCGCGTCGGGGAAGCGGACTTCGACGCGCTTCGACTTGCCGCCGGTGCCGTACGGGATGCGGCACGACGCCGAGCGGTTGCGGCTGCTGTACGCGAGCAACACCGGGGCTTCGAAACCCGGGACCAGCCGCTTGTAGCTGTTGGTCGAGGGGTTGGTGAACGCGTTGCACGCCTTGGCGTGCTTGATGATGCCGCCGATAAAGTACAGCGCCATCTCCGACAGGCCGGCGTAGCCGTCGCCGGCGAACAACGGGGTCTTGCCGTTCCAGATCGACAGATGGGTGTGCATGCCGCTGCCGTTGTCGTCCTTGATCGGCTTGGGCATGAACGTCGCGGTCTTGCCGTAGGCGTGCGCGACCTGATGGACGACGTACTTGTACACCTGCATCCGGTCGGCGGTCTGTGTCAGCGTGCCGAAGGTCAGGCCGAGTTCGTGCTGCGCGGCGGCGACCTCGTGATGGTGCTTATCGCACGGCAGGCCCATTTCCATCATCGTCGAGACCATCTCGGCGCGAAGGTCGACGGCACTGTCGACGGGCGCGACAGGGAAATAGCCGCCCTTGACGCGCGGGCGGTGGCCCATGTTGCCTTCGTCATACTTGGTGCCGGTGTTGGTCGGCAGTTCGATGTCGTCGAGCTCATAGCTGCCGACATTGTAGCCGAGCTTCCAGCGGACGTCGTCGAAGACGAAGAATTCGGCTTCCGGCCCGATGTAGATCGTGTCGCCGATGCCGGTCGACTTGAGGTACGCCTCGCCGCGCTTGGCGGTCGAGCGCGGGTCGCGGCCGTACAGCTGGCCGGTCGACGGCTCGACGATGTCGCAGATCAGGATCAGCATCGGGGTCGCCGAGAACGGGTCGATGTACGTCGCGTCGAGGTCGGGCATCAGGATCATGTCCGACTCGTTGATCGCCTTCCAGCCGTCGATCGACGACCCGTCGAACATGAAGCCGTCCGACAGCATGTCCTCGTCGACGACGCCCGCGACCATCGTCAAATGCTGCCACTTACCCTTGGGGTCGGTGAAGCGAAGATCGACCCACTCGATCTCCTTCTCCTTGATCATGTCGAGGACGGATGCTGCGGTTTCGGCCATGGTCGGTATTCCCTCGCTCAGGTCTGGCTTTTGAAAGGTGGAAGGCTAGATCGCGTCCGAATCGCGCTCCCCGGTGCGGATGCGAACGGCGGCGTCGATCGTCGAGACGAAGATCTTGCCATCGCCGATGCGCCCGGTGCGCGCGGCGTTGGCGATCGCTTCGACGACGCGGTCGGCCTGATCGTCGTCGACGACGACTTCGAGGCGGACCTTGGGCAGGAAGTCGACGACATATTCGGCGCCGCGATAGAGCTCGGTATGGCCCTTCTGGCGCCCGAAACCCTTGGCTTCGGTGACGGTGATGCCGCTGACGCCGACCTCGTGGAGCGCCTCCTTAACTTCGTCGAGCTTGAACGGCTTGATGACGGCTTCGATTTTTTTCACGCGCGCGGGTCCACCCTTTACCATAGCCTAGCACAGGCCGTGCCAGCCGGTGAACGGGGGATTTCGCGTGTGCAGCACGATTTTTTGGCGCGATATCGTGCCTAACGCGGCGGCATGTGCCTGATTTTCGGGCTAATGTTCGCCGCAGTCGGGAAGGATCGATCAGACCGTCGTCGCGTACCCGCCGTCGACCGCGATAACGCTGCCGCAGACGAAGCCGCTCGCCTTCGAGCCGAGGTAGAGCGCCACCCCGGCCATGTCGGCGGGGTTGCCGATCCGCTTCATCGGGGTCGCGGCGACCGAGGCGGCGGCCCATTCCTCGGGGATCGCGGCGGTCATCTTCGACGGGAAATAGCCCGGGGCGATCGCGTTGACCGCGATGTGACGGGCGGCAAGGTTCTTCGCCATCATCCTGGTCAGGTGGAGGACGGCGGCCTTCGACGCGGCATAGCTGTACGTCTCGATGTTGCTGACGTGCATCCCGTCGATCGAGCCGATGTTGATGACGCGGGCGAAGTCGTCGGCACTGCCCGCTGCCTCGAGTAATTTGACGAGGCGTTGCGTCAGGAAGAACACCGACTTGACGTTCAGGTCGATAACCTTGTCCCAGCCGCTTTCGGGGAAGGTGTCGAACGGCGCGCCCCAGCTCGCCCCGGCGTTGTTGAACAGGACATCGATCTTGCTTTCGCGGGCTTCGAGCGCGGCGGCGAAGCGTTCGATCTCGTCCATCTTCGACAGGTCGGCGGGGATCGAGATGCACGCGCCGAATTTAGAGAGCTCGGCGGCGAGGCCGTCGCAGACCGCGGCGTTGCGCGCGGTGATGTAGACCTTGGCGCCGTTCTCGACATAGGCGCGGGCGATCATCTCGCCGATGCCGCGGCTGCCGCCGGTGACGACGACGATCTTGCCGGCGACGGAGAACAGGTCTGCGATCTTCATTAATCGTCCTTGCAGTTAATGGGTCTTCAGTTCTTCGTGACCAAGGTCAAGAGCGACGATCGCGTACGCTTCAAGCAAATATTGCTCCAGCGGATCGGGGCATGGCAGATACTTGATTTGAAGGCGGGACACGTATTCACGACGTATCGTCACGAAACGCTTGTAATTGGTGTCGTCTAGTAACGTTGTCGTGGGACAGCGCTTTGTAGGAGAGTGAGCTTTGTGCCAATCATTCCTCGCGAGTCGCTTCACAAAAGTCGCGGAAAAGTGATTGTCGGATAGATGGTCACGGATACGTTTCCTTATCCTCCTTGTCCGACCAACATAAACAGCCTCCTCACCTTCGTAGAGCACATAGACGCCAGCTTGCTCGGGTTCGAGAACCAGCTGCTGCAAAGTGAGGAAGTCATCAGTCTTCAAGCTGGCAAAGCAGCTTTCCGCAGCATTGATCGCGTTGAAAAATGTTTTGTTCAGCGTTGTCATATGGGTTCGCCGGCAGCGCGGGCGCGTTCTACCCGGCTCGCTTCGGCGGCGGGAAGCCAGCGGATCGCCAGCACGATGCATAGCCAGATGACCGGCGCGCCCGCGAACGCGCACAGGATGGCGAAGCGCAGGTCTCCGGTCGCATCGCTTATCAGGCCGACCATGTACGGGCCGTTGCCGAGTCCGAGCAGCGTCGTGCCCATGAAGAACATCGCCCCCGCCGTCCCGCGCATCCGTGGCAAAACGAGGTCCTGCATCGTCGTCGTGATCCCGCCGAGCCAAAACGTGCCGATCAGCCCGAACAATGCGTAGCAGACGTAGAACACCGGCAGCGACGGCGTGAAGAAGGCGTAGATGATTATCGGTAGCGGGAGGATCGACGCGAGCAGCGACACCTTGAGCCGCCCGGCGGGATCGCGCTTGCGCCACGCGTCGCCGACGATGCCGCCCATCGACGTCCCGATCAGCCCGCCGAGCGCGCTGCCGAGGCCGAGCGCGACTCCTGCGGTGCCCGGCGTCGCGTGGAGGATACGGAAGGCGTAGATATAGACCCACGCGCCGACCGCGTAGCTGCCGAACGAGATCAGCGTCCCCGCGAGTGCGGCGAGGAGCAGGGTCGGCGTGCCCCAGACGAGGGTGTAGAGCGGCTTGTCGCGGACGCTGAGCGACTGCGACCACGCGAAGACGCCGTAGACGCCGAGCGCCATTGCCGCCCATTGGATCGCGTTCGAGGTGATTGCGGTGCCGCCGACGCTGAACAAGATCTTGAGCTTGGCGGCGGGGACGAGGCTGTCGGTCCAGCGCGTCATGACAATCGCCGCGGCGATGGCGAAGACGATGCCGAGCAAATTGGCGCGGATCACGCCGCTCGACGCTCCGGCGCGGCGGAGTGTGAACAGCGTGAACGGCGGCAGGATCGTGCCAAGCTCGGCGAACATCTTTAGGAACGGATGCGGCTCGCGCGGCCCCTTGGTCAGGATACCCTCGGCGAGCCCGCGTGGCGGCTCGCGCAGCGTCATCACCAGCGCGGCCAGCAGCAGCCCGGGAATGCCGATGATGAGGAACGCCGCCTGCCACCCCGACAGCCCGAGCGGCGCGCCGCCACCGGCATACGCCTTGTTCCACCCGGCGACGACGACGCCGCTGATCGCGAAGCTCAGGCCAGCGCCGATGAATATACCGCTCGAATAGATCGACAGCGCGGTCGCGCGTTTCTCGCGCGGGAACCAGTCGCCGATCAGGGAATAGGCGGCGGGCGATGCGCTCGCTTCGCCGACCCCGACCCCGACGCGGGCAGCGGCGAGCGCGCCGAAGCTGGTGGCGAAGCCCGACAGTGCGGTCATCCCCGACCAGATCGACAGGCCGAGTGCGATCGTCCACGTCCGTACCCACGTATCCGCGAGACGCCCGAGCGCGAGGCCGAACAGCCCATAGAACAACGCGAACACCGTCCCCGACAACAGCCCGATCTGGCCGTCGCTGAGCCCGAGGTCCTTCTGGATGTACGGCCCGAGGATCGTCAGGATCGAGCGGTCGATGAAGTTGAAGACGTAGACGACCATCAGCACGATGAGGACGTACCAAGCGTATGGGCCGCCGACGCGTTCGGTACGATCGGCGATCTGTCCGGATTCCGGCATTCGTCTCTCCCCGAGGATCGCCGTCGGCGCGGCGTTGCCCTTGGCTAGCAGGGGCGGGGCAGAACGGGAAGGGTGGATCCTCCCCGTCTAACGGGAGGGCGGGACCAAATCCTCCCCGTCTTCGGGGAGGGGGACCGCGTCTTCGCGGTGGAGTGGCGGCGGCGCGCACTCAGATTGTGAGTTCGCTCGACCGCCCCTCCACCATGCAAGCGCATGGTCCCCTCCCCGAAGACCGGGAGGATCTCGCTTACTCGACCCCCAGCAACTCCACGTCGAAAATCAGTGTCGCCCCCGGCGGAATGTCGTCGCCGGCGCCGCGCTCGCCGTAGCCCTGCGACGCCGGGATGACGAGGACGCGCTTGCCGCCGACTTTCATCCCCGCGACGCCCTCATCCCAGCCGGGAATGACCTGCCCGCCGCCCAGCGGAAAGCTGAACGGCTGGCCGTGGTCGCGCGACGAATCAAACTTCTTGCCGCGCTTGCCGGCGGCGTCGAGCCACCCGGTATAGTGAACGGTGACGACCTTGCCCGGCACTGCGAGCGCACCGGTCCCGACCTTGACGTCGGTCGCGACGGTGCCGCCGGGAAGGGTGATCGCGGCGGTG
>JAYTTV010000242.1:0-3855 GCA_043745075.1 Sphingomonadaceae bacterium
ACCGTCGTGACGAAGCTCGTCCACGCGGGGGCCGATATTCCGACGATCATGAAGATCAGCGGCCATAAGACGGTCGCGATGGTGCTGCGATATACCCACGTCGACGCGACTCATATCGACGCCGCCGCCGCAGCGCTTGGAATGAGTTTTTCTGACGCCATTCACCCAAAATCCACCACGCCAAAAACCGCCTCCAAAACGGAGGCGGCTTAAGTCGTTGTAAACGCTGGTGCCCACGGCCGGAATCGAACCGGCACGGCCTTACGGCCGAGGGATTTTAAGTCCCTTGCGTCTACCGGTTCCGCCACGTGGGCCGGCGCAAACGCGTCCTTAGCCGACGTTGAGGCGTTCGCGTAAGTCCTTGCCCGGCTTGAAATACGGTACGCGCTTAGCGTCGACCTCGACCGCGGTGCCGGTACGCGGGTTGCGCCCGGTGCGTGCCTCGCGGGCGCGGGTCGAAAACGCCCCGAAGCCACGGAGCTCGACGCGGCGACCGATCGCGAGCGCCTCGCTGATCGTGTCGAAGATCGTTGCGACGACGCGCTCGACATCGCGTTGCGTCAGATGCGGGTTGGCAGTCGCCACCGCAGTTACCAGTTCCGACCGGATCATCTTAGCGAACCTTTCCCGAGACGCGTTCGCGCGCCTACCCCAACACACTATGACGTCCGATTAATTACTCGCCCCCCCACGAATAATTACGACGAGTGGCTTGCGATGGTTATACCACCTTGCAAGCTCGACACGAAGCCGTAACAAATAGCAGATCAGACCCAGACTAATCAATCGCTCAAGCGCTTCCGGCTAACCGTGCGTCGTGAAGGCTTGCCGTCGGGGGCAGTGCCGGTTCATTTAGGCGCAAATCGCGGTGCGCCGCGTCACTTTCGTGGAGGCGAGTGCACGCATTTCCCTGGATCGACGCGGTCATCGTCCTCGCGCTGATCGTTCTCAACGGCTTTCTCAGCATGTCCGAGCTGGCGATCGTCGCGTCGCGGCGACCCCGGCTTCGCGGACTTGCCGCGGCGGGGAAAAGCGGTGCCGCGACCGCGCTCGCTCTCGCCGAAGACTCGGCGCGCTTCCTGTCGTCGGCGCAGGCGGGGATCACTCTCGTCTCGATCCTCAATGGAGCTTATTCGGGGTCGAGCCTGTCGGGGCCGGTCGGCGAGCGACTGACGGCGTGGTTCGGCATGTCACCGGCGCACGCGCAGGATATCGGCTTCGGCATCGTCATCGTCCTGACGACCTACGTCTCGCTGATCGTCGGCGAACTCGTCCCCAAGCAGTTCGCGCTGCGCTCGCCCGAGCCGATCGCCTGCGCGGTCGCCCCGGCGATGCTGTGGCTGACCCGGCTCGCCTCGCCATTCGCGTGGTTGCTCGACAAGAGTAGCGCGCTCGTCTTCCGCCTGCTCGGCCAGCGCCGCGACGCCAACCACGTCGTCACCGAGGAGGAGCTTCGCTCGGTCGTCGCCGAGGCCGAGACCGCGGGCGTGATCGAGGAGAGCGAGCGCCAGATGATCTCGGGCATCATGCGCCTTGCGGACCGCCCGGTGCGCGGGGTGATGACGCCGCGTAACCGGATCGACTGGCTCGACGCCGATGCGAGCGATCAGGAGACTCGCGATGCGTTGGCCAAGACCCCGCACACCCGGCTGCCGGTCGCGGCGGGGTCGATCGATGATATTCTCGGCGTCCTCCAGGCGCGTGATGTCGTCGCCGCACTGATCGAGGGCCGCCCGCTCGACCTGCGCGCGCTGGCCCGGCCCGCGCCAGTCCTGCCCGACATGCTCGACGCGATGGATGCGCTGGCCAGCCTGCGCGACGCCGATATCCCGAT
The DNA here is from genome assembly GCA_043745075.1 of Sphingomonadaceae bacterium. Lineage (GTDB taxonomy): Bacteria > Pseudomonadota > Alphaproteobacteria > Sphingomonadales > Sphingomonadaceae > Polymorphobacter_B. The sequence goes on from JAYTTV010000242.1 coordinate 1,835, forward strand.
CGCCTTGGTTCACGACGAGTATGGCCATTTCGAGGGGATCGTGACCCCGGCCGACCTGCTCGCGGCGATCGCCGGGGAGTTCCGCTCCGACGTCGACGACGCCAACGATCCACCCGCGGTCGAGCGACACGACGGGTCGTGGCTGTTGTCGGGGTCGCTCCCCGCCGACGAGATGGCCGACCGGCTCGGCCTCGATCTGCCCGTAAGCCGCGATTACCAGACCGTCGCGGGCTATATCCTCGCGCAGATCCGTCATCTGCCCGACACCGGTGAGGTGTTCGACGCCGACGGCTGGCGCTTCGAAGTCGTCGACATGGACGGGCGCAAGATCGACAAGGTCATCGCGACGTGCATCGCGAAGGGCGAAAGCTAGCGGTCGGCTCCGGCGCTAACCTACGTCGCTCAAGCCCCCGCTTTCAACGCCTGTTCCCACGCGAGTTCGGCCAACGGCGCAACCCCCGCGCCGCTCGCCTTCGCGTGCGCGCTCGCCGCAGTGCCGCGGACGACGCGCCCCTGGATGCCGTGCAAGATCGCCGCCAGCCGGAACATGTTGTACGCTACGTAAAAGTCCATGTTGGCGATGCCGTCGCGCCCGGTCCGGCGGCAGTAGGCGGCGGTGTATGCAGCCTCATCGGGGATGTTGAGCGCGGCGAGGTCGACCCCGGTCAGCCCGGCAGTCATCGACGGCGGCATCCGGTACATCATCAGATGGTAGCTGAAATCGGCGAGCGGGTGGCCGAGCGTCGACAATTCCCAGTCGAGCACCGCGAGCACCTTCGGCTCGGTCGGGTGGAAGATCATGTTATCGCAGCGATAGTCGCCGTGAACGACGCTGACTTCCTCGCCCGGCGGGATATTGTTCGGCAGCCACTCGACGAGTCGGTCCATCGCCTCGAAGCGCCCGGCGTCGGTGTCCTCGAGATACTGGCGCGACCAGCGGCCGATCTGGCGGGCGAAGTAGTTGCCGGGCTTGCCGAAGTCGCCGAGTCCGATCGCGACCGGATCGAGCATGTGGAGTTGCGCGATCGTCGTGTTCATCGCGTCGAAATACGCCGGGCGGTCGGCGCGCGGAACGTCGGGGAAGGTCGTGTCCCAGATCACGCGGCCCTCGACGCAGTCCATGACGTAGAACCATGTGCCGATGACGTCGTCGTCGGTGCACAGGCCGAAGGTCCGCGGTGCGGGGAAGCCGGCGGCGTGGAGCGCGGTGATGACGCGATACTCGCGGTCGACCGCGTGCGCCGACTTGAGCAGCGTCCCCGGCGGTTTTCGGCGGAGGACGTAATTCTGCGTGGGCGTCGTCAACTTGTACGTCGGGTTCGACTGGCCGCCGTTGAACTGGCGCACCGTCAGGGGACCGGCAAAGCCGTCGACATTCGCCGCCATCCACTCAGCCAGCCGCGCCTCGTCGAAACCGAGGCCCGACCGAACCTCGCCGACGCCCGAATTAAGCTCCTGCCGCGATGCCATGCTCACTCCCCGGGTTGCCGGCCGATGTCGCGGCGGCAGAAGCCGCCCGGCCAGTCGATCTTGTCGACCGCAGCATAAGCAGCCGTGCGTGCTTCGCCAACATCGGTGCCGAGTGTGGTGATGGCGAGGACGCGGCCGCCAATTGCAATCAACGCGCCGTCGTCGCGCCGCGCGGTCCCGGCGTGGAACACGACCGTGCCGGTTGCTTCTGCGGCGTCGATACCGGCGATGACGGTGCCGGTGACCGGCGGGCCGGGGTAGTTATCCGCCGCCATCACCACCGTCACCGCGGTGTCGTCGCGCCACACCGGCCGCGCCGCCGCGAGCGTGCCGTCGCAGGTGGCGAGCAGCAGGTCGAGCAGGTCGCTCTCGAGCCGCAGCATCAGCACTTCGCACTCGGGATCGCCGAAGCGGACGTTATATTCGATCAGCTGCGGCCCTGTCGGCGTCAGCATCAGCCCGGCGAACAGCACCCCGGTAAACGGCGTCCCCATCGCTGCCATTGCCGCGACGGTCGGGCCGACGATCTCGGTCAGCGCGCGCGCTTCGAG
>JAYTTV010000243.1:0-3812 GCA_043745075.1 Sphingomonadaceae bacterium
AAGCTGCGGATCTCGTCGATCAAGTCGACGCAGAAGATCACCAAGGCGATGAAGATGGTCGCCGCGGCGAAGCTGCGCCGGTCGCAGGAAGCCGCCGAAGCCGCGCGCCCGTATTCGGAGCGGATGGCGGCGGTGATGGCGTCGCTCGGCTCGCGGATCACCGTCGGGCCTGAGTCGCCGAAGCTGCTCGCCGGGACCGGGGCCGACCAGACCTACCTGCTCGTCGTCGTCACCTCGGAGCGCGGGCTTGCGGGCGGGTTCAACACCAATATCGTCCGGATGGCGCGCAGGCGTGCCGACGAGCTGATCGCGCAGGGCAAGACGGTCAAGCTGCTGCTGGCCGGGCGCAAGGGCCGCGCCGCGTTCATCCGCACCCACCGCGACATGATCCTCGACACGCTCGACCTGATCCACGGCAAGGCGCAGCAGTTTGCCGACGCGCAGGTCATTGCGCAGCAAGTCATCGACCGCTTCAACAAGCATGAGTTCGACATCGCCGAGCTGTTCTTCTCGCGCTTCCGCTCGGCGTTGGTGCAGGAGCCGACGACGGTCCAGCTGATCCCCGCCGCATTGCCGGTGGCGAAGACCGCCGAACCGGTCGTTGCTGCAGGTGGTCCGCCGCCCGCCGCGATCGAGTATGAGCCCGACGAGGAATCGATCCTCGCCGACCTCCTGCCGCGCAACCTCGCGGTCCAGATCTTCCGCGCGATGCTCGAAAATCAGGCGAGCTTCTTCGGCGCCCAGATGACCGCGATGGACAACGCCACGCGCAACGCCGGCGACATCATCACCCGCCTGACGATCGTCTACAACCGCACCCGCCAGGCGGCGATCACGACCGAGCTGATCGAAATCATCGCGGGCGCCGAATCGCTGTGATCGCGCGCGCACTTCTCGCGCTCGCCGCGCTGGCGACCGTCGCTGCCGCGCCCGTCGGGCCGAGCGCAGCGGAGTTCACCGCGCTGCGGACCGCGAAGGGCGAAAAATGCCCGCCGATGCGCAAGCTGTCGTGCGCCGCGCTCGGCGACCCGAGCGAGCTGAAGTGTTCGTATCAGGAGCGCTTCACCCGCGCCAAGTGGACCCCGACGACCGCGCTCGTTGCGAAGAATGGCAGCGGCTGGGATTGGCTCGACGGCGGCCCGCGCTGCTCGTCGCTGCCGCAGCACTAGGATCGAAACGATGGCGTACACGACCACGGCAACGACCAAGGGCGGGCGCGAAGGCCGCGCTATCCTCGACACCGGCGCGCTCGCGCTGGCGATGGCCCCGCCGAAGGAAATGGGCGGCGCGGGCGACGGGCATAACCCCGAACAGCTGTTCGCACTCGGCTATTCGTCGTGCTTCGGCTCGGCGCTGATGCTCGTCGCGCGCAAGCACGGCGTCGACGGCGCGAAGGCGCGCGTTTCCGCGGCGGTCACGCTCGCCCAGAGCGACACCGGCTACGACCTTGCGGTCGAGCTGACGGTATCGGTGCCCGGCGAGGACCGCGCCAAGGTCGAGGCGATGGTCGCCGAAGCCCATCAGATCTGCCCCTATTCGAAAGCGACGCGCGGCAATATCCCCGTGACGCTGACCGTCGTCTGACCGATTTCTAAGGACCACATCATGGCCACCACCCCCACCACCAACAACATCGGCCGCGTCAGCCAGGTCATCGGCGCCGTCGTCGACGTCCAGTTCGACACCGAGCTTCCCGCGATCCTGTCGGCGCTCGAAACCCGCGTCGAGGACCGGCGGCTCGTGCTCGAGGTCGCGCAGCACCTCGGCGAGAACACCGTCCGCACGATCGCGATGGACGCGACCGACGGCCTCGTTCGCGGCCAGCCCGTCACCGACACCGGTTCGCAGATCCGCGTCCCCGTCGGTCCGATGACGCTTGGGCGCATCCTCAACGTCATCGGCGAGCCGATCGACGAGCGCGGCCCGGTCAACGCCGACATCACGATGCCGATCCACGCCGAGGCGCCGCTGTTCATCGACCAGTCGACCGAGAGCGCGATCCTCGTCACCGGGATCAAGGTCATTGATCTCATCGCGCCCTACGCCAAGGGCGGTAAGATCGGCCTGTTCGGCGGCGCCGGCGTCGGCAAGACCGTGCTGATCCAGGAGCTGATCAACAACATCGCCAAGGGCCACGGCGGCACGTCGGTGTTCGCCGGCGTCGGCGAGCGCACCCGGGAAGGCAACGACCTTTATCATGAGTTCCTCGAGGCGGGCGTCATCGCCAGCGACGCCGACGGCAATGCGATCAGCGCCGGATCGAAGGTCTCGCTGTTCTACGGCCAGATGAACGAGCCCCCGGGAGCCCGTGCCCGCGTCGCGCTGAGCGGCCTGACCAACGCCGAATATTTCCGCGACGTCGAGGGGCAGGACGTCCTGTTCTTCGTCGACAACATCTTTCGCTTCACCCAGGCGGGTTCGGAAGTGTCGGCGCTGCTCGGGCGCATCCCGTCGGCGGTCGGCTACCAGCCGACGCTCGCGACCGACATGGGCCAGCTGCAGGAGCGGATCACCTCGACCAACAAGGGGTCGATCACCTCGATCCAGGCGATCTACGTCCCCGCCGACGACTTGACCGACCCCGCCCCGGCGACGTCGTTCGCCCACTTAGACGCGACGACGACGCTGAGCCGCTCGATCGCCGAACTCGGCATCTACCCCGCCGTCGACCCGCTCGACTCGACCAGCCGCGTCCTCGAGCCGCGCACCGTCGGCGACGAGCATTATGCCGTCGCGCGGTCGGTCCAGGAGGTCCTGCAGAAGTACAAGTCGCTCCAGGACATCATCGCCATCCTCGGCATGGACGAGCTGTCGGAAGAAGATAAGCTGACCGTCGCCCGCGCCCGCAAGGTCCAGCGTTTCCTCAGCCAGCCGTTCCACGTCGCCGAAATCTTCACCGGCACCCCCGGCGTGTTCGTCGCCATCGAAGACACGATCAAGGGCTTCAAGGCCATCGTCGCGGGCGAGTACGACCACCTCCCCGAAGCGGCGTTCTACCTCGTCGGCACGATCGAGGACGCAGTCAAGAAGGGCGAGCGGCTGGCGCAGGACGCGGCATAATGGCCGAAACCCTCCACTTCGAACTCGTCTCGCCCGAGAAGCTGCTGCGCTCGGGCGAGGTGTACATGGTCGTCGTGCCCGGCACCGAGGGTGACTTCGGCGTGCTGCCTGGCCACGCGCCGCTGGTCTCGACGATCCGCCCCGGCGCGATTCAGGTGTTCTCGACGAGCATGAACGACGTTCCCGAGCGCATCTTCATCGATGGCGGCTTTGCCGAAGTCGGTCCCGACGGGCTGACGATCCTCGCCGAAAGCGCGATCCCGGTCGGCGAGCTCGACATCGAGGGCGCCGCGCGCGACCTCGCTGCGGCGCGCGAGGCGCTGCGCACCGCGACCGGAGAACCCGAGATCGCGGCGGCCGAAGTCCGCATCGCCAAGCTCGAAGCGATGCAGGCGGTCGCGGTCAACTAAGCCACGTGAATCGCTTGAAAGTCGTGACCTTCGGGTTAATGGCAACTTTCGCGCGACTTTGGTATTGATCGCGTAATGACTGTCTGGACCCCCGACGAAATCCCGTGGGCGCGCTTCGAGCGCGCTGCGGTCGACGCCGACCTGCTCGCGGTCATCAAGACCGCCGCGCTGGTCGAGGCGAACGCCGCCGATTATGTCGCGTACCTCAACGGCGTCTTCGCCGGCGACGCGGTGTTCCTCGCCGAGATCGAGCGCTGGGGAGTCGAGGAGCGACAGCACGGCGCAATCCTCGGCCGCTGGGCCGAACTCGCCGACCCGGGCTTCGACTTCGCCCGTGCGCTC
>JAYTTV010000244.1:0-14846 GCA_043745075.1 Sphingomonadaceae bacterium
ATCGGTATGGACCGCGTAAGCGAAATCGACCGGGCACGACCCCGCCGGCAGCTGGATCAACTCGCCCTTCGGGGTGAAGGCGAAGACCTGGTCCTGGAACATTGCGAGGCGCGTATGTTCGAGCAGTTCCTCGGGCGTCGCCGCCTGGTCGAGGATTTCGAGCAGGTCGCGCAGCCACGGATACGCGTGCCGTGCAGGCGCACCGTCGTCGCCCTGCTTGTACGCCCAGTGCGCCGCCAGCCCGAATTCGGCCTCGCGGTCCATCTCGGCGGTTCGGATCTGAATCTCGATCCGTACCCGCTCGCTGTGCATCACCGTCGTATGGAGCGAGCGGTAGCCGTTACGCTTCGGCGTCGAGATGAAATCCTTGAACCGCCCCGGCACCGCAGGCCAGCGCTGGTGGATGATGCCGAGCGCGCGATACGCTCCTGCGGTGTCGGGGACGACGACGCGGAAGGCCATGACATCGGGCAGGTTCTCGAACGCCATCTGGCGGTCCTGCATCTTCTTCCAGATCGAGAACGGACGTTTCTCGCGGCCGCGAACGTCGGCGTCGATCCCGCTCTGGCCGAGCAGCAGCTTGATGCCGCTCGTGATGCGCGCGACCATGTCGCCGCCGCCGGCACGGAGCAGTTCGAGCCGCTTGACGATCGAATCGTAACCCTCTGGCTCGAGATGCTTAAAGCTCAGCGCCTGCAACTCGTCCATGAAGCCGTACAGCCCGATCCGCTCGGCAAGCGGCGCGTAGATGTCCATCGTCTCGCGCGCGATCCTGCGGCGCTTCTCGTCGGACTTGATGAAATGGAGCGTCCGCATGTTGTGCAGCCGGTCGGCGAGCTTGACCAGCAGGACGCGAATGTCGTCGGACATCGCCAGCAGGAATTTGCGGAGGTTTTCGGCGGCGCGCTCGTTTTCGGTCTGCGCTTCGATCTTCGAGAGCTTGGTGACGCCGTCGACGAGCCGCGCGACGTTGGCGCCGAACAGCCGCTCGATCTGCTCGGTGGTCGCGACGGTGTCTTCGATCGTGTCGTGGAGGATGCCGGTGGCGATCGTCTCGGCGTCGAGCTTCAATTCGGTCAGGATGCCCGCGACTTCGATCGGATGACTAAAATACGGGTCGCCGCTCGCGCGCAATTGCGACCCGTGCGCCTGGATCGAGAAAACGTAGGCGCGGTTGAGCAAGTCCTCGTCGGCATCGGGGTCGTACGCGAGCACGCGATCGACGAGTTCGTACTGGCGCAGCATATTGAGATAGTGGGGGGTATGCGCCCTAAAGGGAAGGGCGTCGCGACAAAGCCACGCCGTTCGTCGGACGAGTTCGGCTGCGGTCGCAGCCGCCTCGCCGTCCGGGCGTTCACGCGAATCCGCGCTTAGTAGACAAACGCGAAGGACGTTTCTCCACTAAGCGCCGGCCGCGCTCACTCGTAATCCGGCCCGAGATTCTGGTTCCGCGGCGGCTGGGCAGCGGTCAAGCGCAGCGCCTCCGCCGATGCCGACAGCGAGCCAACCGCGTCGGGGGCATCGTCTTCACCCTGGATGACGCGCTGCATCGACGACACCAGCGCCTCCTGCAACACCGCCGGGACGACCTTCTGCTCGGCGATCTCGCGGAGCGCGACGACCGGATTCTTGTCGCGGTCGCGGTCGAGCAGGATTTCCGCCCCGCTCGAAATCTGGCGCGCGCGGGTCCCCGCCATCAACACGAGCTCGAAGCGGTTGGGGATCTTGTCGACGCAATCTTCGACTGTGACACGCGCCATCGGGCAAACTCTCAGGTTATGCGGTAAACGCGGGCACCTAGCAGGGGAGGGGGCTCGCGGTCAAGAATGGAGGCTCGAGTCACGCGCCTCAGACCGTTCGTACTGCCTCTGCCTCTAGAATGGCGGCGGGTTCTTGGCCGATAAGCATCTCACTATCTGAGCCGGCGTATTTCAATATACTTCCGCCTTGAGTTGGATAAATCCCAACGATCTGATCAAGGTTTACGTAGACGGTGGTCTTGGGATTAGTGAAAGACGGACATCTTATCCAGTTTGCCATTAAAAGCGCTCCCGCTGCGCCTCTGCGATGATAGCCGATATGCGTTGATCGTGACAGGCGATGAGCCTGTGCGGCGGATAAAGCCGCGCGGCTTCGGTCCAATCCGCCTTGACCGCAGCCCCCGTTTCCCCTAACGGACCCGCTTCGCAATTGGCCCCGCACGCCCGGTGAAGCGGTGGCCGCATTCAGCAGACTTGGTTGGGTGGTGCGAATCCGGGACGCCTCTGAAAACAGCGGTGCCAACAGCAAATTGAACGGGATACTATGTCGAAGCGCGCCAACGCGAAGTACAAGCTCGATCGCCGCATGGGCGAGAATATCTGGGGCCGCCCGAAGTCGCCGGTCAACAAGCGCGAATACGGTCCCGGCCAGCACGGCCAGCGCCGCAAGGGCAAAGTTTCGGACTTCGGCATCCAGCTTCGCGCCAAGCAGAAGCTGAAGGGCTATTACGGCGACGTCACCGAGCGCCAGTTCCGCGCGACCTACGCCGAAGCCGTCCGCATGAAGGGTGACACCTCGCAGAACCTGATCGGCCTGCTCGAGCAGCGCCTCGACATGGTCATCTTCCGCGCCAAGTTCGCCCCGACGATCTTCGCCGCGCGCCAGATTGTCAACCACGGCCACATCCTCGTCAACGGCCGCCGCTGCAATATCGCCTCGGCGAAGGTCAAGCCTGGCGACGTCGTCGAGCTCGGCGCCAAGGCGAAGGAAATGGCGCTGGTCCTCGAAGCGATGGGCCTCGCCGAGCGCGAAACCCCCGAGTACGTCCAGGTCGACGGTGCCAAGGCGACCTACGTCCGCGTACCGACGCTCGACGAAGTGCCGTACGCGGTGCGTATGGAGCCCAACCTAGTGGTCGAGTTCTACAGCCGCTAATCACGGCCGAGTAGTCGAGCGACGCAATCCGCGTCCCTCGACTACTCGCTACTCGTGCCGGTCGCTGAAAGAGAATCGCGCGCGCTTGGCGCCGAGATGGGCGATAGCGCCGCGCCGCCGCGAGGCCGATCAATCCCCGGAGCCGACAACCGGCCCAGCGTTGATATGATCGGCGACTTCAGAAAACACCTAAGAGCGAGCACTCCGCCCGCCGTTCGGCGGTGGGAGAGGCCGACCTTACGCGGTCGCGGTGCTGGTCCGCCGGCGGCGCTGCATCGCGCCGACCAAGCCGAAGCCGCCGATCATCATCGCCCATGTCGCGGGTTCGGGAACCTGCGTCGTGATATGGCTCGTGATGAAGTCGTAATAGGTCGACACGCGGGTATCGACGCCGATCTCGCCGAAGCTCGAATTGGTGCACGACGTCGCGCTGTGCGACGGATCGATATAGCCCATGCCGCAGCCGCCGCCCTGGAGGAACGATCCACTCAGGCCGAACGAGGTGACGCCGACGATCTTGCCGTTTTCGAAATGCGGCGCCCCGGAATCGCCGGACGTTGCCATCGTGTCGTGATACACGCCGTTGGCCGAAACATAGCCGAGGCCGGGCAGCCCGAGCTCTCCGAAGACGTCGTTCGCGGCCAGCCCCGAGTCGAAGTCATAGGCAAGTTCGCTGCCCTTGAGCGCGCCGAAGGCATCGGTCGGTCCCGACGTGCCGAGCCCGATCGTGGCAAGGATCTGGTCGAACGTCGTTTCATACTGGTTGTAGCCGATGCGCTTCAGGCCGTCGTTGGTCGTGACGTTCGTCCCCGTCGCGCCGAGTCCGGTCTCGCCGAGCCCGACCATCATCTCGACGCCGAGGTTGCTTTCGACCGTGCCGTGGTCGAGCGCATAGATCGTCGTGCCGTCGGGGACGTGCGCGCCGAGCTTGATCACCGCGATGTCGGCCCCACCCTGTGCGGTGCCGCTGTAGATCGAGGGGACGTAGAAGGCGGTGGCGTTAATCGTCTGCCCGAGCGGCGTCGACAGATCGGGCAGGACGACGCGCAGATGGGCGACCCCAGAGCCGTCGATGTTCAGGCAGTGCGCCGCGGTCAGGATCGTGCTGCGTCCGATCACCGTCCCGGTGCACGCCCCTGCATTGCCGGCATTGGTCTTGACCTCGACGCCAACGACCCCGCTGTACTGGCCCTTGGCGACGACCGAGTTCGCGAGGTCCGTGGCGCTTTGTGCGCTCAGTGCGAACGCTGGCTGCGACGCCGCGAGGAGTGCCGCAGTGCCGAAATATGTCAAAGTCCGCATCGTGCCACCCCGTACTGCCCAAAAGATCGTTAACGATCCGCTACATTGGTCAAAGACGGGATGGCAAGCGAAGAAACCGTGACAGGTGCGTGAGTTAGGCGGCGAGCTTGCGCAGGACGTACGGCAGGATGCCGCCGGCATAGAAATATTCGAGTTCCTGCTCGGTATCGATCCGGCACTTGGTCTCGAAGCTGCCGGTCGACCCGTCGGCGCGGGTGAAGGCGACCAACACCGTCTGGCGCGGGCGCAGCGTCGCCATGCCGGTGATGTCGAAGGTCTCGTCGCCGGTCAATTGCAGCGTCTTGCGGTCGACGCCGTCGGCGAACTGGAGCGGGACGACGCCCATCCCGACGAGGTTCGAGCGGTGGATGCGCTCGAAGCTTTCGGCGATCACCGCGCGGACGCCGAGCAGGGTGGTGCCCTTCGCCGCCCAGTCGCGCGACGATCCGGTGCCGTATTCCTTGCCCGCAATGATGACGAGTGGGACGCCGGCGGCGCGGTATTTCTCGGCCGCGTCGAAGATGTCGAGCTGGGCGCCGTGACCATTGTTATCGCCGCCTTCGCCGAGCATCCGGGTGATGCCGCCCTCGACCCCGGGAACCATCTCGTTCTTGATGCGGATATTGGCGAAGGTGCCGCGCATCATCACTTCATGGTTGCCGCGGCGTGCGCCGTAGCTGTTGAACTCGGCGCGGCTGACCTGATGCTCGTTCAAATAGCGTCCGGCGGGGGACGCTTCCTTGATGTTACCGGCGGGCGAGATGTGGTCGGTCGTGACCGAGTCGGCAAAGATCGCCAGCGGGCGCGCCGCGACGATGTCCTCGACCGCGTTCGGCGTCATCGTCATGCCCTCGAAGTAAGGCGGGTTGGCGACATAGGTCGACGCCGGGTTCCACTTGTAGGTGGCACCGCCCTCGATCTTGATCGCCTGCCAGCGCTCGTCGCCGGCGAAGACGTCCGAATAACGCGCGCGGAACATGTCGGCGGTGACGTTCGACATCACCATGTCGCTGACTTCCTGGTTGGTCGGCCAGATGTCCTTGAGGAAGACGTTCGCGCCGTCGGGGGTCTGGCCGATCGGGTCGGTGACCATGTCGTTGCGCATCGTCCCCATCAGCGCATAGGCAACGACGAGCGGCGGCGAGGCGAGGTAGTTGGCGCGGACGTCGGGGGAGACGCGGCCCTCGAAATTGCGGTTGCCCGACAGGACGCTGACCGCGACGAGGTCGCCGCTGCTGATCGCGTCGCTGATCGGCTCAGGGAGCGGCCCCGAATTGCCGATGCACGTCGTGCAGCCGTAGCCGACGAGGTTGAAGCCGAGATAGTCGAGGTCGTCCTGGAGCTTCGACGCCGCGAAATAGTCGGTGACGACCTTCGACCCCGGTGCGAGGCTGGTCTTGACCCACGGCTTCGTGCGTAACCCGAGCGCGCGGGCCTTCCGCGCGACGAGCCCGGCGGCGACGAGGACGTTGGGGTTCGACGTGTTGGTGCAGCTGGTGATCGCGGCGATGACGACGTCGCCGTGGCCCAGTTGGTATTCGGCGCCCGAGACGTCGACGCGCTTATCGCCTTCGTCGCCCGACTTCTTGTAGCCGGCGGCGAGTTCGGTTTCGAACGCCTCGTCGGCCTGCCCGAGCAGCACGCGGTCCTGCGGACGGCGCGGGCCGGCGAGCGACGGCTGGACGCTGCCGAGGTCGAGGTGGAGCGTGTCGGTGAACACCGGGTCGGGCAGCGTCGCATCGCGCCACATGCCCTGCGCCTTGCTGTACGCCTCGACGAGTTCGATCTGATGCGGATCGCGGCCCGACAGCTTGAGATAGTTGAGCGTCGCCTGGTCGACCGGGAAGAAGCCGCACGTCGCGCCATATTCGGGCGCCATGTTGGCGATCGTCGCGCGGTCGGCGAGCGTCAGCGCGTCGAGTCCTGCGCCGTAGAATTCGACGAAGCGGCCGACGACGCCCTTGGCGCGGAGCATCTGCGTGACGGTGAGGACGAGGTCGGTCGCGGTGATGCCCTCGCTCATCGTGCCTTCGAGCTTGAAGCCGACGACTTCGGGGATCAGCATGCTGACCGGCTGGCCGAGCATTGCCGCCTCGGCCTCGATCCCGCCGACGCCCCAGCCGAGCACGCCGAGGCCGTTGACCATCGTCGTGTGGCTGTCGGTGCCGACGAGCGTGTCGGGGTAGGCGATGATCGCACCATCCGCCGCTTCGCTGGTCCAGACGGTCTTGGCGAGATATTCGAGATTGACCTGGTGGCAGATGCCGGTGCCCGGCGGCACGACGCGGAAGCCCTTGAGCGCCGACGATCCCCAGCGGAGGAACTCGTAGCGCTCGATGTTGCGCTTGTATTCGAGGTCCATATTGTCCTCGAACGCCGCCGGCGTGCCGAATTCGTCGACCATCACCGAGTGGTCGATGACGAGGTCTACGGGCACCTGCGGGTTGATCTTCGCCGGGTCGCCGCCGAGCTTGGTCATCGCGTCGCGCATCGCTGCGAGGTCGACGACGCACGGCACGCCGGTGAAATCCTGCATCAGCACGCGTGCCGGGCGATAGGCGATCTCGCGGTCGGAGCGGCGGTCGTGCGCCCATTGCACCATCGCGGTCAGGTCGTCGTGGGTGACGGTGACGCCGTCCTCGAAGCGGAGGAGGTTTTCGAACAGCACTTTCATCGAGAACGGCAGGCGGCTGATGTCGCCCAACGCCTCGGCGGCGGCGGGAAGGCTGTAGTAGGTGTAATCCTTGCCCTCGACCGTCAACGTCCGGCGGGTCTTCAGGCTATCCTGTCCAACGGCGGTCACGGGCGTCTCTCCTGAAATCACGATGTTGCGCTGCGTGTTAGCGTAGTTGACGCGCATGGCAACGCCTGCGGGCACATCTCGCCGCTGGCCGGGCTTGCCGCTATCACGCGCGCGCGCTTTCGGCTACGACCCGCGCTTCGTCCCCGGAGACCACAATCAATGCCGAACCAAGCCGTCGAGCGCAAGGCACAGACCAAGCTGGCGCGACAGGCGGCGCGCGCCGATCTGCTGCCGTTCCTGCGCGCGTGGCTCGCCGCGCCGTTGCGCGTCGCCGCGATCGCGCCGTCGGGTCCGGCACTCGCGCGGGCGATCACCGCCGAGATCAGCGCCGCGTCGATGCCGGTGATCGAGTTCGGGCCGGGGACGGGCGTCTTCACCCAGGCGATCCTCGATGCGGGAGTGACGCCCGACCAGCTCATCATGATCGAGGCAGGTGCGGATTTCGCGGCGCTGCTACGCAAGCGATTCCCGGCGGTGCGGATCGTCGAGGGTAGCGCGGGCGCGCTCCACGACGTGCCGCTGTTCGGGGCGGGGACGGTCGGCGCGGTGGTCAGCGGCCTGCCGATCCTGTCGATGCCGAAACCCGTCGTCCTCGCCATCCTCGGCACCGCGTTCAGCGAGCTGCGGCCTGATGGCGCGATGTACCAGTTCACCTACGGCTTCCGCTGTCCGGTCGCCGATAGCGTCCTCGACGCGCTCGGCTTGAAGGCAAGCCGTACCTCGACGGTGCTGGTGAATGCCCCGCCGGCGAGCGTCTACAAGATCGAACGGAAGTAAATCCTCCCCCGTCTTCGGGGGAGGGGGACCATCGCTCTTGCGATGGTGTAGGGGGCTCCGCAACGAAGTTTCCGCCCAGCCGCCCCCTCCACCACGCCTGAAACGGCGCGGTCCCCCTCCCCCGCAAGAGCGAGGGAGGAGTTGAAGTTACTTCGCGCCGCTGACGATGACTGTCACGGCGCGCCGGTTCTGCGCGTAGGCCGACTCGTCGGTGCCATCGGCGACCGGGCGCTCCTTGCCGTAGCTGATCGTCGCGATCCGGCTTGAATTGACACCCTGAGCTGCAAGGAAGTTCTTCGCCGCACTCGCCCGGCGGTCGCCGAGGGCGAGGTTGTATTCGCGGGTGCCGCGCTCGTCGGTGTGGCCCTCGACGGTGACCTTCACCCCGGGATAGCGCGCGAGCCATTCGGCCTGCTTGCCGAGGATCGCCTTGGCGGTGTCGTCGACGTCGTAGCTGTCATACGCGAACAGCACTGTGTCCGAGCCGCTCGTCGCCTTGAAGTCGGCGACGCTGCCGGGGAGGTTGGTCGTGCCGACGCCGGTGTCGCCACTGCCCGAATTCGACGACGGTGCCATGCTCGGGGCCATCGGCGCGGTCGCCGGGGGGGGCGGCGGCGGAAGCGCCTTCTTCTTGGTCGAGCACGCAGCGGTGCCGACGAGGACGGCGACGATCGCCAGGGTTGATGCGCGATGCAGCATGAAGCAGCCTTTCGACGGTGAAGGTGAACCGATAGCCGATGCTTGTTACGGCAACAACGGCGACCACGCCGGGTCGGACCCATCGAGTGGCGTTTTTATCTGCCGCTCGTTTGCGCCCGACAGGTCGACCGAGTGGAGATCGACCTTGCCGCCGCGTCCTGCCGCAGTGCGGAAGAACAGGATGACGCGCCCGTTCGGCGACCATGTCGGGCCCTCGTCCTGATAGGCGTCGGTCAACAGCCGCTCTCCGCCGCCGTCGGGCCGCATGACGGCGATGCGGTGCTTGGCCGACGTCAGGCGGGTAAAGGCGATCAGGTCACCGCGCGGTGACCATACCGGAGTCCCGGCGCGCCCCTCGCCGAAGCTGATCCGCTGCTGGCCCGAACCGTCGGCGTTCATCGTATAGACCTGCTGGCCGCCGCTGCGATCGCTCTCGAAGACGATCTTCGAGCCGTCGGGGGAATAGCTTGGCGACGTGCTGATGCCGGGCCCGTTCGTCAGCCGCGTGACGCTGCGATTCGCAAGGTTCATCTTGTAGATGTCGGTCGTGCCGTTCTGGCTGATCGAATAGACGAGCGTCGCGCCATCGGGCGAAAAGCGCGGCGACGAGCTCATGTTGCCGGTATCGCTGATCGCCTCCTGATGCCCCGAGCCGATCGTGTAGATCCACACCCGCGGGCGGTTGTTGGCGAAAGACATGTACGTCAGCGTCTGCTGGTTCGGCGCGAAGCGCGGCGTCAGCACGAGCGACTGCCCGTTGGTCAGGAAGCGATGCCCGGCGCCGTCCTGGTCCATCACCGCAAGGCGCTTGATCCGGTGGGTCTTCGGTCCGGTCTCGGAGACATAGACGATGCGGCTGTCGAAATAACCGGTCTCGCCGGTCAGCCGCGAATAGACGAGGTCGGCGCATTTATGCGCCGCGCGTCGCCAGTTCGCCGCCGTCGTGACGAACCCCTGCCGCGCCAGCTCCTCCGACGAGAACACGTCATACGCGTAGCAGCCGACGGTGATGCCGCCGTCGGGATTGGCGGTGACGTTGCCGGTGATCAGCGCCTGCGCCGCGATCGTACGCCACGCGGCGAACTGCGGCGCGGTGACGTCGGCGGGCGCGACGGTGGTGGTGAAGGCGGCCGGGTCGAGCGGGCGAAACAGCCCCGACGAGCCGAGGTCGGCGGCAATGACGCTCGCGACCTGGGCACCGAGCGCGGTGGTCGTCCCGGCCTCGGTCGCGACGGCGGATGCGGTGGCGAAAGCGGGGACGGCAACCGGAAGCGGCTGCGCGGTGCCGGAGTTGATGTCGACCCGGATCACTGCGAGCGCGGGGGTGGAGATCAGGAGGGCGAGGATCAGGGAAAGGGTACGCATACGCGCTCTCTACCCGCTTTCGTCGCCACGCTGCTACCCCTCGCCTGCGAGCGAAAGGGTTTACCCCATATCGCTCGGGTCGAAGTTGATCTCCACTGCCTTCCACTGGTCGTACTGCTCGGCAGGCAGTTTGAGCGGGGCGCAGCGGAGGACGGCGCGGCGGGCGGTTTCGGCGAAGGCGCGGGCATAGTCGGCGTTGCCGGAGTTAACCCCGGTCTGGCTGACGATCCCCGGGCGTCCGACGACCGTTCCGTCGCGGTTGATGTCAAGATGGAGCAGTACCGTCATCTTCTTGACGTCGGCCCCCCCGATCGGCGGGTTCCAGCACGGCGCGACCTGCGAGCGGATCAGCGCGATCAGCGTCGCCGTCGCGCGCGGGTCGATCCGCGCGGTCTTGGGCATCGCCTTCTCGATCGTCTTCGCCAGCGCCGAGGTGTCGAGCGGCTTGACCTTCGCCTTGGGCAGGCTCTTGTCGAGGAGGTTCGACAGCGCCTCGGCGTCGAGCAGTTTCGGCGCGGGCTTGGCCTTTTCGGGCTTGGGTTTCTCGGGCTTGGGCTTTTCCGGCTTCGGCTCGGGTTTCTCGACCGGCTCGACCTTGGGCTCGGGCTTCGGCTTTACGGGCTTCGGCGTCGGGACCGGGTCGGGGGTTGGGACCGGTTCGGGCTTGGGTGTCGGCGGGGTCGGGTCGGGCGGCGCGGTCGCCTCGACGGTCTTTTCGGGCGCGGCGGCCTTCGACGGCTTCGGCGGGGTCGGGATCTTGGGCACGTCGGCGAGGGTGACCACGTCGACCGGGGTCGGGTCCTCGGCGGGCAGAGGCGGTGTCACCGACGTCAGCGCCAGCGACAGGACCGCGAGCAGGACAAGGTGCGCGAGCCCGACGACGGCGAGCGACTGGCGTTCGGTCATCACGCGTGTCCGGTGCAAATCATCGCGAGCTTCCGCGACCCATCACTTCCGTTTCGGTGCCGGGGCGGGGGCGCTGACCAGCGCCACCTTGCGGAAGCCTGCCGCCGAGACCTCGCCGACCACCGTCATCACCCGGCCGTAATCGAGCGTCCGCGCGGCACGCACATAGACGCGCGGATCGTCGGTGCGGGCGTCGTGGATCGCGCTGAGCTTCGCCGACAGCGAGTCGGGCGGGATATTGGCATCGTCGATGAATACCGCGCCGGTGCCGTCGAGCGAGATCTGGATCGGCTTGTCGTCGGCTTTAAGCGCGCTCGCCTTGCTGTCGGGCAAGTCGACCGGCACGCCGGTGACGAGCAGCGGCGCGGTGACCATGAAGATGATCAGCAGGACGAGCATGACGTCGACCATCGGTGTCACGTTGATCTCGGCCATCGGCGCGCGGCGGCCGCGGCGGGATTGCAGCCCCATCGCCATCAGCGCTCCTCCATCCCGTCGAGCTGCCGCGACAGCAGGCCGTGGAATTCCTCAGCGAACGCCGACAGCCGTGCCTCGAGCCGCCCAAGGCCGTGAAGCAACCGGTTATAGCCGATCACCGCCGGGATCGCCGCGAACAGCCCGAGCGCGGTGGCGAACAACGCCTCGGCGATACCCGGGGCGACGACGCCGAGCGAGGTGTTCTGCGACGCCGCGATCGCTCCGAATGCGCGCATGATCCCCCACACGGTGCCGAACAGCCCGACGAACGGCGCGACCGAGCCGATCGTCGCGAGGACGCTGAGCCGGTTGCCGAGCTCGTCGATCTCGCGGGCGATCGCGACGCCGAGGATCGAGGTCAACCGCGAGCGCACGCCCTCGCGGTCGATCTTGCCGCGGGCGATGCTCCGCCGCCATTCGTTCATGCCGGCGACGAACAGCCGCGCCGACGGATGCTTCGCCTTCGCCGCCGGCTCGTAGAGCGCGTCGAGGCTATCCGACTTCCAGAACCAGTCCTCGAACGCCTTCGCCTGCGCGTTGATCGCCGACAGCCGCCGGCTGCGCTCGAGGATGATCGCCCACGACCAGATGCTCGCGGCGATCAGCCCGAGCATGACGAGTTTGACGACGATGTCGGCCTGCAAGAACAGCGCCAGCGGCGACATGTCGATGGCGGTCTTGGCGAGGACGCCGGGCACGGTGACGGTGGGCATTAGTCTTGGGTCGCCTCGGTTAGCAGGTCGGAGAAACGTCGTGCCCAGTCGCGCGGTTGCCGCTGCGGACGACCGTTCATGCCGAGCCACGCGGCGGTGACGCGCCCGCGGGTCAACTGCGTCGCGCCGCGCCAGACGTCCTGCCCGATGACCGTCGCCGCCGCGCGGACCTGGAGAACCCAGCTTTTGACGGTCAGCACATCGTCAAGCCGGGCAGGGGCCATGTACGTCACCGACAGGTCGTAAACCGAATAATAGCCATCGCCCGCCGTCATCATCGCCTGCTGCTCGATTCCGAGCGCGCGGAGCATCTCGGTCCGGGCGCGCTCCATGAAGCGCAGGTAATTGGCGTGGTAGACGATCCCGGTAAGGTCGGTGTCCTCGAAATAGACGCGCGTCGGCAGGCGGTGGACGCCGCGTTCGAAGCTGCCGGTGGAGGGAAGGGTCATGTCCGAGAGCGTGTAGGCGAGGGGGGGCGACGCGGCTAGTCGCCCTGCCGCATCGGCGGCACGGATGATCCCCGCGTTATTTCGCCGAATTGCGCGGCGGGACCACAAACCGGCCGGTGACGCGGCCGCCGCTCGTCGCGGGCTGGCCGGGCGATGCGGCGGTGCCGGCGCCGTCGAGCTTCGACCGCCCGGTGTCGAGGTCGATCGACAGGCGCTGGCCGTGGAGGACCGACTCGCCGTGCGTCAGCGTCACGCCGCCGACGAGGGTGATCGTCTTTTGCGATACGTCATAGATGCCGTAGCGCCCGGTCGCGGTCTCGCTCGGGGTGACGAGCTTGACGTTGTTCTGGGCGTCGAGGCGCTCGATCTCGGGGCTGCCGCCCTTTTTCGACCGGCTGTAGAAGACCGTGACCGTGTCGGCGTTGAGCTTCATGTCGCCCTGCGTGATGCGGACGTCGCCGTTGAAGATCGCCTTGCCGTTGGCGTCGAGGACGTCGATCGCCTTGGCGTCGACGTCGATCGGCGCGTCGGCATTATGGCCCTTGAGCGCGCTTTGCGCCGCGAGCGGAGCCGCGACGAGGGCGAGGATCAACGCGAAACGCTTCATGCGGCTTTCCTGTGGGAAGCGGGGACGATGTGCAAGTGCGTGCCGCCGGCGAGCCGGACGCGCTTGCCGCCGATGTCGGCGCGCAGGTTGTTACCGCGGAAATTGCCAAGCGGGAGCGTGCCGGTGACGGGCAGGTCGCTGGCGACGGTCTGGTCGAGCAGGCTGACGCGGACGTCGGCGCCGTTCAACGTGTAGCCGGCCGCGCTGTCCATCCGCACCGGCCCAGCGATGACGAGCAGGTCGTGGTCGATCTCGTACCGCCCCGACGGCGCGGTGACGCGGGCAGGACCGTCGTCGAGGGTGACGTCGGCCGCAAGGCGGCTGAGCTCGATCACCGGCACTGCCGACGATTTTTGCACCGCGTTGCCGGCGCGGATCTCGAACGGCTGGCCGTCCGCAGTCCGGCCGCGATACATCGCGGTGTCGGTCCGCAGCCGCTCCTTCGACATCGCGACCTTGTCCTTCGCCAGCAGGAACGAGAATTCGCGCGCCGAACTCAGCGGCCAGATGATGATCGTCGCCATCAGGACGACCGCCGCCGCCGGCAGCGCGATCTTGGCGAGCGCGACGAATCGGTCCCAGCTCCCGCCGGGGAGCGCGGCGCGCGCGCGGATTGCGGTCGCGGTCACAGCGCTCGCGGTCATTAGCGCGGCCCGATCATAGGTGCGCGAAGATGTCCGACTCGGGCCAGCCGGCGAGGTCGAGGTCGGCGCGCCACGGCAGGAAGTCGAAGCACGCCTCGGCGAGCCCGGTGCGGCCCTCGCGCGCCAGCCGTTCCTTGAGCACGTCGACCGCGCGGTGAAGGTAGCGGACGTCGGACGCGGCATAGTCCTTCTGCGCGTCGGTCAGGACCGCGGCGCCCCAGTCCGACGACTGCTGCGCCTTCGATACGTCGACCCCGATGGTGTCGCGGAGCAGGTCCTTCAGCCCGTGCCGGTCGGTGTAGGTGCGGACCAGCTTCGACGCGATCTTGGTGCAGAACACCGGCCCGGCGCGAACGCCGAGATACGCCTGGATCACCGCGAGATCGAATCGGGCGAAGTGGTACAGCTTGACCCGCGCCGGGTCAGCGAGGACGCGCTTCAGGACCGGAGCATCATAGTGTCCCGCCTCGAATCGGACGAGATGTTCGTCGCCGTGGCCGTCGGCGAGCTGGATCAGGCACAGCCGGTCGCGTGCCGGGTGGAGGCCCATCGTCTCGGTGTCGACCGCGATTGGCCCGGGGGCGAAGACGTCTTTGGGCAGGTCGCCCTCGTGCAGGTAAATTGTCATCCGCTGGCGACTAGCAGTGCGCGACGCCCAAGTCACCCGTGCGGCGGGTGCGATCGGAGCGGTCCGACCGTCGCGCGGGAGTTAGTTGATCAGTCGCTGGCCACGGTCACGGGTCTGGCGTTCGAGCCGCCGCCCGTAGTTTCGCAGCGCGAGCCCGGCGAGCAGCGAGACGACTCCTGCCGCCAGGACGACGAGGTGTTCGATGGCAAAGCTTTCGACCGGGCCGAGCATGTCGCATCCCTCATGGTGCATCGCAGCATAACATTCATAGGGCGATAATGGTATATATTTCCTTGATTTCTTCGCACCTGCGGTCGTTAAAACTGGTTTTCCACAAACTGCTCGCGGGGGACGCGAAATTCGTATAAGCATTCAATTGGAGCAGCTTGGCTTGTCCTGCATCCGGGCGTTCGTGCGGCTCCGGGCGTGATCGGCGGGAAGCCCCGAACGACAGACGATAATGCGAACAATTACGAAAGACTATTCGACGATGAGCTTTGATAAACGCGGGCGTGGCCCCGGCCGTGGTGGCTTCGACAAGCGTGAACGCGGTTTCGACC
>JAYTTV010000245.1:0-14779 GCA_043745075.1 Sphingomonadaceae bacterium
GTCCTCGGGCTCTACTACTTCAACGAGCGACAGCGTCCGCGCGACACCGTCGGCCTCGCCGATCGCAACGGGCAGGCGTCGAACATCGGCGTGTTGAACGCGGCGGGCGTCAACCTCGCCACCGCCTACGACCAGTGCGGGTACTCGCCGAGCACCGTCTCCGGCGGGGGGACGATCATCGCGCCGAAGCGCGTCTGCACCCACTCGAACCTCGGCGACGAGACCTTCGCGGTGTTCGGCCAGACCGAGATCAAGCTCGGCGCGCTGTTCGATGCGCTGCAGGGCGTCTCGGTCAAGCTCGGCGGCCGCTGGTCGAGCGAGCATGTCACGTCGGAAAACCCGGCGATCGTCATCGCCCGCAACGGCCTCGGCCCGGTCATCGTCTACACGGCCGACGGCACCCGCCGCGCACGAACCTTCCGCGACTTCACCCCGACCGCCGGGCTCGAGTGGCAGCCGAACCGCAACGTCTTGCTGTATTATACCTATTCGGAAGGGTTCAAGGCGGGGTCGCCCGAGAACGCCGCGGGCAGCACGACGATCGTCGACCCTGAGAAGATCAAGAACCACGAAGTCGGCATCAAGACGACGGTCGCACGCTGGCTGACGCTCAATCTGGCGGGCTACAGCTATGTCCTGAACGGCCTCCAGCTCAACAAGACGATCGCGGGCGGTCCGACCGGCTATCAGACGATCTTCCAGAACGCGGCCAAGACCCGCGCCAAGGGCTTCGAGCTCGAAGCCAATGCGCGGCCGATCCAGGGCCTGACGCTGTCGAGCGCGGTGTCGTACACCGATTCACACTTCGTCGATTGCCTGACGCTCGACCCCCTGAACGCGCGCAACGTCACGGGCGGGACGCCGTATAACGCCGTCACCAACCCCGATCCGACCGCATTCGGCGCCCCCGGTGGCGGCAATATCCAGCTTGCCGGCAACCCGACGCGCAACAGCCCGCGCTGGTCGGCGAACGGGCATGCCGCGTACGAAATCGCTACCCCGAGCTTCAACGGCACGGTAACGCCGTCGCTCGACATCTCGTACAAGAGCAAGACCTACTTCAGCGAGTTCAAACGCGATATCGAGAGCAGCAACGCCTACACCCAGTTCGACGCCTCGCTGACCTATGCGCGCGACGGCGACAAGATCACCGTGCAGGCGTGGGTCAAGAACCTGACCGACGTCTTCCGCCCCGCCAGCACCTTCGCGCTGGCGACCGGACGGCTGATCGGCGCGATCTACCTGCCGCCGCGCACATTCGGCGGGACGATCGGCTACAAGTTCTAGGAGGCTGACGATGGACGGTTCTTCGCAAGCTGGCCCGGGGTACGATGCGGCCGATCTGGCGGATATCCCGGGCACGACGATCTTCACCACGGCAAGCTCGCGGCGGGCGTACCAGCTCCACCGCTTCTGCATGTCGCTGATGAAGGCGGAGAACCGCGCCGCGTTCAAGGCCGACCAGGGCGCGTATCTCGACCGCTTCGCGATGACCCCCGAACAGCGCCAGGGGGTCGTCGACCGCGACTTCAACCGGCTGATCGGGCTCGGCGGCAACATCTACTTCCTCGTCAAGATCTCGAACACCGACGGCTGGAGCGTCCAGCGCGCGGTCGGCACGATGGCGGGGATGAGCGGCGACGATTACGCCGCGATGATGATCGCCGGGGGCCGGACGCCGACCGGCAACCGCTCGATCACAGGGAGGTTCTGACATGGCGCGGATCACGGCAGGCGTCGGGACGAGCCACGTTCCCGCGATCGGCGCGGCGATCGACCTCAAGAAGTCGGCGGAGCCGTATTGGGCGCCGGTCTTCGCCGGCTACGACTGGAGCCGTGCGTGGGAGCATGAGGTCAAGCCCGACGTCGTCATCCTCGTGTTCAACGATCACGCGACGAGCCTGATGCTCGAGGTCGTGCCGACCTTCGCGATCGGGTGCGCCGACAGCTATACCCCCGCCGACGAAGGCTGGGGCGCGCGCCCGGTGCCGGTCGTCGAGGGCCACCCCGAACTCGCCGCGCACATCGCGCAATCGCTGATCATCGACGAGTTCGACATGACCATCCTGAACGAGATGGAGGTCGATCACGGCATGACCGTGCCGCTGTCGCTGCTGTTCGGCAGCGTCGAGCAGTGGCCGGTCCGCGTCGTCCCGGTGATGGTCAACGTCACCCAGTTCCCGCCGCCGTCGGGCGACCGCTGCTACCGGCTCGGCGAGGCGATCGCACGTGCGGTGGCGTCGTTCCCAGAGGACCTCAACGTCCAGGTCTGGGGCACCGGCGGAATGAGCCACCAACTTCAAGGTCCACGCGCGGGGCTGATCAACCGCGAGTTCGACACCGCCTTTCTCGACCGGCTCGCCGCCGATCCCGCCGCGCTGCGCAAGATCACGCATTACGAGTATATTCGCGAGGCCGGGTCGGAGGGGATCGAGCTGATCATGTGGCTGATCATGCGCGGCGCGCTTGGCCGCGACCCGGTCGAGCGGCACCGCTTCTATCACGTCCCGGCGTCGAACACTGCGGTCGGGCATATCGTGCTGGAGGCCGCGTGATCGACGCCGCCGAGCGCCGCGCGATCGAGGCCGACTGCGCCCGGCTGATCGCTCTCTATTTCAATCTCGTCGATCGGAGCGATTGGCACGGTGCCGCGGCGCTTTATGCCGACGACGGCGTCATGATCCGGCCGACTGCGCCCAACGACCCGGTCAGCGGGCGCGCCGCGATCCTCGCCTCGTTTCTCGCGCGCCCTCCCCGCGTAACGCGGCACGTCGGCGGCAATATCGTCGTCGACGTCGACAGCGCGACCGAGGCGCACGGCGAGACCGCGATGCTGCTGTTCAACGGCCCCGGAATGCCCTTGGTCGGATCGTTCCACGACCGCTTCGTCCGGACGCCCGATGGTTGGCGCTTCGCCGAGCGGCGCGGGTCGATCGTCGTTGCCGGATGACGCCGTCCACTCGAGCAGGCGCGGCGTAGAGCGGATGACCGACACCTCGTCGCCCGCGACGGTCAAGTCAGCGATGCGCACGCTCGACATCATCGAGTACGTCGTGTCGCGCGGCCGCCCGCTCGTCGCACAGGAGATTTCGGAGGCGCTCGGCATTCCGGTCAGCAGCCTGTCGTACCTGCTCGGCACGCTCGTCGAGCGCGACTATCTCGTGCGGACCGGGCGGCGCTACGCCAGCGGCCCGGGGCTGGCACGGCTGCAGACCCAGACGCCGGTGTTCTCGCTCGCCGACCGGGTCGCGCCGTTGGTGCGGACGCTGCGAATCCAGCTCAACGAGACGGCGTCGTTCTTCGTCCGCCGCGACTGGGAGGTCGAGGCGCTCGCGACCGAATCGAGCGAGCACGCGCTGCGCTATGCCGTCCGCACCGGATCGCGCGCGGCGCTTCACGGTTTCTCGGCGGGCAAGGCGCTGCTCGCCGCACTCGCCGACGCCGAACTCGACCGCTATCTTGCCGAAACCGACCGGGTCGCCTTTACCGCATCGACAATCGTTGCGGATACAGCGCTTCGGGCCGAGATCGACGATATCCGTCGCACCGGCATCGCGCACACGCGCGAGGAGCACACCCCCGGCATCCACGGCATGGGCCGGGTCGCGCGGATCGACGACGAGGTCGTCGGCGCATTCAGCGTCGCAATCCCGGCGGTGCGTTTCGACGCCGCGGTCGAGCGGCGGGCGGCCGACCTGCTGATCCGCACCGCCGACCTGCTCGGCTCGGGCTGAGCGGCGCGCGTCCGGCTTGGACGCGCGCCTAAACCTCAGCGATTAAGCCGGCTGGCGGGTGCGCCAGCTGTCGGCATAGCTGTCGCGCGCAACTTCCGAGTACGGCACCGGGCTGACGATCGCCTTGATCTCGGTCTGGACGTGACGCTCGACCGTCGGCTTGCGCGTTCCGCCGTCGGGCTCCCCCCACAACAGGGTAACGACCGTCCCCGGCACTGCATGCTCCTCGTCGAGCATCGCCAGCGTCAGCATCTTGCCCTCGTTGGCGCTGTAGCCGACCCATGTCGACACGCCGACGATCGTCCCATCGACGAGCACCGAGTCGTACGGGTGCATCGAATAGACCGCCGACGGGAACTCCATGTACTTCGCGCGCTCGCCCTTCTGCAACGACGAGCTCATCACGCGGACGACGTCTTCGGAATCGAGCGCGAGCGTGACCTTCTTGCGGTGCGGCTGCTCGGCCATCTTCTCGAGCGCTTCGCGGCCGATGAAGTCGTGGTCGAACTTGACGAACAGGCCGTAGCCGAGGTCCCACGGGGTCAGATAATAACCTTCGACCGAGTCGGGGACGAAGCTGCCGCCGATCGACGCCTTGGCTTCGTACGAGTTGGCGGTCAGCCACTCGCGGTACGGCTTGAGCGCCTCGCCGGTGTAGACGGCGGGCAGCGGCGACGGAATCCAGCCCGACTCGAGCGTGTTCGACGAATAGGTGCGCCCGCCGACCAGCGTGAGCCCGAAGTCCTTGCCGGCGTCGATCAGCGCCTGCCGGACGATGTCGTGATCGGCGAACGGCCCGAACAGTTCATAGCCAGGCTGCCCGGCCATGCCGTGACGCAGCGCGCGAACCGTCTTTCCAGCGATCGTCATCGTCGTCATGTGGAAAAACTTGAGGTCGGGCGGGGTCTGGCCGAGTGCCTTCTCGAGCGTCTTCATCGCGTTCGGCCCCTGAAGCTGGAAGCGGAACGATTTGCGGTTTTGCGGATCGGGACGCGCGGCGGTGCGCTCGTCGCGCTCGACGGTGACGTTCCACTTGCCGGTCTGGGCGTGATATTCGACCCACTCGATCACCGGCGCGCGGCCGACGAGGTTGAAGCGGTTCTCCTCGAGGTAGAACAGGATGACGTCGCCAATGACATAGCCGTCGGGCGTGACGGGCACGAACTGCTTGGCGCGGTCGGGGACGAAGCCCTTGAAGCTGTTGATGCCGAGATGGTTGAGCATGGCGAAGGCGTCGGGACCCGACACTTCGAGATCGACCATGTGGTACGACTGGTTGAACAGCACGCAGGTGTCGACCCACGCCATCTGCTCGCTGCGCCAGTTCGAATATTCGGCAGGAACGCCGGGGTAGGCGTTGGGTCCGGTCTGCTGGTTACGCAGCAGGTCGATGATATCGCCACCCGCACTCAACACGGCTTCGAGGTTATTCTCGGTCATCTATTCGCTCCTGTTTTCCGATGGTCAGTCTGGGGTGGGCTGCGATAGCCAGGCGGCGATCGCGTCGTTCAACGGTCCGGGGGCCTCGACCGGCAGCATATGCCCCGCCCCCGCGAAGATTGTCAGCCAAGATTGTGGGATGGCCGCGTGGATCGCCGCGTGCTGGGCGGGCGGGCTCCACGCGTCGTCGCTGCCGACGGCGATCATCGTCGGGCAGGCGATCGCCGGCAGCAGGCTGTCGACTTCGGGGCGCGTCAGCAGCGCCTCGATCTGCGCCGCGAACGCCGCGACGCCGACCTCGCGGCACATCGTTGCAAGCGGGTCGTACAGGGCCGGATTCGCGCGATCAGCGGGGGCGAGCATCGGCGGGAGCCATGCGTCGACGAGCGCCTGCGTTCCCTTCGTTCGCCCAATCTCGACGAGGCGCTGGCGCTTGTCGGCCTCCCCCGAATGGACCGGATGCGTGCCCGTGCTGAGCAGCGCGAGCCGTGCGACCCGCTCGGGCGCGAGGCGGACGATCTCGAGCGCGACGCGCCCGCCCATCGAGTGGCCGAGGAGCGCATAACGGCCGGGGACGGTGTCGAGAACGTCGCGCGCCATGTCGGTCAGCCGCGAGCGCTCGCCAAAGCCGTCGATCGCAACCGCGCCCGCAAACCGCTCCAGCTGCGCCGCGAATATCCGCGAGTCACACATCAGGCCGGGCAGCAGCAGCAGGTTAGGCGACAACGCCGCGTTCATGATTCCCCATTCGCGGTTATGAAACATTCTGGTATCCGAAGAAAACTTGATGCGCTAGGGGTCATCTGGCTTGGCGGGCCAGACTGGGGAGGATCAGCCGACGATGGATGCAAGCAGCGCATTACACCCTGCCTGGGCGCAGGCAGCACCGTCGGTGATGACCGACGGCTATTCGCTCGAGATGACCGCGAAGGACATCGATGCGCTCGGGATCGCCGCACCGGCGATCGCGCCGAATACGCCGATCGCGATCACCTTCCTGCCCGGCGAGACGATGGACGCGCGCATCGCTGCCGCGATCCGGGTCCGCGAACTTGGCTTCGAGCCGATGCCGCATCTGTCGGCACGGCGGATCACCTCGCACGACGAACTCGCCGCGATCGTCGAACGCTCGACTGCAGAGGCGGGAGTCCGGCGGGTGTTCCTCGTCGCGGGCGATCCCCCCGTCCCGGTCGGCCCATTCGCCGATACGATGTCGTTGCTGCGGACCGGGCTGTTCGAGCGCAACGGCATCAAGGCGGTCGGCATCGCCGGGCATCCCGACGGCCACCCGGCGATGCAGTCGGCCGAATTATGGGCCGCGCTCGCCGAGAAGGACCGCGAAGTCAGCGATCGCGGCATGGCCCCGCTGGTCGTCACGCAATTCGGTTTCGACGCCGATCCGCTGCTCGCCTGGCTCGGCGAACTGCGATCGCGCGGCATCACCGCACCGGTGCGGATCGGCGTTCCGGGTCCCGCCGGGATCAAGACATTGCTCCGCTTTGCCGCGCACTGCGGCGTCGGCGCGACCGCGAGCGTGATGTCGAAATACGGCGTGTCGCTGACCAAGCTGCTCGGCACCGCGGGTCCCGACCGGCTCGTCGACGCGCTGGGCAAGGGAATCACGCCGGGACACGGGGCGGTGCGGTTGCACTTCTACCCGTTCGGTGGTCTGCAGCGCACGGTCGAGTGGATCGGCGACTACGCCGCCCGGCATCATCCGCGCAACAAGGGAGATAGGCCGGCGTGACCGAGATTTGTACGCTATCGCTGTCGTGTCCCGACCGCCCCGGGCTGGTCGCGACGGTGGCGATGTTCCTCGCCAAGAACGGTGGCAACATCCTCGATGCTCAGCAGTTCGACGACCGCCAGACCGGTTATTTCTTCATGCGGGTGGTGTTCGAGCTGATCGACCCGGTGGTGACGGTCGAGCGGCTGCGCACCGATTTCGCCGTCATCGGCGCCGAGCATGCGATGGCGTGGAAGCTGCGCCCGTCGACCGAGCGCCAGCGCGTCCTGCTTCTCGTGTCGAAGTTCGACCATTGCCTCGGCGACATCCTGTATCGCCGCCGGATCGGCGAACTGTCGATGGACGTCGTCGGGATCGTCTCGAACCACCCGCGCGACGCGCTGCAAATCTCGATGATCGGCGATATTCCGTATCACTATCTGCCGGTCACTCGCGAAACCAAGCCGCAGCAGGAAGCGCAGATCAAGCGGATCGTCGACGAGACCGGGGCCGAGCTCGTCGTGCTTGCGCGGTACATGCAGATCCTGTCGGACGATCTTGCGACATTCCTCAGCGGGCGCTGCATCAACATCCACCACAGCTTCCTGCCGGGGTTCAAGGGCGCCAAGCCGTACCACCAGGCGCACGCACGCGGGGTCAAGATGATCGGCGCGACCGCGCATTACGTTACCGCCGACCTCGACGAAGGCCCGATCATCGCGCAGGATGTCGAGCCGATCAGCCACGCCGACACGCCCGAGGACCTCGTCCGCAAGGGCCGCGACATCGAACGCCGCGTCCTGTCGACCGCGGTCGCCTACCATCTCGACGACCGGATCCTGCTCAACCGCACGCGGACGGTCGTCTTCCGCAACTGACCCGCAGGCTCGCGATCGACGATGGGCACGCGCACCCACCATCGATCGCGAGCCATACGCAAACGTGACCTTGCGAGCCGTAAACTTGCGGGCGCGCTGGCCTGAAGCCGGCACTCGGCAGACGGCGCGATAAAGCAAGTCCTTGACGACGCGGTCACCGCCCGGTTGAACGACGGGTGTCAGGGAGCAATCATGTTCACAAAAATCCTCATCGCCAACCGCGGCGAGATCGCGTGCCGGGTGATCCGGTCGTGCCGCAAGATGGGGATCGCGACCGTCGCGGTGTACTCGGATGCCGACGCGGGCGCGCTCCACGTCGAGATGGCCGACGAGGCGGTACGCCTCGGGCCGCCGCCCGCCGCTGAAAGCTACTTGCTAGGCGACGCGATCATCGCCGCGTGCCTCGCGACCGGCGCGCAGGCGGTCCACCCAGGCTATGGCTTCCTGTCCGAACGCGCGAGCTTCCGCGAAGCGTGCGACGCCGCGGGGGTCGTCTTCATCGGCCCGCCCGCGACGGCGATCGCGGCGATGGGCGACAAGATCGAATCGAAGAAGCTCGCCAAGGCCGCGGGCGTCTCGGTCGTTCCCGGATTCGTCGGCGAGATCGACGACACCGACCACGCGGTGCGCATCGCCGGCGAGATCGGCTATCCGGTGATGATGAAGGCGAGCGCCGGCGGCGGCGGCAAGGGGATGCGGCTGGCGTGGAGCGAGACCGACGTCCGCGACGGCTTCGAGGCGACCAAGCGCGAAGGGCTGGCGAGCTTCGGCGACGACCGCGTCTTCATCGAGAAGTTCATCGAGCAGCCGCGCCACATCGAAATCCAGCTGCTCGGCGATACGCAGGGCAACATCGTCTATTTGAACGAGCGCGACTGCTCGATCCAGCGCCGCCACCAGAAGGTCGTCGAGGAGGCCCCCTCCCCGTTCGTCACCCCCGCGATGCGCAAGGCGATGGGCGAGCAGGCGGTCGCGCTGGCGAAGGGCGTCGGCTACACCAGCGCCGGGACGGTCGAATTCATCGCGGGGGCCGACCGCAGCTTCTACTTCCTCGAGATGAACACCCGGCTCCAGGTCGAGCATCCGGTGACCGAGGCGATCACCGGGATCGACCTCGTCGAGGCGATGATCCGCGTCGCGGCGGGCGAACCGCTCGGCTTCACCCAAGCCGACGTCCGGCTCGACGGCTGGGCGATCGAAACGCGCATCTATGCCGAGGACCCGTATCGCGGCTTCCTGCCGTCGATCGGGCGGCTCGCGACCTACGTCCCGCCCTCGCCCCCGGTCCGCGTCGACACCGGCGTCGTCGAGGGTAGCGAGATCAGCCGCTTCTACGACCCGATGATCGCCAAGCTGATCACCCATGCGCCGACCCGCGCCGGGGCGATCGCGGCGCAGGCAAAGGCACTCGACCAATATCTGATCCGCGGGATCGGCCACAACATCGACTTCCTCGCGGCGGTGATGACGCACCCGCGCTTCCAAGCCGGCGAGGCAGTAACGACCGCGTTCATCGCCGAGGAATATCCCGACGGCTTCCACGGCGGCCCGGCGAGCGAGGCGGGAACGACGACGATGATCGCGTCGGCCGCGGTGATGAACGCGGTCCTGACCGAGCGCGCACAGTTGATCGACGGGCAACTCAGCGGCCATGGCGCGGTGTTCGGCGAGGACTGGGTGGTCGAGTTGGACGGTGAGCGCGTGCCGGTCGACGTGCTCGCGACCGGCGATGCCTACGAACTGCTGATCGGGACCGGCGACGCCGCGCGCGAAGTCCGCGTCACGACCGACTGGCGGGTCGGCGAGCCTTTGTTCGTCGCGCGGATACAGGACAGCGACGGCTCGGGCGCAGCGGGCGAAGTCTCGGTCGCGGTCGATCGCCGCGCGGTCGGCTTCCGCCTGACCACCGGCGGCCGCGCGGCGAACGTCCGCGTCCTGACGCCGCGCGCTGCCGAGCTTGCGGCGCACATGCTGATCAAGGTGCCGCCCGACCTGTCGCGCTTCCTGCTGTGCCCGATGCCGGGACTCGTCGTCTCACTGACCGTCGCGCCCGGCGACCGCGTCGAGGCGGGCCAGGCGGTCGCGACGATCGAGGCGATGAAGATGGAGAACATCCTCCGCGCGGAGAAGAGCGCGGTGGTCAAGGACGTCCGGGCGAAGGTCGGGGAGAGCCTCGCGGTTGACGCGGTGATCGTCGAATTCGAGGTCTGACTCCCCTCTCCCTTCAGGGGAGAGGAAGGGGCCCGTGCCGCTTGGCGTGGGAGGGTGAGGGCGCCGCGGCGGTCGAACCCCGAAACACCTCACCCTCCCACTCGCGAAGGGCGAGCGGGCCCCTCCCTCTTTCCTGAAGGGAGAGGGGACGTGAGCGCGCCCTCGTGCTTCAGCAGCCACTCCTTCCGCGCAATGCCCCCAGCATACCCCGTCAGCGTCCCGTTCGCGCCGATCACGCGGTGGCACGGCACGACGATGCCGATCGGGTTCGCGCCGTTCGCCAGCCCGACCGCCCTCGCCGCCCCGGGCTTGCCCAGCGCCGCCGCGAGCGCGCCGTAGCCGGTCGTCGTTCCCGCCGGGATGGCCCGCAATGCCGCCCACACCGATCGCTGGAATTCGCTCCCCCCGGTCGCCACCGGCAGCGCGTCGAGCGCGGTCGTGTCCCCGGCAAAATAGGCGTCGAGCGCGGCGGTGACGGCAGCGGGTGCATCGCCGTCGACGAGGACCACCGGACCATAATGGCGCGCGAGCAGCGACTGCATCCGCGCTTCGTATTCGGCGAAGTCGAGCGCGCGGAGGGTGTCGCCTTCGGTGACGATCAGGATTTCGCCGACCGGCGAGGCGTAGCGCGACAGGGTCAGGTGCATGGCGGTTCCTTTGCGAAGGCGAGCGCGGCGCGCGGCGGGAGTTTCGCCGTGGACAGCGCGATAGAGTTCGTTGAAGCGGCGGACGCTGCCGAACCCAGCGGCGAGCGCGACCTGCGCCAGCGGCAGCGGGCCGGCGATCAGTTCGTTTGCGGCGGCGAGGCGCTTGGCCTGCGCGATAGCGACCGGAGGCGCGCCGAGATGCTTGCCGAACAGCCGTCGAAGCTGCCGCTCGCCGAGCCCGAGCCTGTCGCCGAGGATGTC
The DNA here is from genome assembly GCA_043745075.1 of Sphingomonadaceae bacterium. Lineage (GTDB taxonomy): Bacteria > Pseudomonadota > Alphaproteobacteria > Sphingomonadales > Sphingomonadaceae > Polymorphobacter_B. The sequence continues at coordinate 10,898 of JAYTTV010000245.1, forward strand.
GACTTTCGTCTCATCGAGCCCGCCCGCGTCGATCAGCGCGAGCGCGCGGCGGACGCTCGCCGCACTGCCGTCCCACGCCGGGCTGCCGGGGGCGGCATCGGGGCGGCAGCGCTTGCACGCGCGATACCCCGCCGCGACCGCCGCTTCCGCGCTGGCGACGAAGCTGACGTTCTTGCGGAGGGGGGTGCGCGCCGGACAGACCGGGCGGCAGAAGATGCCGGTGGTCCTGACGCAGGTGAAGAAGCGCCCGTCGGCGGCGGCATCGCGCACGACGATCGCGGCGTAGCACGCATCGGGGTCGAGGGCGGCGGTCGTCATGTAGCTTATATACGCCGAGTGCCGTGCACCGTCTGGCGGTTTTCGGACGTCGCCAGCGCGGTCTGTAAAGCCATCCCGCGAACGATCGGCCGTCCAGGCCACGCTGCCGTACAAAATTACTTCGCGAACGAATGTACTAAGGGATGTCACAATGTTGTGGCGTAAGGCGAACGTGAATCCGCGGGTAAAAATGTGTTGGGTCGCGGTGTCGGCGGTGGCCGGGCTGAGCGCCCCGCCCGCGGCTGGCCAGGCGACGGGCCCCGCTCCAACGGCAGCCCCCGCCCCGGCCGAGGCTCCCGACGACCTCGACATCGTCGTCACCGCATCGCGCAACCAGCCCGGCGCGGTCCTCGGCGACATCAAGCCCGAGATCCAGCTCAGCCCGGCCGACATCCGCAGCTACGGCGTGTCGTCGATTTCGGACCTGCTCGACGAACTTGCTCCGCAGACGCGGTCGGACCGCGGGTCGGGCGGCGCGCCGCTCGTCCTGCTCAACGGGCGGCGCATCTCGGGCTTCAACGAGATCAAGGATATCCCGACCGAGGCGATCGCGCGGGTCGATATCCTGCCCGAGGAGGTCGCGCTCAAATACGGCTATCCAGCCGACCAGCGCGTCGTCAACATCGTGCTGCGCCAGCGTTTTCGCGCCAAGACGATCGAGGCGAGCGGCGGCGCGGCGACCGAAGGCGGGGCCCCCAACGAGCACGGCTCGGCCGACTATCTACGAATCCAGAAAAACGGACGCCTCAACGTCGACCTCAAGTACAACCACGCCGACGCGCTGACCGAGGCCGATCGCGGCATCGTCGCCGCCACCAATGGCCCCGTCGCGCCGTCGCCGCCGGTCCCCGACCTCACCCAGTTCCGCACACTGACGCAGGCCTCCGACACCGCCTCGCTCAACGCGGTCTACAACCACGTCTTCGAAGGCGGCATCTCGGCGACCGCGAACGTCCGCGCCGAGCTCGACGACAGCAAGGGCGAGAACGGGCTGGCGAGCGTCCTGCTGACGGTCCCGCCCGAGAGCATCTTTGCCCCCGCCGATGGGTCGCAGGTCCTGCGCTATGCCACCGGCCTCGGCGCGCTGACCGGCGAGACCAAGACATCGCAGGTCCATCTTGGCGGGACGGTCAACGGCGACGGCACCAGCTGGCACTGGTCGGTCGTCGGCAACTTCGACCGCACCGATACGCGGACGAATACGATCCGCGGCGCCGACAGCAGCGCGTTGCAAGCCGCGGTCACCGCCGGCGGCGACCCGCTTGCACCATTCGGGGGGCTCGTCATCCTGCGCGGGGCCGACACCGCGCGCAGCCTCGCGACGAGCGGCAATATCGACGCGCTCGCCTCGGGGCCGCTGATCGACCTGCCCGCGGGCAAGGCGACGGTCTCGGTCAAGGTGCTCGGCAGCGCGAGCGGGTTCGACAGCACATCGGATCGCTCGTCGACGGTGACGACGACGCACTTCAAGCGCGACATCGGCAGCGGGCAGGTCAGCCTCGACGTGCCGGCGACCAGCCGCAAGGAAGGCTTCGGCGATTTCATCGGCGACTTGACGCTCAATGGCAATTTCGCCGCACAATATCTGTCCGACTTCGGCACGCTGACGACGGTTGGCTACGGCCTCAACTGGGAGCCGATCGACGCGCTGACGGTGATCGCGAGCCACACCACCGACCACGCCGCACCGTCGGCACAGCAGCTCCAGGGGCCGGTCGTCAGCACCCCCAATGTCGCGATCTTCGACACCGCGACCGGCACGACCGCGTTCGTGACGCAGATCACCGGCGGCACGGCGGCGCTGCGAGCGAGCCAGCGGCAAGTGACTAAGCTCGAATTGAATCTCAAGCCGCTCAAGAAGCCAGATCTGACGCTGACCGCGAACTACATCCGGACGCGGGTCGACAATGCGATCGCGGGGTTCCCGGCGACGAGCGGGGCGATCGAGGCGGCGTTTCCCGACCGCTTCATCCGCGACGCGAGCGGCGACCTCGTCCAGATCGACGCCCGCCCGGTCAACTTCGCCAGCGAAGCGAGCGATACGATGCGGCTCGGCTTCAATCTGTCGATCCCGCTCAAGTCGAAGCAGGTCAACCCGTTCGCCGGACTGCGGCGGGGACCCGGCGGCGACGGACCCGGCGGACCGCCCCCGGGCGGCGGCCCCGGAGGGGGCGAGCGCGGACCGGGCGGCGGACGCGGCGGCGGCGGACGCGGCGGCTTCGGCGGCGCGAATGGCGGGCGGCTGCAGTTCGCGGTCTATTATAGCCGCTATTTCCGCGACGACATCGTCATCCGCCCGGGCGTGCCGGTGCTCGACCTGCTCAACGGCGGCGCGGTGGGAACGAGCGGCGGGCAGGCGCGCAACAGCGTCGACGTTCAGGCGGGCTATTCGAAGGATGGTCTCGGCGCACGGCTGTCGGGCAACTGGCACTCGGGCACGCGGGTCGATGCCAGCGCGATCGATCCGAACGGCGGGCTGACCTTCTCGCCGATCGCGACCGCTAACCTCCGCCTATTCGCGAACATCGGGCAGATGCAGGGGGTCGTGAAGGACCATCCGTGGCTGCGCGGCACGCTGCTGACCTTCGCCGTGACCAACATCTCCGACGCCCACGTGCGCGTTCGCGATGCGACCGGGGCGACGCCGCTCGCGTTTCAGCCGGCGTATCTCGACCCGGTCGGGCGTGCGTTCACGATCAGCTTCCGCAAGCTGTTCTTCACGCCGCCGCCGAGGCGAAGCCCGCCGCCCGGTTGAGGCGGCGGGACTATTCTCAGGCGGCGACGGCCGTCGTGCGACGGCGGGCGGCGAAGCCGACCATGCCGAAGCCGACGATCATCAGCGCCCAGCTGGTGGGCTCGGGGATCGCGGCCGAAAAGCTGACACCGGTCGCGTCGAAGAAATACTGCCCGTCGTTGCCGACGAAGACGCCAACCTGCTGGCCGGCGGTGAGCAACAGCTTGCCCGACGTCGCGTACGTCGAGTTCGTCGGCGACAGGGTCGTCAGCGTCGTCGCGACACCGCCGCTCACGAAGCCGAAGGTCTGCGTGCGCGCATAGATATCCGCCTGATAGGCGGTCGCCGTGAGCGTGTAGACCGCGGTCTTCGGCGCGGTGAACATGATCACCGACAGCTGGTTTGCGGAACCCGGATGGAGGACGAGGCCCGACGCCGGGATCAGCGCGGTGCCGGCCGGGTGCGCCGTGCCGTCGCTCGACTGGTAGACGCCGAGATAGTCGCCCGCGGTCAGGCAGGTCGTGCCGGCGAACAGGCAGGTGCCACCGGTCGGGAAGCCGGTGAAGACACCAGCGTCGTAGCTGCCGAAGGTGAACGCGCCCGAGGTCGCCGAGGCGGCGGTGAACGATGTGTTGGCGTCGTACGACGCGGCGACGGCGGGAAGTGCGGCAAGACCGGCGAAAGCGACGGCAGCTGCAACGATAAACTTCACTCGACATATCCTCGATAAGACTACTACCCTTCGATAAGCACGTTTCGAGCCAGCTCTTTGGTATCGAGTATTGCCAAACACTTAACGTCAGTCCGCGCGACAACCATTTCGAAAGTGT
>JAYTTV010000246.1:0-3730 GCA_043745075.1 Sphingomonadaceae bacterium
GCTCGCGACCAATGCACACGAGATCAAGAAGCGCATTCTTGGCCAGTCGATCCCGGCATCGCATCCGGTTGCGCTGCTGGTCGGCGAGGAGCGCTATGCCGCAGCCGGCGGGCGCATCGAACGCGACCTCTATACCGTGGCGGAAAGCGCCGAATGGCTCGACGGCGCGCTGGCACAGTCGCTGGCTGCAACCCTGATGCAGGACGCGGCCGCTCGACTGGCCGAAGAGACCGGGGTCGGCACGATCGTGCCACTGCTCGCCAAGGGTTCGACCTGGACCGACCGCGAGGATCTGACGCAGGCGCGTCTCGAGCGTGAGCCGCTGAACGAAACCGACCAGGCCCGCATCGACGAGATCGAAGGCGAGATCGGGGTCATCGAGGACCGGTTCGAGTCCGAAGACCTCGACGAGGAGGAGGGCGAAGCCCTTAACGCCAGGATCGAGGCGCTTGGCGAGGAACGCACCAGACTCCACGACACGCCGGTCACGATCGATGCCGACCGCAAGGCCACGCTCACGCAGTTCGTCGTGATCGGGGCCGATGGCACCCCGACGGTCGAGCCCGGCTATTGGGAGGAACCGCGACGTTCGCGCGGCGACAGCGGCGAGGGCGCCAGCCCCCACGTCGATCCGGCGAAGGTCGCAGCCAAAGCCCAGGGGCTGACCGGTGTCCTTGCCGACGAACTGTCGATGGCGCGGCGCGACATTCTCGCACTGCATATCGCCAGCGACCCGGGGATGGCGCTCGATTTCGCCATCTTCGCCCTCGCGGAGAAGGCCATGGGCCACTATGGTGACACTGGGACATCGCTTGCGGTGAACCGGCGCAATGACCCGCTTGCGAAAAACGGCTTGCCCGACAGTCCGGCGGGCGGCGCGCTTGCTGAAATCCGCAAGAGCCTCGACACCAGCTGGTCGGAACACAGCACGGTCGCGGCGCGCTTCGATGCGTTTCGCGTCCTGGACGACGACTGCCGCGCGAACTGGCTTGCGGTCTGCATGGCCAGCTCGATCGAGGCCTCGCTCGGCGGCCAGGGCATCGGGCGGCACAACGCCTTCCATGACCATCTCGGGCAGCTGCTCGAAATCGATGTCGCGTCATGGTGGCGGCCGAGCGCGGGCGGCTATTTCGCGCGGGTGCGCAAAGCCGGAATGCAGCGCACGCTCGAGGCGATCGGCGGTCCGGTCCTGGCAGCGCGCTACGCCAGCTCCAAGTCTGCTGAAATGGCCGATGCCTGCGAGAAGCTGTGCGACGGCAACGCGATCACCGAGCCGGAAATCCGCGACGCGGGGCTGGCCTGGTTGCCGATCGCGATGCGGTTCGATGTTCCCGCAACCAGCGAGCCGGAGCCCGAAGGTGACACCGAACTCGATGATGATTGCGGCGAGGTGCTCGATTCCGATGGCGAAGCTAAAACCGAGGCATCCGAAGATGCGCAAAGCTCCGCCTCGCAAGCGACTTTTTTCGAGCAATATGACGATCTCAAAGCCGAAGCCGGTACGGCAATCCTCCTGCTCCGGATTGGGGATTTCTACGAGGCATTCGGATCCGATGCCACTACGGCCGCACCGATTCTCGATCTGGCGCTGACCAAACGCCGAAACGGCGAGTCCGAGACAGAAATGGTTGGGTTTCCCGTCCATGCGGCTGAAGCTCATGTCGCGCGCCTGGTAAGCAGTGGGCATCCTGTCGCTATCGCCGAGCGCGTCGAGGACGGCGCGCACGCGATCGTCCGCATCGTCGCGGTCGCGGCGGACGCAAATGCGGCTGATTGTCCGGAAGCCCAACCCGGCCATGCCAGTGAGCGCACCACCGAGGAAGCCAGCCCCGCCGCTTGACGGCCCACGCTGAATCCAACCGCAAAACCGGCTCTGCATCGCCCCGTTGCCCCATGGCGGCGGGGCGATGCCTTGCGCCTTTCCCAAGGACAGATTCCGATGAAAAACGACATCGCCGCGGCTATCACCGCCACCATCCTCGAAAAGCTCGAAGCGGGAACCAAGCCCTGGGTGCAGCCCTGGCGGGGAACGCCGATCTCGCGCCCGCTGCGCCACTGCGGGTCGGCATACCGCGGGATCAACACCGTCATGCTGTGGATCGCGGCGCAGGCCGCTGGCTACAGCTCACCCTACTGGATGACCTATCGCCAAGCCGAAGTGCTCAAGGGCCAGATCCGCAAAGGCGAAAAAGCCTCCTACGCCGTGCTCTACAAGACGATTCCGGCGAGGGACGCGCGCGAGGGTGACGACTCGATGCCGGGTGAGGGCGACGATACCCGGACCCGGCGGCTGCTGCGGAGTTTTGCGGTCTTCAACGCCGACCAGATCGACGGGCTTCCCGAACGCTACTATCCCATAGTAAACGATATCGTCGCAATTCCCGAGATCCACCGCCCGCAGCTCGAGGCGTTTTTCGAGAGGGTGCCGGCGCTCGTCCGGCACAACGGCACCCAGGCCTATTACAACCACACGCGCGACGAGATCGTGCTTCCTCCGGTCGAGCGGTTTTCCAGCTACGACGGGTATTTTTCGACCAGAGGCCATGAAACAGCCCACTGGAGTGGCCATAAGAACCGGCTAAATCGCCAATTCGGCGCGCGATTCGGCGATCAGGCATACGCGTTCGAAGAATTGGTGGCGGACATTTCCGCAGCTATTCTTGGAGCTTTGCTAGGACTTCCCGAGGCCCAGCTCGACAATCACGCCGCTTATGTAGCGAATTGGGTCAAGGTGCTCAAGAGCGACAAGAACGCCATTCTCACCGCCGCATCGAAAGCGGACGAGGCGGTCGACTACATCGTCGGGTTTGGCCAGGCGGCCGCAACCCGGATCGTCGAGCCCGAACGTCCGCTGCTCGTGGCAGCCTGACCGCAACCCCGCAATTTCCGATCATTCAGGAGGCCCATGATGGCCAATTATTTCACCCATCTGGCGTTCGACATCCCGGCAACCGCCGATGATGCAGCGCGCTTCAACCAGGCGATCGAAGAAGCAGCCCTCCTCGGCTCCTACGGCGGCGCCGACGACGATGACGGGCTGGACGGCATCGCTTGCCGGTTCGATTCCGACCGGGGGACGCTGGCGATCTTCGACAGTGACGGCAGCCCCGGACTGTCGGCGCTGGCGAAGACGCTCCAGAGCCTGTTCCCCGACAAGCTCCCGCTGGGGTTCGTCTATTCGTGTAGTTGCGACAAGGCGCGTCCGGGCGGGTTTGGCGGCGGGCTGATTGCCATCGGAGCCGATCACATCGTCGAGCGCGGCCTAAGCGAGCTGCTTGCCGGAGAACTCGCCGATCTGAAGGAGACCTGCGATGCCGGCTGATCCCGGTTCACGCCGACCCATAGCGACGCTCGAAAATGCCTACAGGGTCGCGCACAAGATTGCCGAGGCGACCGATCGGGACATGCAGGTCGCGGCAACCGGCGAGCCCGAGCGGCCATTCGTGGCCGAGCCCGCAAACAACCGGACGCAAGGCGTCGTCGCCCGCATCGTTTCGCGGTGACTGGCAGACGATAGCGGCGGCCATCGTTTGCTTCACCCACGCAACCGAACTCACTCACCAAGGAGATCCATCATGGCAGACCGCGTTTCCGCACAAATCACCATCGGCGGTATCATCGCCGCAAGCGCTCTCCCGGGACTGATTGCGGCCATCCAGGATGAAGGCCTGTCGACCGAATATGACGGTGAGCCGTTCGAGCCTGGCGAGCTGATCAGCGGATACGCGCT
>JAYTTV010000247.1:0-3699 GCA_043745075.1 Sphingomonadaceae bacterium
CTGCGGCTGGTCACCGGCGGCGGCGACATCGGCAATGCGCTCGTCGCCGACCCCCGCGTGATGGGGGTCGCCTTCACCGGCTCGACGCGGACCGCACGGGCGATTGGCCGGACGCTACTCGACGACGATCGCCGGCCGCTCGTGCCGCTGATCGCCGAGACGGGCGGGCTCAACGCGATGATCGTCGACTCGACTGCGCTCCCCGAACAGGTCGTCGTCGACGTCGTGACCAGTGCGTTCCGGTCCGCCGGGCAGCGCTGCTCGGCGCTGCGGCTCCTGCTTTTGCAGGAGGATATCGCCGAGCGAACCCTCGAGATGCTCCGCGGCGCGATGGACACGCTGATTGTCGGCAACCCCGCCGACCCTCGCACCGACGTCGGCCCGGTGATCGATGTGGCGGCGTTCGAGCGGCTCGAGACCTATCGGCAGTCGGTGCGCGACCGCTGGGTGCACACCGTCGCCGCACCGGCCGGGGGCAACTTCATCGCCCCGACGATCATCCGGTTGCCGGGCGTCGAGGCGCTGCGTGAGGAATGGTTCGGGCCGATCCTCCACGTCGCGACGTGGCGGTCTGGCGAGCTCGACGCGACGGTCGCGGCGGTCAATGCCAGCGGCTACGGGCTGACGATGGGGCTCCACAGCCGCATCGCATCGTCGGCGGAGCGTGTCGCAGCCACGGCGCGCGTCGGCAATTTGTACATCAACCGCGCCATGATCGGGGCGGTCGTCGGTTCGCAGCCGTTCGGTGGCGAAGGCCTTTCGGGAACCGGGCCGAAGGCCGGGGGACCGCATTATCTGCCGCGTTTCGCTGTCGAGCGGGTCGTCTCGACCGACACGACAAGTGCCGGGGGCAATGCCTCGCTGCTGTCGATCGAGGACGCGATCGGCGGGCTCTGAGGCGGCCTTGCTGTCGCAACCCAGCTACCATTCGGTCGTTACGCCCTCTCCAGAGCAGGGAGAATCGACGTGCGTAACACTCTGACGTTGGCCGTTCTAACTGCTGCAGTGGCACTGCAGGCGGTCCCGGCAGCAGCGCAGGACGGCTATGACCGCCGCGCCTATGACGATCGCCCGGGCGTACGACGCCCGCCGCGGCTATGACGACCATCATCGACGCAACACTTATTATAACCACGGTCAGGACTGCCGCCGCAGCAATGGCACGACCGGCACGATTGCCGGTGCGGTCGGCGGCGGCGTGATCGGAAATGTGCTTGGCGGCGGGACGCTCGGCACGCTCGCCGGAGCAGGCGGCGGCGCGTTGCTGGGCCGCCAGTTGGACAAGAATCACGACCGGGCACAGAACCGCCGCAACGGCTGCTAGCTTGTTCCCGATTGCATCGGCGGAGTTTTGCGTATAAAAACTCCGCATGGATGCTACCGCCTCACAGGTCGATTTTGCGGTCGCCCCGCCGAGGCGTGATTGGCTGAAGGCGCTGCGAGCAGTGCGGCGGCTGCTCGCCGACAAGGACGATACCGTCCAGGTGTTCGAGATCATGCGGTCGCTTAACGGGCGGGCGACTCGGGACGGTTACTTGCGGTTGCTTCGAACCGCGCAGGGTGGGCGGCTTGCCTATCAGCGGCGCGAACTTGCCGAGGTGCTGATGGACCGTGCCGCCCTTGCGACCTATCCCGCCGGGAGCGTCGCAGCGCATTATCTGGCGTTCACCGAAGCCGGTCGGATCAGCGCCGACGGCCTCGCCGACATCAGCCGCCAAGCGGCCCGCCCCGAAGGCATCGATCTCGTTCACCCAATCGCGTGGTACGGTCGGCGTATCCGCGACACCCACGATTTGTGGCATATCCTGACCGGCTACGATCTGACCGCACTTGGCGAGGCGTGCCTCGTCGCCTTCTCCTATGCCCAGACCAAGGCGCTCGGCTGGGCGCTGATTGGCGTCGGCGCGGCGCTGAACGGGTCACGCCAGCCCGGACATCCGTTCGCCCGCGCGATCTGGGAGGGGTATCGCCGCGGGCGCGCCGCCGCTTGGCTGCCAGGGCAGGATTACGAGGCATTGCTTGCCGAACCGCTCGAGGCCGCGCGTGCCCGGCTCGGGCTGATGCCCCCGGCGGTGTTCGACGCGATCCCGGTCGCCGTGCGCAACCACGCGCTGCCCAAGACCGCCTAGCCCGTTGCACCCTGCGGCGGCACGGCGAATGCGACCGGAGGGTCAATCACCCGCCCGTCGGCGCGCGCCATCATCGCCACCTGGGTCGGATAGGCGAAGTCGATCCCGAGTTCGTTGAAGCGCCGGAGGATCGCCAATCCGATCGCGTGGCGCGCATCCATCATCGTCTTGAACGACTGGCCGGCGGTGAAGAAGGCGATCTCGAAGTCGAGTGATGAGTCGGCGAAGCGGACGAAATGGCAGCGGTCGAAGCGGCATTCGGGCCGCGCCGATACGATCGACTCGATCTCGGCGGGGATCGCCTCGAGCAGCGCGCTGCTGGTCTGGTAGGTGACGCCGATCACCATGATGACCTGCCGCTCCTCGATGCGGGCGAGGTTGGAGATCTGGTCGCCGAGCAGCTTGGTGTTGCCGACGACGACCTGTTCGCCCGACTGCGACCGGATGCGGACGGTCTTGAGGCCGATCGCCTCGACCTTGCCGGTCACGCTGCCCCAGCGGATCGTGTCGCCGACGCGAAACGGACGGTCGAACAGGATCGCCAGCGCGGCGAACAGGTCGGCGAAGATGCCCTGCGCGGCGAGACCGATCGCGATGCCGCCAACACCAAGGCCAGCGACCAGCGCCGTGACGTTGACCCCGAGATTGTCAAGCACGAGAATGAAGGCGAGCGCCCAGACGACAACATTGACGAGGACGCGGATGATGCCGCCCGCGCTCGCCAGTGCCGCCTTGTCCTCGGCGAAAGCAGCGCGGCGATCGACGAGGCCGAGGATGAACTCGCGGACCCAGATCGCCCCCTGGATCGCGGCGGCGACGGTGAAGACGAGCTTGATGAGGCTGAGCAGCGCGCCCGGCGGGGCGGCGGTGCGGACCGCGATCTCGGCGGCGAGCGCGCCAATGAAGAAGGCGCGCGTCTTGCGGACCATCCGCCCGACGAAGCCCTGCCACGTCGTGACGTCGTGACCGGTTCCGAGCAGGCGGCAGATGCCGAAGCGGATCCCGAGCAAGACCAGCGCAATGACGATCGCGCTACCGATACCGATCAATGCGGCGACGCTGTCGGTCTGGAGCCACGCGATGGTATTCGACGTCAGCCGCTCGAACTGGGCCGGCATGTGGAGCAGATCGCCGGAAAAACCGATGCTCAACGGGTGGGCGGTGGTGGCCATGGCAGGACTAACGGTTGCGAAAAGGGTGTAGCGTCGGCGGCGTTAAGCGGACCGCGGGCTTGACCCGCGATGAACGGGCCGAGCTATCTCACCGAGATTAACGGGATTGCCGGACCCGAAACAAGCTTATTCGCGCGGGAGCCAGCCGGGCCAGTCGACGGTTACCGTGGCGCCCCCAGCGACGAGCGGCCCGCCGGCAGCCTCGACCTTGAGATAGGCAATCCCGCGCGTGCCGGCGTGGCTGCGCAGCTCGCCCGCGGCGAGGCCGTTGGCGGTGATCGCGGCACCGTCCTCGACGTGACCGTCGATCGTCACCGGCAGCAGGCGGCGGCGGAGCTTGTCGCGGTGATGCATCCGCGCGGTATTCTCCTGCCCGACATAGCAGCCCTTGGTGAAGC
>JAYTTV010000248.1:0-14544 GCA_043745075.1 Sphingomonadaceae bacterium
GGGACGCCGAGCAACCCGGTCGCGGTCGTCGCTGGCTTGCCGATGATCCGTTCGAGACCGGGGACCGGGGCGAAGGTGACCGGCGGCGCCGCGATCGGCTTCGGTGGCGGCGTCTCGCCGCAGCCCGCGACGATGAGGAGGGCGGCAACGGCTATCGGGGACGTGAGGCGCATCGGTTGGCTCCATCGGCTTGCCCCGTGCGCTATAGCCGGGCTAGGCCAGCCGCGACCAGCGGCCAGACCAGCGCTCGCGACCAAGGATGACAATGACCAACTCTACCTACGACGTCCTCGCCGTCGGCAACGCCCTCGTCGACGTGATCACCACCGCCGAGCCGAGCTTCCTCGACACCCACGCGATCCCCAAGGGGACGATGCGGCTGATCGCGGCGGACGAGGCCGAGCGCCTGTACGGCATCATGGGTGCGGGCAAGGAAGTCTCGGGCGGGTCGGCCGCCAACACCGTCGCCGGGATCGCGGCAATGGGCGGGCGTCCGGCGTTCGTCGGGCGCGTCGCCGCCGACCAGCTCGGCGAGGTCTTCGCCCACGACATCCGCGCCGCCGGGGTCGCGTTCAGCACCCCGGCGATGGTCGACGGGCCGCCGACCGGGCGCTGCCTGATCGTCGTCACCCCCGACGGTGACCGGACGATGAGCACCTACCTTGGCGCGTGCCAGGAACTGAGCGAGGCCGACATCGACCCCGAGGTCGTCCGCGCCAGCCAGATCCTCTACCTCGAAGGCTATCTGTGGGACCCGGTCGTCCCCCGCGCCGCAATGCGCAAGGCGATCGAGATTGCCAGGGGTGCGGGGCGAAAGGTCGCCTTTACCCTGTCCGACGTGTTCTGCGTCGAGGGCCACCGCGACGACTTCCTCGGCCTGCTGGCCGGTCACGTCGACGTCATGTTCGGCAACGAGAACGAGGTCCGGGCGCTGTACCGGACCGACGACCTCGACACCGCGATGACCGAGCTTGCCCGCCATGCGACGATCGCGGTCGTCACCCGGTCGGACAAGGGCGCGGTCGTCATCGCCGGGGGTGAGCGCCACGCCGTCCCCGCCGAGCCGGTTGCCCGCGTCGTCGACACCACCGGGGCGGGCGACCTGTTCGCCGCGGGCTTCCTCAGCGCGCTCGCCGCCGGCCGCGCCCTGCCCGACTGTGCCCGGGCGGGCGGGGTCGCGGCGGCCGAGATCATCAGCCACTATGGCGCGCGGTCGGAGGGCGACCTCGCCGCGCTCGTGGCGGCGCGGCTTGGCTGACGACCCGCCCTACCGCGCGCCGACGCCCGCCCCGAAGCGCCCCCCGAATGTCCCCCCGCCCGGCGACACCCCGCCTGGCGCGCATGGCCTGTCGGGGGCGCTGGCGCGCAACATCGAGGCGGTCGCTCGCCGCCGGGCGGAGGACGCCGCGAACCTTGGCTTCGACGTCCGGCTGGCAACCCGCATCGGCCGGCTGATCGGCCGGATGAGCTTCGTTTACCTCCACATCCTGTTCTACGGGACGTGGACGCTCCTCCAGTACGGCGTCATCGGGCATGTCGGCGGCTTCGATACGTCGCTGTCGCTGATGGGGTCGATCGCGTCGGCCGAGGCGATCTTCCTGTCGCTGTTCATCCTGATCGCGCAGAACATCCTGACCGCCGCCGACAACCGCCGCGACGACCTCAACCTCCAGGTCAGCCTCCTCGCCGAGCATGAGGTGACCCAGCTGATCAAGCTGAGCCGGGCGATCGCCGAGAAGCTCGGCATCGACACCGCCGCCGACCACGGCGAGATCGCCGACCTCCAGGGCGACGTCGCCCCCGAACGCGTCCTCGACCAGATCGAAGGGACGGAGAACGCCCCCTAAATCCACTTCCGCAGTGTTATCCGCGGGTTAGTGCTTGAAACTGGCGGCTTCGGCGGACTCGAGATCCTCGTCGTGACCGACGATCCCGCGCGCGACGTTCGACCGGGTCCGGCCATAGAGCATGTAGAAGATCAGCCCGATCACCGCCCAGCCGACGAACAGCTCCTTGGTCAGCGTCGACAGCGAGAAGAACAGGAAGCCGCAGCCTGCCGCCGCGAGCGGAGCGGTGACCCAGACCAGCGGCGCGCGGAACGGACGCCGCCGCGACGGGTCGCGGACGCGGAGCACCATGACGCCGACCGCGACCGCGACGAAGGCGAGCAGCGTCCCGGCGTTCGACACGTCGGCGAGCAGGTCGATCGGGAAGAACGCCGAGAACACCGCGACGAACACCCCGGTCGCGATGGTGATAACGTACGGCGTGTGGAAGCGCGGGTGGATCCGCGACAGGACGGGCGGCAGCAGGCCGTCGCGCGCCATGACGAAGAAGATGCGCGTCTGGCCGAACATTAGCGCGAGGATGACCGACGGCAGCGCGACGACCGCGGCGATCGACAACAGGTTCCCTGCCCACGGGAAGCCGATCGTGTGGAGGACATAAGCGAGCGCCTCGCTCGACTTCGCCAGCTCGCTGTCGGGCTGCGCGCCGACCGACCCGGTCGCGGCGATACCGACGAGCATGTACAGGACGGTCGAGATGCCGAGTGCGCCGATCAGCCCGATCGGGATATTGCGGTTGGGGTTGACCGTCTCCTCGGCGGCGGTCGAGACGGCATCGAAGCCGACGAAGGCGAAGAAGATCGTCGCCGCCGCCGCCGAGACGCCGACCGACGCCATGATCCCGGGCTTGAACGGGTCGGGAACCTCGTGGGCGAAGAAGCCGAGCGGCATGAACGGGTGGAAGTTGGCGGTGTGGATCAGCGGCAGCGCCAATGCGAGGAACATGCACAAGGTCAGGATCTTGATCATCACAAGCACCGAGTTGAAGCGCGCGCTTTCCTTGGTCCCGACGACGAGCAAGGTCGTCACCGCCAGCGCGATGAACATCGCCGGCAGGTTGATCAGCCCGGGGGCCTTGTCGAACGGCCCGTGGACCCAGGTGCTGGGAATCGTGATGTTGAAGAACCGGTTCGCCAGCCCGACCATATAGCCCGACCAGCCGACCGCGACCGCGCTGCTGGCGATCGCATATTCGAGCACCAGCGCCCAGCCGACGACCCACGCCGCGACCTCGCCGAAGGTCGCATAGCTGAAGGTGTACGCCGACCCTGACACCGGGATCATCGCCGCGAGTTCGGAATAAGCGAGCGCGGTCAGCAGGCAGACGACGCCGCAGATGATGAAGCTGATCATCATCGCCGGGCCGGCCTTCGACGCCGCGGTCGCGGTGAGGACGAAAATGCCGGTGCCGATCGTCCCGCCAATGCCGAGCATCGTCAACTGGAACGCGCCGAGGCTGCGCGTCAGCGGTTTATGTCGCGCGGTCGCCAGGATCGAATCCAACGACTTGATACGCCAGTCCATTCAGATATCCCCTAGACCGGCACGCCCCTTCGAGGGTCGCACCGCACTTGCATTCGCTGACGCACAAGGTGGCGTGGGGGGCGGGGCGCGGTCAAGCGTTAACATGGCGTGTTCCGGGCGACCGCGCATCGGCAGGGCACGAGCCGGGGCCGGGGCGCGCGGCGCAAAGGTCACACACTGCGGCGCGACGACCGGCTGTTTCGCAAACGCGACCGGGTAAAGGTCACACATGTCGGCGCGACGACCGGGGTTGTCAGATTTATGCAGCGGGTCTGCCGCCGGATCACGGTCGAGCGCCGTGGCCAACCCGCCGGGGTTCTGCGCCGGTGCGACGGGGTGAAGGTCACACATATCGGCACGACGACCGGTATTTTGACCGGCATTCGCGCGGCGGGCTGCAGCCCAGTCGCGACGGCGCGACAGGCGCGCGCGGCGCAGGATCTGGCGGTGAAGCCACAGCGAGCTGCGCGCCTCGAGAGCGGAATGGTCGCGCTCGAAGCGCCCGTCGAGGATCGCGTCGAATTCGCTTTGGGTCGGCGGCGGCGCGGACTTGCTCCATGCGTCGGCGATGGCGGCACCGTCGGGACGGACGCGGAGCCGGTACGCCGACCGTCGCGACATGCCGGCCGAGGCGGCCGCGGCGGCGATCGACCCGCCGCGGGTCAGCGCGGCGACGAAGACCGCCTTGCGATCCTCGGTCCAGCCGTCGTGGCGGGTGCGGCGGGGAGCTTTGAGCGACTGTGTCATGCCCCGAGCAACCAAGCGAAATCCTACTAGTCAAGCCCGGGCCAGCGACGATGGCGGCGATGATCCCCGGAACCGGCACGGGATCATCAGCGCGGCAGCATCGCGCCCATCTGCTTCCCGCCGAAGATGTGGACGTGGAGGTGTGGCACCTCCTGGTGCGCGTGCACCCCGGCGTTCGACAGTAGGCGATAGCCCGGCTCCTCGAGCCCCTGCTGCCGCGCGACGGTCCCGACCGCCCGGACGAACCCGGCGATCTCGGCATCCGACGCCTTCGCACTGAAATCGGCCCATGAGACGTACGCCCCGCGCGGGATGACGAGGATATGGACCGGGGCCTGCGGGTTGAGATCGTGGAAGGCGATTGCGAAGTCGTCCTCGTAGACGCGGCGAGACGGGATCTCGTCGCGAAGGATGCGCGCGAAGATGTTGGCGGGGTCGTATGGGGCGAGTGCGTCGACGGGCATGGCAACTCCTGTCTGCCCCTCTCCCCAAATGGGAGAGGGATTAAGGCTTCCGTCCCGCCTTTTCCGCCAGCCCGGAAACGCCTTCGCGGCGGAGCAATTCGCTACGGAGGTCGTCGAAGCTCAGGCCGGCGTCGGCGAGCAGGACGGCGAGGTGGAAGATCAGGTCGGTCGCCTCGCCGACCAGCGCGCTGCGGTCGTCGCCCATCGCGGCGATGACGGTCTCGACCGCCTCTTCGCCGAGCTTCTGCGCGATCTTGGCGCGGCCCTTGGCGGTGAGCTTGGCGACGTATGACGATGCCGGGTCACCTTCGCGGCGCTCGACGACGGCGGCGAGGAGGCGGTCGAACTGGTCGGTTGGCGCGTCGAATTGCTCCATCAAACCGTCCGCACGCGGATGCCGGCATCGGCCATACGCGCTTTCGCGGCGGCGATCGTTGCTTCGCCGAAGTGGAAGATCGACGCAGCGAGGACGGCGCTGGCATGGCCGTCGACGACGCCCTCGACGAGGTCGCCGACCCCGCCGACGCCGCCGCTCGCGATCACCGGCACCGGCACCGCGTCGGCGACCGCACGCGTCAAAGCGATGTCGTAGCCG
The DNA here is from genome assembly GCA_043745075.1 of Sphingomonadaceae bacterium. Lineage (GTDB taxonomy): Bacteria > Pseudomonadota > Alphaproteobacteria > Sphingomonadales > Sphingomonadaceae > Polymorphobacter_B. Next base: position 5,178 of record JAYTTV010000248.1, read on the forward strand.
CATTTGGTGCCGTCGCGGTCCATGCTCGTCAGCAGGATTTCGCCCGCGCCGAGCTTCGCCGCCTCGATGCAATAAGCGACCGCGTCGATGCCCGTCGCGCGCCGCCCGCCGTGGGTGAACACCTCCCACCGCCCCGGCGAGACCGCTTTCGCGTCGACCGCGACGGTGATGCATTGCTCGCCGAAATGGCGCGACAGTTCGCCGATCAGCTGGGGCCTTGCGACCGCGGCGGAGTTGACCCCGACCTTGTCGGCCCCGCTGAGCAGAAGCGCGCGGACGTCGTCGACCGTCCGCACCCCGCCGCCGACGGTGAGCGGCATGAAGCACACCGATGCAGTGCGGCGGACGATATCGAGGATTGTCCCGCGTTCCTCGTGCGTCGCGGTGATGTCGAGGAAGATCAGCTCGTCGGCCCCGGCGGCATCGTACACCCGCGCCGCCTCGACCGGATCGCCGGCGTCGGTCAGCCGGGCGAAGTTGACACCCTTGACGACGCGCCCGTCGGCGACGTCGAGGCACGGGATGACGCGGACCGACAGGGTCATGCCGGGATCGCCGCCGCCAGCCGCAGCGCATCGGGCAGCGTCAGCCGCCCGTCGTAGATCGCGCGGCCGACGATGACGCCCTCGATATTGGCGTGAGCCCGCAGCGCGGTGATGTCGCCCGGCCCCGCGACGCCGCCGCTGGCGATGACCGGCAGCGTGCACGCGGCGGCGAGCGCGGCGGTGGCCGCCACGTTGACGCCCTTGAGCAGCCCGTCGCGGCCGACGTCGGTGAACAGCAAGGCGGCGACGCCCGCATCCTCGAAGCGCAATGCGAGGTCGGCGACGGCGACGGTCGACACAGCTGCCCAGCCGCGCGTCGCGACCATCCCGCCCTTCGCGTCGACCGCGACGATGATGCGCCCGGGGGCGGCGGCGGCGGCGGCGCGGACGAGGTCGGGGTCGTCGAGCGCGGCGGTGCCCATGACGACGCGGGCGACGCCGAGGCCCAGCCAGCGGTCGATGTCGGCGCGGCTGCGGATACCGCCGCCGACCTGGACGCGCCCGGGGAAGGCGGCGACGATGCCCTCGACCGCGGCGCTGTTGACCCCGCTCCCGGCGAACGCGCCGTCGAGATCGACGACGTGGAGCGCGGCCGCGCCGTCGGCGTGGAAGCGGCGGGCCTGTGCGGCGGGATCGTCGGCGTAGACCGTCGCCCGCGCCATGTCGCCCTCGGCGAGGCGGACGACCTGCCCGCCCTTGAGGTCGATCGCCGGGTAGATGGTGAAGCCGCTCATGGCCGCCATTCGAGGAACCCGCGCAGGACGGCGAGGCCGTATGCCTGGCTCTTCTCGGGGTGGAACTGGACGCCGAGGATGTTGTCGCGCCCGATGATCGCCGCGATGCTGCCGCCGTGATCGGTCGTCGCCAGCGCGTGCTTCGGATCGGCGACCGCGAAGGCGTAGCTGTGGACGAAATACGCGGCGGCGTCCTGCGGCAGGTGCGCCAGCGCGAAATGGTCGGTGTCGAGCGTGACGTCGTTCCAGCCCATGTGCGGGACCTTCAATGCCGCATCGTCGGGGACGATCCGCGCGACGGTGCCGCCGATCCAGTCGAGCCCGCGGTGGCTGCCATGCTCGACGCCCTCGGTCGCGAGCAGTTGCATGCCGACGCAGATGCCGAGGAACGGGACGCCGCGGCCCGCGACCGCGTGCGTCATCGCCGCCTCGATCCCCGACGCCGACCGCAGCGCGCCGATGCACTGGCCGAACGCGCCGACCCCGGGAAGGACCAGGCGGTCGGCGCGGGCGATGACATCGGGGTCGCTCGACACGCTGACCACCGCTCCGCCGTCGCTGCCGACCGCGACGCGCAGCGCATTGTCGACCGAGCACAGGTTGCCCGCGCCGTAATCGATGACGACGACCGACTCAGGCACCGCCCAGCGTGCCCTTCGTCGACGGGATCGCATCGAGCTTGCGCGGGTCCAGCGCGACCGCGGTCCGCAGCGCGCGCGCCAATCCCTTGAAGCAGCTTTCGACGATATGGTGGTTATTGACGCCGTACAGCGTCTCGATGTGGAGCGTGATGCCCGCCGACCCGGCGAAGGCGGCGAACCATTCCTTGAACAATTCGGTGTCCATCTCACCCAATCGCGGCTGGCTGAACGCGGTCTTCCAGACGAGATATGGCCGCCCGGAAATGTCGAGCGCGACGCGGGTCAGCGTCTCGTCCATCGGAATCAGCGCGTCGCCGTAGCGGGTGATGCCGCGCCGGTCGCCCAAAGCCTTCGCCACCGCCTCGCCGATGGCGATGCCGCTGTCCTCGGTGGTGTGATGCGCGTCGATGTGGAGGTCGCCCTTCACCGTCACGTCGAGGTCGATCAGCGAGTGGCGCGACAATTGCTCGAGCATGTGGTCGAGGAAGCCGATCCCGGTCGACACGGTGTAGACGCCGCTGCCGTCGAGGTTGACGGTGACGGCGACGCTGGTCTCGTTGGTCGCGCGGGCGACGGTGGCGGTGCGGGCGGTGGTCATGGGGAGCATCGGTCTCCGGCGGGCCTTGCGGGCTAGAGCAAGCCGCGCGTTGGAGCAAGCGCGCAGGGTGCGGCGAAGGCGCAAGCGGCTAAGGGAAAACGCAAGCGGGTGCCGGGGTAAGCGCAAGCGCAAGCGCTGCCGCCCCGCGCCGTAACTGCTTGGCGGGGGGACGTGGCGTGTCGCGGAGCTTGACCATGATGAAGTCGATCACCGGGGCCGCCGCCCTGCTGGTCATTTCCGCGCCGGGGCTGGCGGTCACGCCCGCCGGACCGCCGCTGCCTGTGGTCGGCTTCGAACCGCGGTCGGACGACGGCGGACCGGATTTTACCGAGGTCGTGCGGCGGGTGACGATGCGGCCGTCGGTGCCGCCGAGCGCGTTCCGCGGCACGCTGGCGATCGTCCCCGAACCGCGCGTATGGGTGCTGCTCGTTGCGGGTTACGGGATGGTCGGGTTCGCCCTGCGGAAACGCGGGCTGCTGCGGCATGTCGCGGGGTGACCGACCCTACTCCCCTCCCCTTTTGGGGGAGGGGTCGGGGGTGGGAACGAGGGCGCAGCCGAGTTCTGCCCGATCTGCGGAGCCCCACCCCCGGGCCACGCCAAGGGGCGCGTCTCTCGCCCCTCCCCTGAAGGGGAGGGGTAGCGTCAGCGTAAATCCGGCGGAACCGCTTCGCCCGCCAGCAGCGCCACCGCCTCCGCCAGCGGCAGCACCCGTTGCTCGCCTCCGCCGAGCGGACGGAGCGCGACGGTGCCCTCCTCGGCCTCCCGCCGCCCGAGGACGAACATGTACGGGACATGCGCAAGGCTATGCTCGCGGACCTTGTAGTTGATCTTCTCGTTCCGCAGGTCGGTGTCGACGCGCAGCCCCGCCTTCGCCAGCGCCGCCGCGACGGTTTCGGCATAGCCATCGGCGTCGGACACGATCGTCGCCACCACCGCCTGCACCGGCGCGAGCCACAGCGGGAAGCGCCCGGCGTAATGTTCGATCAGGATGCCGATGAAGCGTTCGAACGTGCCGAGGATCGCCCGGTGGAGCATGACCGGCTGGTGGCGCGCGCCGTCCTCGCCGACATAGCTCGCGTCGAGCCGTTCGGGCAGGACATAGTCGAGCTGGATCGTGCCGCACTGCCACGTCCGCCCGATCGCGTCGGTCAAATGGAATTCGAGCTTGGGCGAATAGAAGGCCCCCTCGCCAGGCAATTCCTCCCACGCGTATTCGGGACCGGCGCGGCCCGCCGCGCGGACCGCATCGCGCAGATCGCCTTCGGCGCGGTCCCACATCTCATCGGTGCCGAAGCGCTTGTCGGGGCGCAGCGCGAGCTTGATCGCGTACTGCTCGAAGCCGAGATCCTTGTAGACGCGGTCGAGCAGGTCGCAGAACAGCCGGACCTCGTCGACGATCTGGTCCTGGCGGCAGAAGATATGGCCGTCGTCCTGGGTGAACTGGCGGACCCGCATGATGCCGTGGAGCGCGCCGTGCGGCTCGTTGCGGTGGCAGCAGCCCATCTCGGCCATCCGCAGCGGCAGGTCGCGGTACGACTTGATGCCCTGACGGAAAATCAGGACGTGCGCCGGGCAATTCATCGGCTTGAGCGCCATCAGGTCGCCCTCGCCGGTCAGGATCGGGCCTTCGTCGTTGGTGCCGGGAATCTCGTCGGGGACGACGAACATATTCTCGCGGTACTTGCCCCAATGGCCGCTCGCCTCCCACTGGCGCGCATCCATCAACTGCGGCGTCTTGACCTCGACATAGCCTGCGCCGTCGACCGCGCGGCGCATATAGGCTTCGAGCTGCCGCCAGATCATGTACCCCTTGGGGTGCCAGAAGACGCTGCCCTGCGCTTCGGGCTGGAGGTGGAACAGGTCCATCTCAGCGCCGATCCGGCGATGGTCGCGCTTCGCCGCCTCCTCGAGCCGGAGCAGATGCGCGTCCAATTGCTTCTTGTTGAGCCAGCCGGTGCCGTAGATGCGGCTGAGCATCGCGTTCGCCTGGTCGCCGCGCCAGTACGCGCCGCTGACCCGGGTCAGCTTGAACGCGTTCGGATCGAGCTTGCCCGTCGACGGCAGATGCGGCCCGCGGCACAGGTCGAGCCACGCATCGTCGCCCGACCCGGCGCGATAGATCGTCAGCGGCTCGCCATCGGGGAGCTCGGCCGCCCATTCGGCCTTGAAGGACTCGCCGTGCGCGGCGAAGTGCGCGACGAGGCGGTCGCGCTCCCATTCCTCGCGCACCAGCGTCTCGTTGCGCCCGATGATGCGGCGCATCTCGGCCTCGATCGCGGGCAGGTCGTCCTCGGTGAACGGGCGATCCTTCGGTGCGAAGTCGTAGTAGAAGCCGTCGTCGGTCGACGGGCCGAAGGTGATCTGCGTCCCCGGGAACAGGTGCTGGACCGCCTCGGCGAGGACGTGCGCGTAATCGTGCCGCGCAAGGTCGAGCGCGACGCCCTCGTCTTTCGACGTCACCAGAGCGAGCGACGCATCGCCCTCGATCGGCCGCGACAGGTCGACCAGCGCCCCATCGACCCGCGCCGCGATCGCCGCCTTGGCCAGCCCCGGCCCGATGCTCGCGGCGACATCCGCACCGGTAGTGCCGCGCGCGACTTCGCGAACGGAACCATCGGGCAAAGTGAGGCGGATCATGGCGGACATGCGGGGGCCTTGGCGGGGGTTATAACGAAGGCGCGCACCGTAGGAATGCGCGCGGGTGAGTCAACCGCCGCGCGTCGACCGCTCAGGCGGCGACCACCCGCCGACGCCGCGCCGCGACGCCAACGATCGCGAAGCCGGTGAGCATCAGCGCCCAGCTTGCCGGTTCGGGGACCGGGGCGATGGCGATGCCCTGGAACTTCGAATTGTTCGGGGCGGTGGCGAGCTTGACGAAGGTCTCGGTGGCGGCGCCCGTCGGGCGGGTCGTCGCCGACAGGACGTCGGTGATGCCGTAGATGGACGTCGCGCCGAGATCGCCGATGATGTAATTCGTCGCGTAGAGGTTGACGAGGCCGCCGTCGACTTCGCCCGCAAGGCCGAACAGTCCAGTTGTCCCCGACGCCGACGTGTTGGCGACCAGGCTGAGGCCTGCCGACAGCGTGTACGCGAGCGACCAGTTGCCGCCGGCGTCCTTGACCCACTTCTGCAGGCCGCCGTCGCCGAGGCTGGTGGCCGCCGAATTGTTCTTCGGCTGGCCGGTATCGGTGACGTACATGATCGACGCGGTGGCGAAGAAATAGCTTTCGGGACTGAGGTTGATCTCCTTGCCCGGCGTATTGACCCCGTTCGACGTCTGCGCGGTGAGTGTCAGCTTGCCGGTGCCGCCGCTGTTGCCGAAGCCCGCCAGTTTCGCCGGGCCGTTGCCGCCGTTGGCGAGCGTCGTCGGCAGCGCGCCGGGGGTGCCGAGCGTGCCGACGAAGTCGCGGTTGTTGCCACTGCCCGACTTGCTGTCGACCGAGACGTAAAGCTGGTTGCCGCCGGGCCCGCCGACGATCTGGACGTCGCGGGTGTCCTGCGCCTGCGTCTTCGAATTGGTGTCGAGCCCGGTGATCGCGGTCGCGCTCGATGCGCCGCCGGTCGCATAGAACACGCCGCCGGTGGTGTCGCCGCTGCGGCCCTGCCCCGAGATGTAATACGACTTCCCATCGACGGTGGCGACGCTGCGCGGGTTGTTGCCGTTGAATACACCGTAAAGCGCGGTCGTCGTGTCGACCGAGCCGTTGGTGCCGATCCGGGCGATGACGCGCGCGACGGGGGTGTAGCCCGCGCCCTTGAGGCTGCCCGACTGGCCGAGCGCGGCCGGCTTGGTCGGGTCGTTGACCGCGGTGCCGTACGCGGTCGGGTTGGCGTTGAACGCAGCGGCGTTGACCCCGTAGCCGGCGATGACGAGCGACTTGCCGTCGGCCGAGCGCTGGAGCAGCGCCTCCGACGACGAACCGTACTCGCCCGAGATCGCCGAGTTCCTGCCCGATGCAAACTGCGGCAGGACGATCTTGCCGGTGTACGCCGCGCTCGTCGTGCCGGTGTGCGAATATTCGAACAGCGACAGCGGCGCGGCGGCGTTGTCGGCGTAGGTGCCGGTCGCGCCGACGACGCCGTTGCCCTCGACCGCGACGACCAGCCGCCCCTTGGTGAAGGTCAGCGCGTCGGCGCTCGCGGTCAGCGTCGCGGCGGCGCACAGGAGCAGGGCGGTGAACTTGATCGTCGTCATGGCGGTATCCCCTCGGCGCGACCGATGCTCGATCGCAGTTACCCCGGCGTTAACAGCCACGCATGATAGTTTTGCGTCAGTGCGCCGGGAGTTTCGCCGTGGCTGTCTCGCGACTAAGGATTGGGCGATGACGTCCCCCGCCACCATCGAGCATGACGGCCTCGCACTCGCCTATCACGCCCGCACCGGCGACGGGCCGATGGTGGTGTTCCTTCCCGGGTACATGTCCGACATGGGCGGATCGAAGGCGGTCGCGCTCGATGGCTGGGCGGAGGCGCGCGGGCGAGGGTTCCTGCGCCTCGACTATTCGGGGTGTGGGGCGAGCGGTGGCAACTTCGCCGACGGCACGATCGCGCGCTGGACCGGCGACGCGCTCGCGGTGATCGACGCCGTCGTGCCCGGTCCGGTCGTCCTCGTCGGATCGTCGATGGGGGCGTGGATCGCGCTGCGGATCGCGCGTGCCCGGCCGGCGCAGGTCGCGGCGGTGGTGACGGTCGCTGGGGCACCCGATTTCACCGGCTGGGGCCTCGACCTGACCGCCGCCGACCACGCCGCGCTCGCCCGCGACGGTTTCGTCGAACGCCAGAGCCTGTACGGCGCGCCGTATCGCTATCACGCCGGGCTGGTCGCCGACGGCGCTGCCAGCCGTGTCCTCGGCGGCGAAATCGCGATCGACTGCCGGGTCCGCCTGCTCCACGGGCAGGCCGATCCCGACGTCCCGTGGCAACTTAGCCTCGACGTCGCCGACGCCTTGCGTTCATCGAACGTGCAGGTGATTCTGGTCAAGGACGGTGACCACCGCCTGTCGCGCCCGCAGGACCTTGCCCTGCTGTGCGCGACACTCGAAGCCCTGGAGGCCTGAATGCGCGCGCTGCTCCCGTTGATGCTCGTCACGCTCGTTGCCGCGGCGCCCGCCCGGCCGCCGCTCGAGGCGCAGCGCTACCGCGAATGCCTCGACCTCGCGCGGAGCGATCCGGCGCAGGCGATCGACAAGGCGACGCAGTGGCGCGGCGCGGGCGGCGGGGTGCCGGCGCGCCACTGCCTCGCGCTCGCGCAGGGGCAGAAGGGTGATTTCGCCGGGGCGGCGACGACGCTCGTCGGGGCCGCGCAGGCCGCCGAGGCCGAGAACGACCCGCACGCCGCCGACCTGTGGGGCCAGGCGGGCAACGCCGCGCTGCTGGCGAAACAGAACGAAGCGGCGATCACCGATTTCAGCTCGGGCATCGCGGTCGCGGGGTCGGAGCCGACGCGGCTCGCGGCGCTGCTGACCGACCGCTCGCGCGCGCTCGTCGAGGCGAACCGCATCACCGAGGCACGCTCCGATCTGACGCGGGCGACGTCGCTCGATCCGTCGGCGAGCGAGGGCTGGCTGCTGCTGGCGACACTCGAACGCCGGATGAAAGACCTGCCCGCCGCCGAGAAGGCGATCCTCGAGGCGGCGAAGCGCGAGCCGAACGACCCCGACATCGCGCTCGAAGCGGGCAATATCGCGGGGGCACAAGGCCGGACCGACCTCGCGCGGACCGAGTGGAAGAAGGTCGTCGATGGCGCTCCAGGGTCCGAGGCGGCAGCAGCAGCGGCGAAATCGCTGGCGTTGAATCCGTCGTAGGTGCTGGCACGCGGGCTGCGTCGGCCTATATCGGGAGCGCCAACGGAGTTCGTCCATGAAGTATCTGCACACGATGGTCCGCGTCACCGACATCGACGCCAGCCTCGCCTTCTACAAATTGCTCGGGCTCGAGGAGATCAAGCGAATCGACAATGATCGCGGGCGCTTCACCCTCGTCTTTCTCGCCGCGCCGGGTGACACCGACGCGCAGGTCGAGCTGACGCACAATTGGGACCCCGAGGCGTACACCGGCGGGCGAAATTTCGGACACCTCGCCTATGCGGTCGACGATATCTACGCGACGTGCGCGCGGCTCGCCGACGGCGGCGTGACGATCAACCGCCCGCCGCGCGACGGCCACATGGCGTTCGTCCGCTCACCCGACGGCATCTCGGTCGAGCTCCTCCAGGCGGGCGGCGCGAAGCCCTCCGCCGAGCCATGGGCGTCGATGCCGAACACCGGCGTCTGGTAAATGGAGATCGTCCAGATTCCCGTGCTGAGCGACAATTACGTCTACCTCGCGCACGACGGTGACGAGACCGCGGTGATCGACCCCGCGGTCGCCGAGCCGGTCCTTGCGGCGGCGCGCGAGCGCGGCTGGACGATCACCCAGATCATCAACACCCACTGGCACCCCGACCACACCGGCGGCAATCTGGCGATCAAGGCTGCGACCGGCTGCCGGATCACCGGCCCGGCGGGCGAAGCAGCGAAGATTCCCGGCATCGATCGCGCGGTTGCCGAGGGCGACACGGTGCAGATCGGCTCGGCGACGGGCCGCGTCATCGACGTCCCCGGTCATACCGCCGGGCATAATGCTTATTATTTTGCGGATGCCGAGGTGCTGTTCTGCGGCGACACCCTGTTCGCGCTCGGCTGCGGGCGGCTGTTCGAGGGGACGGCGGCGCAGATGAGCGCCAGCCTGGCGAAGCTGATGGCGCTCCCCGATTCGACGGCCGTCTATTGCGCTCACGAATATACGCAGGCGAACGCGCGCTTTGCCGTCACGGTCGAGCCCGACAACGCCGCGCTGACCGAGAGGGT
>JAYTTV010000249.1:0-3682 GCA_043745075.1 Sphingomonadaceae bacterium
TCATCGGGGCCGAGTTCGGCGTTCAATCGGACGAGCCACTCCTCGAACTGCGCGAGCGGGCGCGCGTTGAGGCTCGGGAAGCTGCCGATGACGCCCGCCTTACATTGGGCGATGACGAGGTCGGGGTTCGAGATGATGAACAGCGGCGACGCGATCACCGGGATCGACAGGCGGCGGGCGAGCGAGGCGGATATCGACACGAGCGGGATCTCCTAGGCGGCGGCCAGCAGCGATTTGAGCGGCACTGTATTGTCTGCCAGCAATGCCGGGTCGGCGGCAAGCCCCGCCTCGACGAGCGCCTTGCCCTGGACGAAATCGCGCGCGGCGTTGATGCAGTCGAGCGCGATGACCCGCCCGCCGCGCAGATAGACGAGGCTCCACGACCGCGACTCGGGCACGCCGCGAACGACGGTGGCGTCGTGCCCGGCGCTCAGCCCGACGGTCTGGAGCTTGAGGTCGTACTGGTTCGACCAGAACCACGGCACGGCGTGATACGGCCTGGGTGTGCCGAGGATCACCCCGGCGACGACCTTCGCCTGGTCGATCGCATTCTGAACCGATTCAAGCCTGATGCCGGCACCGTCGGCGAAAGCGTTGGCGTGGTGGGCGCAGTCGCCGATCGCGAAGATGTCGGGGAGCGAGGTGCGGTTATGGTCGTCGACCTCGACGCCGTTGTGCGTCACCGCTCCGGCAGCGGCGAGCGCCGCGACCGAGGGGACTAGCCCGATGCCGACGATGACGACCCCTGCCGAGATCGTCCCGCCGGTGGTGCGGACGCCTGTGACGTGGGGGGTGCCTGAGCCAGACGACTCAAACGCCTCTATCCCGACGCCGAGGCGGATGTCGACGCCGTGCGCGCGATGCTCGGCCTCGTAGAAGCGCGACACCGGCTCGCCCGCGACGCGCGCGAGGACGCGGTCGAGCGCCTCGAGGACGGTGACGCGCTTGCCCGCCTTCGACAGGACCGCGGCGGCTTCGAGGCCGATATAGCCGCCGCCGACGATGACGACGTCGTCGGTCCGCGACAGGTCGGCGGTCAGCGCATCAACGTCGGCGCGGCTGCGGATCGAATGGACCCCGGGCAGCTTGCCGCCGGGAACCGGCAGCGCGCGGGCATGGCCTCCGGCAGCCCAGATGAGTTTGCCGTACCCCATCGTCGACCCCGACGCCGTCGCCACGCAGTGCCGGACCGGATCGACCGCGGTGACGTGCTGGCCGGGGAGGAGGGTGACGTTGCGCTCGGCCCAGAAGGTCGCCGGGCGCAGCGCGAGCCGGTCGGCGGTCTTGTCACCCGCGAGATAGTCCTTGCTCAGTGGCGGGCGCTCGTACGGCGGATCGATCTCCTCGCCGACGATCGTGATCGAGCCGGTGAAGCCGCCCTGCCGCAGCGAGATCGCCGCCTGCGCCCCCGCCTGTCCGCCGCCGACGATCAGGACGTCATGGACCAACGACTGGCTCCTCGTCGGCGTAGATCGCGACGCGCGGCGCCGTCGTCGAGGCGACCGACCCGCGGTACATGCCGCTGGTGTTGAACGACCATGTCGCGTCGCCGCCGGGCGACATCGCGATGACCCCGCCCGCGCCGCCGACCGCGCCGACCTCGGCGATCAGCGTCCGCGCGGCATCGGCGACGCTCTCGCCGAGCAGCCGGACGCGGGCGCAAAGCTCGTGCGCGACGCCGAGGCGGATGAAGTCCTCGCCCGATCCGGTCGCCGATACCGCCGCCGCGCGGTCGTCGGCGTAGGTGCCCGCGCCGATCAGCGGCGAGTCGCCGATGCGGCCCCAGCGCTTGCCGGTGACGCCGCCGGTCGAGGTCGCGGCGGCGACATGGCCGTCGATGTCGCGCGCGACCGCGCCGACGGTGCCGTATTTCATCGCGCGGTCGAAGGTCGTCCCCGCTTCGGCGAACTGGCGCGCGCGTTCGGGGGTGCGGAACCATGCGGGGTCGACCTGCTCGAGCCCGGTGGTCAGCGCGAAGGCGTCGGCGCCGACCCCGGCGAGCATGACGTGCGGGGTCTGCTCCATCACCGCGCGGGCGAGCGCGACCGGCGAGCGCGTCCGGGTGACGCGCGCGACCGCTCCGGCGTGGCGGCCGGTGCCCTCCATGATCGCGGCGTCGAGCTCGACCGTGCCGTCGGCGGTGAAGACCGCGCCGCGCCCGGCGTTGAATTCGGGGGCATCCTCGAGCGACCGGACCGCTGCCTCGACCGCGTCGAGCGCCGCGCCGCCGCGCGCGAGGACCGCCGCCCCGGCGTCGAGCGCGGCCGACAGCGCGGCGCGCGCGGCGGCGTCGGCCTCGGAGGTCAGGTTGTCGCGGCGCATGCCGCCCGCGCCGCCGTGGATGGCGAGCGACCAGTCGGAGGGGGGAGCGGCGGACATCGGCGAGGGTGGTAGCGGCTGCGTCCCGCGGCGGCAATCGGCGACGTATTCCGCTGTCCTACAGGGTGCGGTCTGCGCTAGCTTTGCCGAGTCGCCACCGGGCGGCACGTGTTCTTTCTCATCGGTGCATCTGTCGCGCGTTTCGCAGGGAGGCGAACGCGAAAAAGCATGTGCTTTCGTGTGAACTTATTTTGAACTTAGCGCTCTGACGCCCGGCATTGACCCGCAAGGGCACTCGCGACTATATCGCGCCTCCCGCACGTCGGGTCGGGCCGGGCGGGGTAGCTCAGCTGGTTAGAGCACGGGAATCATAATCCTGGGGTCGGGGGTTCAAGTCCCTCTCCCGCTACCGCCCGACAGGAACGCGCCGTGACCCTTGGACTCACCGCCGACATCGCGCCGATCCCGCTCAGCATGGTCGAGGCCGATCCGGCTGCTGCCGCCGCAGCGTTCGGCGACGCGTTCGGACGGACCGGGTTCGCGGTCGTCTCGGACCACGGCATCGACGCCGCGCTGATCGACCGCGCCCTCACCGCGACCAAGGCATTCTTCGCGCTCCCCGAGCCGGTCAAGCGGCGCTATTATATTCCCGGCGGCGGCGGGCAGCGCGGGCTGACTCCGTTCGGCATCGAGACCGCCAAGGGCGCAAGTGCCTCCGATCTCAAGGAATTCTGGCATATGGGGCGCGACCTGCCCCCCGGTGACCCGCTGCGGGCGGCGATGCCCGACAACGTCTGGCCCGACGAGATTCCCGACTTCCACCCCGCCGTTGCCGCGCTGTTCGCCGCGCTCGACACCGCCGGCGGGCGCGTCCTCCGCGCGATCGCGCTCCATCTCGGGCTCGCCGCGGACTTCTTCAAGGGCTCTACCCGCGACGGCAATTCGATCCTGCGGCTGCTCCATTATCCGCCGGTGACCGGCACCCCGGCGGCGGTCCGGGCGGGGGCGCACGAGGACATCAACGTCATCACGCTGCTGCTCGGGGCCGAGGAGGCGGGGCTGCAACTGCTCGACCGCTCGGGCGTGTGGCGCGACATCGAGGCTCCCGCGGGAACATTGGTGTGCAATATCGGCGACATGCTCGACCGGCTCACCGGCGGCGCTCTGCCGTCGACGACGCACCGGGTGGTCAATCCGGCGCCCGATCGCGCCCGCGTCGCGCGCTATTCGACGCCGTTCTTCCTGCACTTCCGGCCCGATTACCTGATCGAGCCGCTGAGCGGGCAGGGTGCCGCGCCGATCACTGCCGACGCCTTCCTGCGCCAGCGGCTTCGCGAGATCGGCCTGATCTAGCGCGAGGCGG
>JAYTTV010000250.1:0-3653 GCA_043745075.1 Sphingomonadaceae bacterium
TCGCGCTCGACCGGCGTCTCGACCTCGGCGCGCTGCGGGCCGGGTATCAGGCGCAGGAGGCCGAGACGCACAAGCAGGTCCTGCTGCAGTTCCCGACCCTGTCGCTGACCCTATCCGGAGTGAAGGATACCGCGGCGAACTACACGCTCGGGCCGCAGGTCGGCTTCACCCTGCCGCTGTGGAACCGGAACCGCGGCGGTATCGCCGTCGCCAACGCGACCCGGACGCAGCTCAAGGCCGAGTACGAGGCGCGGTTGTTCGCGGCGCGTGCCGACATCGTCGATGCGGTCAATAACATCGCGACCGCCCGCCGGCAGCGGACCGCCCTCGCCGAAGCGCTTCCGCCGTTGCAGCGCTATGCCGAGGCGACGGTCCGCGCTGGTGACCGGGGCGATCTCGCGCGCGCGACCGGCGAAACGGCGACGCAGGCGGTGCGCGACCGCGCACTGGCGCTGGTTGTCCTCGACCAATCGATCGCCGAGCAAACGATCGCCCTCGAACTGCTGACCGGCACCCTGAGCGAAGGATGGACCCGATGACCCGGCTGACGCCTCTGGCGGGCGAGACGGCGCTGCTGTTGCTGCTCGCGGCCTGCTCGTCGGCACCCGACGCCGTCGAGAAGCCGGCGGATCCCGTCGCGACGGTGCGAACCGCGGTCGCCACTGCGGGAAGTGCGGCGCAGACGGTCACACTGTACGGCGTGGCCGAAGCCGGGGCCGGTTCCGAGCGGGCGCTGGCGATAGAGGTCGAGGCACGATTGGCGCAGATCGCCGCGCCGTCGGGAACCGCAGTCCACGCCGGCCAGGTCATCGCCGTCCTCACCCCGACACCGACGACGCGGCTCGACGCGGCGAAGGCGGCGAGCGATGCGTCGGCCGCCACCCTTGCCCTCGCGCGCGCCAAGCGACTCCGTGCCGACGGACTGATGAGCGACGCCGATGTCGAGACGGCGCGAACCGCCGCCGCGGCCGCCGCTGCAACAACGTCGGCCACCGCTGCGCGCGCCGCATCGCTGACGATCCGTGCGCCGGCCGACGGCACGGTTCAGGCGCTGACCGCGCGCCCGGGCGATATCATCGCCGCCGGGGTCGCCGTCGCGACGATCGCGACGCGGGGTGAAGCACGCGCCCGGTTCGGCATCGATCCGTCGCTCGCGGCGCAGGTCCGTCCCGGCCAGTCGCTCCAGATCACCCGGCTCGGCGGCGGCGCACCGGTTGCCGGGGTCGTCGTCGGCGTCGATCCGCAGGCCGACGCAACGACGCGACTTGCCTCGGTCTTCGCGCGCTTCTCTGCGGGCAGCCGGGTCGGCCCGGGCGAGGCGCTGGGCGCGGTGCTGCCGGTCGGCGGCGGCCCCACCGCGAGCGTCGTCGTGCCCTACGCCGCCCTGCTCGACGACGGCGGTCGGAGCTATGTCTTCGTCGTCAAGGACGGCGTGGCACGGTCGCGCAACGTCGTTCCCGGCAGCTCGGCGGGAGATAGTATCGCGATTGCCAGCGGCGTCGCGCCGGGCGAGCGCGTCGTCGTCGCCGGCGGCACTGCGCTCGACGACGGCATGAAGGTCAGGGACGCCGGTAAGTGACTTTGCCGCCTGTCACGATGCCTTTGCCAGCGCTGCGCCGCCACGCGCGGTCGATCTGGCTCCTCGTCGCGCTGGTCACGCTCGCCGGACTGCTTGCGGCGTCGAAGCTGCCAGTGACGCTGTTCCCGCACATCGACTATCCGCGCGTCGTCGTTTCGATCGATGCCGGCGATCGCGACATCGCCCAGATGGCGGCATCGGTCACCCGTCCGGCCGAGATCGCGCTGCGCCAGATACCGGGCGTCAGACAGATCCGATCGACGACCAGCCGCGGTACCGCGGAAATCTCCCTGACCTTCGCCTGGGGCGACGACATGGTCGCGGGCACGCTGGCGACGCAGGGCGCGCTGGCGACGATCCTCCCCGACCTCCCCGCCGGCACGCGGTTCAGCGTCCGCCGCTCCGACCCGACGATCTTTCCGGTCTATGGCCTGTCGCTGACCTCGGACCGGCGCAGCGGGGTCGAGCTGCAGCAGCTCGCCCGGCTCCGGCTGCGGCCGCTGCTGTCGACGGTGCCGGGCGTCGCCGGCGTCGATGTTCTCGGCGGCGGCACGCCCGAGATTGAGGTCGAAGCCGACCCCGCGCGCCTTGCAGCGATCGGCTTGACCAGCGCCGATCTTGCCGCGGCGCTCGGCGCATCGAACAGCGTCGCCGCGGTCGGCCGGATCGAGGACCGCCACCGGCTGTACCTCACCCTCGTCGAGAACCGCGTCGTCACCGAGGCCGACATCGCCGCCGTGCCGATCAAGGCCGGGATGACCGGGGGGGCTGGCGTCGTCACCCTCGGCCAGGTCGCGACCGTCCGCCGCGCCTCTGCTCCGGCGTTCACCCGCGTGACCGCCAACGGCACCGACGCGGTGCTGATCAACGTCCGCCAGACGCCGACCGCCGATGCGATCGCGCTCGTTGCGGCGATCCAGGACAAGTTGCGCGGCGCCGGCCTGCCGGCCGACGTCAAGGTCAGCCCGTTCTACGATCAGTCCGAGTTGGTCAGCGACGCCGCGACGTCGGTGCGCGATGCGATCCTGCTCGGTGCGGTGCTCGCGGGGCTGGTCCTGTTCGCCTTCCTGCGCAGCTGGCGGCTGATGGTGATCACCGCGACGTTGCTGCCGGCGGTACTCGCGGCGACCTGCCTCGCGTTGCTCGCGCTCGGCATGAGCTTCAACATGATGACCCTCGGCGGGATGGCGGCGGCGGTCGGGCTCGTCGTCGACGATGCCGTCGTGATGCTCGAGCACCTGATGCGCCGCCTGCAGGAGGCGCACGGGCCCGACGGCAAGGCCGCCGCTGAACGACCATCGATGCTCGCCGCCGCACGCGAGATGGGACGTCCGCTGATCGGTTCGACGCTGGCCACGATCGTCGTCTTCCTGCCGCTCGCGTTCATCAGCGGTGTCACCGGCGGCTTCTTCAAGGCACTCGCGGTGACGATGGTCGCGGCGCTCGGCGTCAGCCTCGTCTACGCGCGCTACGCGCTGCCGCTCGTTGCCGATGGCTGGCTGACGGTCAAGGACGCCGAGGCCGCCGAGCGTGCCGAGCGGTTCACCAGCGGCATGACCCGGCGCTACGCCGCGGGCACGACGCGCCTGCTGCGCCGCCCCGGGCTGTTCGTCGCCGTCACGGCGCTGGTCCTCGCCGGGATCGGTGCGTTCTCATGGCTCCATGTCCAGTCGGGGTTTATGCCGAAGATGGACGAAGGCGGCTTCATCCTCGACTATAAAGCCAAGCCCGGGGCGGCGTTGAGCGATACCGACCGCTTGCTGCGCCAGGTCGAGGCGATCGTCCAGGCGACGCCCGAGGTCGCCAGCTACTCGCGACGCACCGGGGTGCAGCTCGGCGGCGGGCTGACCGAACCCGACGAAGGCGACTTCTTCATCCGGCTCAACAACGGCAGCCGTCGCAACATCGAGGAGGTGATGAGCGAGATCGCCGCCAAGGTCGCGGCACAGGTTCCTGGCCTCCAGGTCGAGACTGCTCAGTTGATGGAAGACCTGATCGGCGACCTCACCGCGGTCCCCCAGCCGATCGAGGTCAAGCTGTTCGGCGACGATGCCGAGCAGCTCGCCAAGGCGGC
>JAYTTV010000251.1:0-3651 GCA_043745075.1 Sphingomonadaceae bacterium
CTGATGACAGCCTTGGTCGCCACCACCGCGGTTGCGCAGACCGCACTCCCGTCTTCGTCGGCGCGTGCGGGCGAGACCCCGGCCGAGCGCGCACAACGCCTCGCCAACGACCGCGCCCACTCGACTGCGCATGCCAACGAAACTCCGGCGCAACGCGCGCAGCGGCTGGCTGACGACAAGGCGCACGCGATGGCGGCCGAACGGGCCGAGGTGCCGACCGCCGCCGACGCGACTGGAGACCGGCAGCGGCTCGCGGCCGACGAGGCCCAGTCGTTGGCGAAGCGTGCCGCGACCGAGACCCCGGAGCAGCGGGCGCAGCGGCTTGCCGCCGACCGGGCGCGGTCGCTGACCAAGCGGACTGCGGCCGAGACCCCGGCACAGCACGAACAGCGGCTTGCCGCCGATAAGGCGCGCGCCGAGGCGAAGAAGCACCACGCCGCCTGACCTGATCGACCGTGACGCGATGCACGGTGCCAGGCGACCCGGCACCGTGCATCGGCTTATTGCATGAACCAGCCGTGGCTGACGACGATGCTCTGCCCGGTCAGCGCGTTCGACGGGAAGCCCGCGAGGAACAGCGCGACCTGCGCGACGTCGTCGACGGTGGTGAACTCGCCGTCGACGGTTTCGGCGAGCATGACCTTTTTCACGACGTCGTCCTCGGAGATGCCGAGTTCCTTCGCCTGCTCGGGGATCTGCTTTTCGACGAGCGGGGTGCGGACGAAGCCGGGGCAGATGACGTTGGCGCGGACGTGGTGCTCGGCGCCTTCCTTGGCGACGACCTTGGCGAGGCCGACCAGCCCGTGCTTGGCGGCGACATACGCCGACTTGAGCTTCGACGCTTCCTTGCTGTGGACCGAGCCCATGTAGATCACGCTGCCGCCGCGACCCTGCGCGTACATGTGCTTGAGGCACGCCTTCGTCGTCAGGAACGCGCCGTCGAGGTGGATCGCGAGCATCTTCTTCCAGTCGGTGAACTTATAGTCGACGACCGGGGCGACGATCTGGATACCGGCGTTCGACACGAGGATGTCGATCCCGCCGAACTTGGCGACGACGGCCTCGATCCCGGCATCGACCTGGTCTTCCTGGGTGACGTCCATCGCCACGCCCATCGCGTGTTCGCCGCTCGGGTCGAATTCGAGCGCGGTGGCGTTGGCGGCGTCGATGTTGAGGTCGGCGATCGCGACCTTGGCTCCGGCCGCGAGATAGACCTTGGCGATGTCCTTGCCGATGCCGCTGGCGGCTCCGGTGATGACGGCGACCTTGTCGGTGAGCATCATGGGCTTACTCCCTGTTCTTCAATCGTGGCTCGTGAAATCATAGACGTCGACGCCGTGGGCATCGGTCGGAGGGGTCACGACTTCGGGGTGCGACAGGGTCAGCGTCGCGTCGCGATGACCCGCCGCCCAATGCTCCTCCATCGTCCGGCGCGAGAACTCATAATCCTTCGACTGGCCCTCGTAGGTCGGCGAGCGGTAGATCAACTGGACGATGTTGAACACCGACGGGTCCGACGCCCCGGTCAGGATCTTGGCCTCGGCGCTCTCGGCGAGTTCGGGCGGCAGCTTGGCGAGCAGGTCGTTGAACACCGCACGCAGCTTTTGCGTCTTGCGGAAGGTGTCGGTCGCCGCCCGCGTGCGGCTCGAGAACTGGACTTCCTTCATGCGCACCGCGACCTCGCTGAGATCGCGCGGCAGGTCGCCGCGCGCGCTCCACAGGTCGACCTGGAGGACCAAAGTGTCGAGGTCGGAGCGTGACGACAGCACCCAGTCGAGCGGGGTGTTCGAGACCATGCCGCCGTCCCAGTAGAATTCGCCGTCGATCTCGATCGCGGGAAAGGCGGGCGGCAGCGCTCCTGATGCCATGATGTGTTCGGGGCGGATCGTGTCGGTCGCGTTGTCGAAATAGGCGAAGTTGCCGGTGCGGACGTTGACCGCGCCGACCGAGAAGCGGGTTTCCTTCGCGTTGATCCGGTCGAAGTCGACGAAGCGTTCGAGCGTCGAGCGCAGTGCCCCGGTGTCGTACCAGCTCGTCGCGGCGAGCGAGCCGTTGGGCGAGAGATACGGCGGGGGCAGGCGCGGGGTGAAGAAGCCTGGCACGCCGCTGGTCATGATCTGGCTCGCGGCGATCTGGTTGACGACGCCGCGCGCGACGTCGCCCGACAGCAGGCCCGACCAGAAGTTGCTCCAGCCGCCGTCGCCGGCATCGCTGACGAGCTCCCAGAAGCCGTGCAGCTTGGCGATGCCCTCGGCGGTGTCGTTGCCGGCGATGATCGCCGAGTTGATCGCGCCGATCGAGATGCCCGCGATCCACGTCGGGCGGATGCCGTGGCCGACAAGCGCTTCGTAGACCCCCGCTTGGTACGCGCCGAGCGCGCCGCCGCCCTGGAGGAGCAGCGCGACGCTTTCGAACGGGGTGCCGTTCGCCCGCGCCGTGTCGCGCGAGGCGACGGGGCTATTCACGCTCGGGGACGGGAACGTTGAAGCCGTTGAGCGTCGTCGAGACGAGGCTGTAGAGGCCGACGAGGTAGATCATCTCGTTCAACGCGTGCTGGCCGAAGGTCTTGAGCGCGAGCGCGTAGATCGGCTCGGGCAGGGTGCCACCGCGAACCAGCGTGAAGGCGAGGTCGAAGGCGATGCTTTCTTGCGGAGACAGGTCGGTCGGCTTGAGGTCGGCGACGATCGTCGCGAGGCGTTCGGCGGGCATGCCCTCGCGCTCGGCGACGGCGATGTGCGCGTACAGCTCGTACGCCGCATCGAATCGCGCGCCGACGACGAGGATGACGATTTGGCGGACGTTGTCGGGAAGGACCGCCTGCGCGGTCATCGCCAGCGTCAGGTCCCAGATCGCCTTGCCGATCGCCGGTTCGTGGAGCCACGGGTTCCACGGCCCCATCAGCGCGCCGTCGTCGCGTTCGACCTTGAAGGCGTTGAAGTGACCGGCGATACCCTTGCGCATATCGTCGTAGAGCGGGCGCTGTTCGGCGCTGAGGTCGGCGGGAGCGATCAGGGGCAGGCGCATCGCGGTCTCCTTCATGGCGCACTGCACCATAAACCGGGATCGCGACAAGAGTGCTACAGCTCGCGCCCGATAGGATAGAGCAAATAGCGGTCGTCGTAGTACGGCGTCCGCGCATAGAACCACCCCAGCCGTGCATCGGGGTCGGCGGCAAATTTGGGGTCGCTCGCCAGTTTCGCGTCGAACGCCGCCTTGGTCGCCGGGTCGGCGAGCATCCGGTCGGCGAGCGGCGCGAGCGCATAGCCCTCGATATATTCGGTGCGTTGGAGGATTTCGGGGAATTCGCCCCACGCGACCAGTGACTCCGGACTCTCGGGGTCGAGCAGCATCGCCACAAGTTCGCCAAGCGGCTGGTCCGACGGTACCCGCACCGACCCGGCAGGAAAGGTCTCGCGGCGCAGCGAATGGGCCACATTGCTGATCGCCAACTCGATATGCCCCTCGTTGGCGTGCGTCGCGATCTTCGGATCGACGAGGCGCACCATGTCGACCTCGACCGTCACCCGCGCGGCAGCGGGTTCGACCGCGACCCCGTGGAGGCGAAGTTTGGCGATGACATCGGGGCGCGTCGCCGGAACCCACCATGCCTTCGGCAGGGTTACGCGCCGGTCGGGTTCGTCGTGGAACAGC
>JAYTTV010000252.1:0-14349 GCA_043745075.1 Sphingomonadaceae bacterium
TCGGGATCAGGCGGGCACTGCCTTGTACGAGCCCATATTTCCCTGAGGCGATTCACTCTCCTAGGGGGCTGTCTCTGGTCGGATCCTGGTCCGAACTACATGGTCCCCACCTGATGTACTTGGCATCAGAGGACTTTCAGGCAAACGGCTATGGTGGTCCCGCCGACCTCCCCTCCAGCGTCGATATCAGCCAAGGCGGCGCTGCGCCGGACGCTGCGCGCCGCGCGGTCGGCGTATGTCGCGGGGCTCGCGACGGGTGAACGGGCCCGGCTCGAGGCGGCGCTTGGCGCGGTGCTCGACAGTCATCTCGGTCCGGGGCTGATCGCGGGATATAGCGCGTGCGGCGACGAGATCGGCCTCGCCGGATTTCCGCGCGCCTTGCTGTACCCGCGCGTCACCCGCGATGCGCCGCTGACCTTCCACGACTGTGCCACCGCGAGCCTCGTCCCCGGCGCACTCGGCATCCCCGAGCCTGCGGCGGAGTCGCCGTCTGCGATTCCCGGCATCATCCTCGTGCCGCTGATCGCGGTCGATGCGCGCGGCAACCGGCTCGGGCAGGGCGGCGGCTTTTACGACCGGACGCTGGCGCTGTTGCGCGCGACGCAAGCGGTCGTCGCGGTCGGCGTCGCATGGGACATGCAGCGGGTCGAGGCGCTGCTTGCCGACGCGTGGGACGCACCGCTCGATGCGCTGGCGACGCCGTCGGGGTGGCATAGCTTCGCACGCTGACCCGCGACGCTGACAAATCCGCGCTTGGCCCCTATGTCGGCGGAATGGCGATGAAACCCCCAACGTACCGCAAACCCGTTGGCGTGCTGGCGATGGTGCTAGGTCTGATCATCTACGCCGGGCTGGTGGCGCGGCTGCTCGGCCCGATCGGGGCGCTGCCGTGGTACATCGCGACCCCGGTGTACCTGCTGCTCGGCTGCCTGTGGCTGCTGCCGTTGAAGCCGCTGCTGCAGTGGATGGAGACCGGGTCGTGGCGCGCGCCGCAATGACCATCGGCGTCTGATTTCGGGGCCCGGCTTCAGGCGGCGCAAGCGGCGGAGAGATCGCGCCGCGTGGCGCGAGTGACGGGACTCGAACCCGCGACCTCCGGCGTGACAGGCCGGCGCTCTAACCAACTGAGCTACACCCGCTTGCGCGAGGCGGCGGGGTTAGGCGACACCCCCGATGGTGTCAAGCAAAAGGCCGCCGGATTGCGCCGGCGGCCTTCAACTCACGCTTTGGCGCCGATCGTTAGATCGTGCGACCGCCGCGAATGAGGTGCATCACCAGGCCGACGACGAACAGGATGATGAAGATGTAGAACAGAATCTTGGCGATACCGACGGCGGCACCGGCGAGACCACCGAAACCGAGCAGGCCGGCGACGAGCGCGACGACGAGAAAGATGAGAGCGTAACGAAGCATTTCCGGCACCCCTTGACCGTTGTGAAGGCGTAGTGACCGCATAGCGATTGTCCCGATCGAAAGTTCCGGTGACAGCAGCGCGGGCGGTCGCTAACCCGGCCCCATGAGTAATCAGTCCCCACTTGCCGGCGGTCCCGTTCCCCCCGCCGGACGCCGTGATCCGCCCGCCGGCGCGGACCCCGACGCCGTCGCGGTCGACCGGCTGCTGGCGCTGCTCGACGTCGAAGCGCTCGAGGTCGACCTGTTCCGCGGCATCTCGAACGATCCCGGCTGGACCCGCGTCTATGGCGGGCAGGTCGTCGCGCAGGCGTTGATGGCGGCGTCGCGGACGGTGCGCGCCGACCGGCTGGCGCATTCGCTCCACGCCTATTTCCTCCGCCCCGGCGATCCCGCCGCGCCGATCGTCTACCGTGTCGAGCGCGACCGCGACGGCACCAGCTTCGCGACGCGGCGGGTCGTCGCGATCCAGCATGGCCGCCCGATCTTCAACATGGCGGCGTCGTTCGCCATCGGCGAGGAAGGTTTCGAGCACGCCGCGGCGATGCCGAAGGTCGCGGGACCCGACGGCCTGCGCAACGAACGCGAGCTGTTCGACCGCCGCGCCGCGACGACCCCCGAGCCGTTCCGCACCCTTTGGGGCAATCGCGACCGGCCGATCGAGTTCCGTCCGGTCGACCCGATGGACCCGTTCAAGCCGAAAAAGGCGAAGCCGGTCCAGCACAACTGGCTCCGCGCGGCGAGTCCGGTATCGGGCGATCCCGTCCTCGCGCGCTGCCTGCTCGCCTTCGCCAGCGACATGACGCTGCTCGACACCTGCCTGATGCCGCACGCGGTGAGCTGGGCCGACCCCAAGCTCCAGGTCGCATCGATCGACCACGCCTTGTGGTTCCACGACACGCCCGACCTCAACGACTGGCATTTGTTCGCGCAGGATTCGCCGCGCGCGACCGGCGGCCGGGGCATGAACCGCGGGCTGATCTTCGCCCATGACGGGCGGCTGGTCGCGACGGTGATGCAGGAAGGGCTGATCCGGTACCGGGGGGAGTAAAAGCTCACCGTGATTGCAAGGCCCTTCTAAAATCCTCACCCGTCTTCGGGGGAGGGGGACCGCGCCGCTTCAGGCGTGGTGGAGGGGGGCTTCCACGCGGAACCCTCGTTGCGGAACTGCCCCCTCCACCATGCAAGAGCATGGTCCCCCTCCCCCGCAAGCGCGAGGGAGGAGTTGAGCTAGACTACCACCCCGATTTATCCTTCGACCCCGTCATCACCATCTGCCCGACCGTCGCGTCGCCGTTCGGATTGAGCGTCACCGTGAAGCGGTTGGTGTCCTTGTCCTCGGCCTTCGTCCCGGTCAGCCCGGCGGCGGAGACGCCCGACACGGTGAAGCCCGCTTTCTCCGCCTGCGCCTTCATGTGATCGGCGACTGCGGCGGGCGCGGCGGGGCTGGTGAAGTCCATCGTCACCGTCCCGCGCGAGTCACCATTACGGTCGGTCGCCTTGACGTGCATGCCTTTGACCGTCGACCCGGGATACAGCTTCATCCCGTCCATATCCATGTGGTCGCTGCCGAAGGTCATCCCCGGGATCTCGATGTTCGCCTTGAACTTGTCGGTGTCGATGTCGAGGCCGCTCGACGCCTTCGCGTCGCTGTCGTGCGCCCCGGCCTTGCGCGTCGTCACCGTCGTCGTCGTGACGCCATCCTTCGTGACCACCGTCGTCGTCTCCTCGGTCCGGTGGCGGTTGCACGCGGCGAGAGCGAGCGGGACGAGAGCGAGAAGCAGGACGGCACGGCGCATGACGGGTTCCTCCACTGTATTACCCGCCTATTACACTTGTGCGCGCGGCGCTTCAAGCGGCATAAATCGAGCGACCCCTTTGTAGCGAGACCCCGATGCGCCTGACGCTGACCGCCCTGCTCCTCACCGCCGCCTTCCCCGCCATCCCGGCACTCGCCCAGACGCCGCTCGCGACCGCCGCATCGCCGGTGTTGACCCCGCGCGACGTCTTCGCGCTGGAACAGGCGACCGACGTCCAGATCAGCCCCGACGGCAAGCACATCGCCTATGTCCGTTCGTCGGAGGACATTATGACTGACAAGGCGCGGCGGACGATCTGGCTCGTCGACGTCGCCACGGGCGCGCAGGCCCCGCTGCTCGACGGCGCCGCGAGCCGCCCGCGCTGGTCGCCCGACGGGACGAAGATCGCTTATGCTGCCGCCGACGCGGGCGGCAAGCCGCAGTTGTACGTCCACTGGATGGCGAGCGGGACCAACGCGCGCATCACCGCGCTGCCCGACGCGCCCGAGGACATGGCGTGGTCGCCCGACGGCAAGCGCATCGCTTTCACCCTGTTCACCCCCGACGAGGGCGAGAAGATCGGCACCCCGCTCGCCAAGCCCGAGGGCGCGAAATGGGCCGAGCCGCTCAACATCGTGACCAAGGTCAACTACCGCGCCGACGGCGAGGGCTATCTCAAGCCCGGCTTCACCCATGTCTTCGTTGTCGGCGCCGACGGCGGCGCGCCGCGCCAGCTGACATTCGGCAAGTATGACGACGACGCCGGGCTGAGCTGGACCCGCGACGGCGACGCGATCCTGTTTTCATCGAACCACGGCAAGGACTGGGAGCGCGAGCCGCTCAACTCCGACATCTTCGCCGTCGCGACCGAAAGCGGGCGGATCACCCAGCTCACCACGCGCAATGGCCCCGACACCTCCCCGCAGGCCTCGCCCGACGGCAAGCTCATCGCCTACACCGGCTTCGACGACCACCTCCGCGCGTACGAGAATACCCAGCTCAGCGTGATGAACCGCGACGGCAGCGGATCGCGCGTCATCAGCGCGAGCCTCGACCGATCGGTCCATTCGCCGCGCTGGTCGGCCGACGGGCGCAGCGTCATCGCGGCGTACGAGGACCACGGCGTCACCAAGGTCGCGCGCTTCGACCTCGACGGCAGGATGACCCCGGTCGCCGAGGGCCTCGCCGGGGGCGACCTCGACCGGCCGTACACCGGCGGATCGTTCAGCGTCGCGAAGACCGGCGCGGTCGCCTACACCGCCGGCACCCCCGCACATCCCGCCGACGTCGGCCTAGCGGCGGGCGGCAAGACCCGCCTGCTCACCCGGCTCAACGACGGATTGTTCGCGGGCAAGACGCTCGGCGAGGTCAAGGCGCACCACGTCGCCTCGTCGGCCGACGGCACGGTGATCGACTATTGGATGGTCACGCCGCCGAACTACGACCCGGCGTTCAAGATGCCGCTGATCCTCGAAATCCACGGCGGGCCGTACGCGGCGTATTCGCCGGTGTGGTCGACCGAGGACCAGCTTTACGCCGCCGCGGGCTACGTCGTCGTCTACGCCAACCCGCGCGGGTCGACGAGCCAGGGCGCGGCGTTCGCCAACACGATCTGGAAGGACTATCCGAGCCACGACTATGACGATTTGATGAGCGTCGTCGACGATGCGATCGCGCACGGCCCGGTCGACCCCAACAACCTGTTCGTCACCGGCGGATCGGGCGGCGGGCTGCTCACCGCATGGGTCGTCGGCAAGACCAACCGCTTCAAGGCCGCGGTGAGCCAGAAGCCCGTGATCAACTGGGCGAGCGAAGGGCTGACGACCGACGGCTATGCCGAAATGCTCAAATACTGGTTCGGCGCGCAGCCGTGGGAGAACCCCGACCTGCTATGGAAGCACTCGCCGCTCAGCCTCGCCGGCAACGTCACCACGCCGACGCTGCTGATGGTCGGCGAGGAGGACCACCGCACCCCCGGCAGCGAGGCCGAGCAGTTCTACGACGCGCTCCAGATCCGCAAAGTCCCGACCGCGCTGGTCCGCGTGCCGGGCGCGAGCCACCACGGGCTGGCGGAACGGCCGTCGCAGCTGGCGGCGGAGAATGGGGTCATCCTCGCGTGGTTCGGGCGGTATCGGACGGGGAAGGTGCGCAACTAGGCGTCGTCCGACATCCGACCTGCTGCAGCCATCGCTTCCCGCGCTTCTTTAACGTCGATTCTGGCCCTATATCCATGTTTCTCCATGAGATACAGCAAGTTGGCTCCGTTAAATAAAGTCAGCGGCTTATCGGCTATGAACTGATACGCGTCTGGCCCGTAGTCGGCGGTAGTCACGAGAATGCCTCGTGACGCACCCTCATTCATCACGGTACCGTATAGGTCGCGCACGGCCGATACGCCGACCGTCCGCGTATACCGTTTTGCCTGAATAACAATCTTGCCACCACTAATAGGATCTGGATCAAACGCGATTGCATCAACCCCGCCGTCTCGACTCGCCTGAGTGACCCTGACTTCGCCACCTCTACTTGCAAACTCCTTCTCGAACAATTCGCGAACTAGATACTCAAAATCTTCCCACGACATGCTTGCGAGATTGGTTCCATCATCCATGGTGGAACCCACCTCCCTTCCATCGATGAAACGCTTATCCTCTCGGTTCATATTCATCACCGGAGGAATGGCCGTCAGCGACGCTAGTGTGGCCGCAGAAACGCCTTTCAGGCTCTTGAAGCAGACCTTGGGATCAACCCTCCCAAGATCGATTTTCGAGAATGTTTCCTGATCGACCAAGATTGATAATATACATGATCGGGATGCTTGCCCCGTTCGAAGGTCGACTGCTGTAACATAGCCATTAAATAGTATCTTGCTTATGTTTCCGTCTTCGTCAGCCTCAAAAAGCTCGTGCAATGTTCTCAAGCAGATTTGATAAATCGCAGATTCAAAATTTGCACGCTGCTCCCTCTCCGAGATGAAACTCTCCGATAGCTCGCCGGTTGTCTTGGCAAACTTAACCAGTTTTGTCTTAGGTATATTATCGGGCGAAGGAAGCTCATAAGCTACTTTGATCAGTTTTAATCCAACATCATATTCTATCTCAAACGATTTTTGGAACAAGTCATGATAGTCGGACGATTCTAGCACCATTGCAGCATGTTCGGCTACGGCCTTTTCGTCCCCGTCGATGACCGAAGCAAGAAATGAGTCGACCTGCGCGTTTTTCTTCATCTGATTTTCAAGAAATTCTGCTTTCTTGATTTCATGAGACGACCAGAATGCGGCCTTTCGCTCTTGCCACGCTGCGAGAGATTTAAGTTGGGTGGCGGTACGTTGCACTTCATTCGCTCGCCAGCTATCCAAACTGAGCGCGTGTCGCGCCTCCGCGTCAGAAATCTTTGCGGCCTTGTATCCAAAAAGCCAGTCAAGGAAGCTAATGTTGGGCGGCACGTATACCGGTTCTGGCTCCGCGACAGACACAGGCTGCCGCTCGCTGAAGCGATCCGGCATAGGGTAAGTCGTGTGATCTTTAAGCGACTCCCAGTCAGTCGCGTCATCTATCGTCAGCGT
The DNA here is from genome assembly GCA_043745075.1 of Sphingomonadaceae bacterium. GTDB lineage: Bacteria > Pseudomonadota > Alphaproteobacteria > Sphingomonadales > Sphingomonadaceae > Polymorphobacter_B. The sequence goes on from JAYTTV010000252.1 coordinate 6,778, forward strand.
ATGTCTGAGAATATTCTTCAGAACCTCAAGCCGCGCTTGAGCGGATGCGGTTAAATCATCTGCAGCATCTTTTCCGGTACGGAAACGAGACTGCGCCTTAAACTGAAGATATTTTTCGTCCCAATTCGCAACAAGGACATCAACTTTGCTCTGCAAGATAAACAATTCGGACGCGGTGAGTTCACGATAAAGGTTCATTTTATTATGTCGAAGATCGATACGATATCCCAGCACACGCGTCCCCGAAGCACTCATCCGGGTAGAAAGCTTTCCGACCGAGATATTCTCGAGGTTACTCGACCGGACTACAATTTCAGCCATACTTCCAACCCCAAATCCCCGAACTGCAGATTGCACGGACGTGACGAACATTGGCAAGAGTCATATCTACGTCGACTCGGAACCCAGACGCGGCTGATGCGCTCGATCTATATGCGCTCAGCCCTCCTCACCCTCCTCCTCGCCGCCCCCGCCCTCGCCGCCCCGGTCCAGACCGGGGAGCCGAACAACCCGACGTACAAACCCGCGTTCGCCGGGCAGCACCGTGCCGAGGAGGTCCACACCAGGACCCCGCTGACCGTCACCGAGGTCGCGACCGGCCTCCACTTCCCGTGGGCGATCGCGTTCATGCCCGACGGGCGGATGCTGGTGACCGAGAAAAACCCGGCGGCGCTGCGGATCGTGACGCAGGCGGGCAAGGTATCGGCGCCGGTCGCGGGCATCCCAAAGGTCAACGCCAAGGAGCAAAGCGGGCTGCTCGGCCTCGCGCTCAGCCCGAAGTTCGCCACCGACCACGTCGTCTACTGGACGTATTCGGAGCCGCGGGAGGGTGGCGGCAACCGCCTCGCGCTCGCCAAAGCGACGCTGGTCGATGGCCCCGCCCCGCGCCTCGACGGGGTGACGGTGATCTTCCGCGTCCAGCCCGCGCTCGACTCTAACCTGCACAACGGCGGGCGGCTGGCGTTCGCTGCCGACGGGACGCTGTTCCTCGGGCTCGGCGAGCGCTCGATCCTGCCGGGGCGCGTCCAGGCGCAGGACCTCGCCAGCGATCTCGGCAAGATTGTTCACCTGAATGCGGACGGCACCCCGGCCAAGGACAATCCGTTCGTCGGAAAAGCCGGTGCCCGCCCCGAAATCTGGAGCGACGGCCACCGCAACATCCTCGGCATCGCCTTCGACCCCCGCGGCAAGTTGTGGGAGGTCGAGATGGGCCCGCGCGGCGGCGACGAATTGAACCTCGTCGCGCGCGGCAAGGACTACGGCTGGCCGACGATCGGCTACGGCGAGGAATATTCGGGGAAGCCGGTCGGCAAGGGCATCACCGCCGCTCCGGGCATGGAGCAGCCGGTCTATTACTGGGACCCGGTCATCGCCCCCGCGAGCCTGATGATCCATTCGGGCAAAATGTTCCCCGAATGGAAAGGCGACTTCTTCATCGGCGGCCTGGCTGTCGGTTCGCTCGTCCGGTTGGTCGTCAAGAACGATCGCGTCACCGGCGAGGAGCGGCTGCTGGCCGATCGCGGCGACCGTATCCGCGATGCGGTCGAAGGGCCCGACGGCGCGATCTGGGTCGTCACCGACGACGACAACGGCAAATTGCTCCGGGTCAGCGCGAAGAAATAAGGCGGCAGAGCCGGAGGGCCGTTCGCGCCGCAATGGCCGCGTCGCCGCATCTCGCCTAAGACAGGGCATGACCGACCCCGCGAACCCCGCCCCTCACCCCGACGCCGCGATCCCCGCCGCGACCGTCGTCCTCCTCCGCGAGCACGACGGCGCGTGCGAACTCCTCCTCCTCGAACGCCACGGCAGCACCGCGTTCGCGGGCGGCGCGATGGTCTTCCCCGGCGGACGGGTCGATCCGGGCGATCGCGCGGTGGTCGCCGACCCGGCGCTCGCAAGCGGCTGCAACGGCCTCGATCCCGTCGATGCGGCGGCGCGGGTCGCGGCGGCGCGCGAGACATTCGAGGAGGCCGACGTCCTGCTCAGCAGCGGCCCGGCGATCGACCCGGCGGTGCGGCGCGACTGGCGCGCGCGGCTCAACGCATCGACCGCGACATACGCCGACTTCCTCGCCGCGACCGGCCACGCGCTCGACGCCGCCGCTTTGGTCCCGTTCGCGCGCTGGGTGCCCCCCGCCGCCGCGAAGATATCCCGCCGCTTCGACACGCATTTCTACCTCGCGGTCCTGCCCGCCGGCGAGATCGTCGCCCCCGACGGGCATGAGGCGGTGACCGCGCACTGGACGACCGCCGCCGCCGCCGTCTCGCGCGCCGATGCGGGCGAGATCGGGCTGGTCTTCCCGACGCGGCGCAACCTCGAACGCCTCGCCCAATATGCCGGCCTCGACGCGCTGCTCGCCGCGACCCGCGCCCGCCCGGTCGTCCTGACCCAGCCCGCGATCGTCGAGCGCGACGGCGCGATGTGGCTGACGATCCCCGCCGGGTGCGACTATCCGGTCACCGAGGAACGCCTCGACGCGGTCCGCCGCGAGTAAGCGGCCCCGACCACCAACCCGCGCGTTGAGCCGCGATGCTCGCCGCCGTCCGCCTCGTCACGATCCTCGTCCTCGCCGGTTTCGCGCTGTTCGTCGCGTTCGACCATGCGCGACGCTACCCGCAGGACCTGCCGTGGACCCCGCTCGACCTCAACGCGCCGATCGGCTGGGCGACCGGCAACAAGCTGCTCGCGCTGCGCAAGAACCCCAGGCAATGCCGCGCGCTCCTCGCCGCCGCCGGGGTCGCCGCGACGCCGGTGCCCGACTATGACGCCGGTCCCGGCTGCCGCGTCGCCGGCGCGGTGCGCGTGGCGAACGTCGGCCTGCCGCTCGACCACAGCCTCGTCCTGACCTGCCCGATGGCGGCGGCGCTGACGGTGTGGAGCCGCGAGGTCGTCCGGCCCGCGGTCCGCGCCGGGCTGCACACAGGAGCCACCGCGCTGACCGATTTCGGCAGCCTCAACTGCCGCCGCATCGCCGGCAGTGCGCGGATGAGCGAACACGCGCACGCCAATGCGATCGACATCACCGGCGTCCGCCTCGACCGCGGCGCGCCGCTGACGATCGCGCGCGACTGGAGCGACCCCGGCGCGCGCGGCGACGTCGTCCGCCGCATCCACGCCGGCGCCTGCCGCTTGTTCGGCACCGTCCTCAGCCCCGACTACAACCCGGCGCACCACGACCACTTCCACCTCGACATGGCCGGGTGGCATGCGTGCCGTTAGGCACCTCCGCTACGCCCCTCACGCCTTCTGCAATTGGGCAAACACATGCTGAATCAGCTCGGGCCCGGTCCGCACGGGGGCGGGCTCGGGATGCGTCGCGACCCAGTCGAGACTGTCGATCAACAGCACCCGGCGCACGCCTTCGAGGTCGCGGTCGGCGTGCGCCATCGCGGTCGACACCGATCCCGGCAGCTCGACGCGGGCGATCGTCTCGGGCGTCGGCGACCGGCAATTCTCCGCCGGGCTGGTCACCAGATATTCGCGGCATGCGGTCGGCCGGTGCGGGTGGATCGAGCACGACTCGTCGACGAGAAACGGGCAGGCGACATACGCCGCCATGTAAGCGGCGACGCGCGTCCGCATCTCGGGCAGGTCGGCTCCAAAGATCCGGTCGCCGCGCACCGGCACGTTCGCCGCGACGAAAGCCGCCTGCCCCGCGGCGAAGCGGCTGCGGACCTCGGCCTGCGCGGGTTCGGGCAATGCCGCGACGAACGCCGCGAGCGCGCGGGCCTCGGCAGGGGCAAGCGGCACCGGCTGGCGGCAGCACGCGCCGCACCCGGCCCGGCACGAGATCGTCCGCCCGGCGGCGACTGCGCGTGCGGTCGCTCGCTCGACGATCGCCCCCGACGCGGCGTTGACCAGCGGCAACAGGTCGATCATCGCGGTCGGCCCGACCGGAACGGTGACGGTCATCGTCATCGCCTCGTCCTCGAGCCGCAGGACGACTTCGCCGGTGATCGTCGAGACTAGAGCGCTGGCCATTGGACCAGCTTAGTACAGCCGCGCATTGCCGCAAGGCGTTCCCCGAGCGCCTTGCTCGCGCTCGCCCGGGGGGGGTGCAAATTCACCCGCACCGCCGGTGTGATCGATCCCCTCCGCGCTTCATCGACGCCCTCACTTTGCGGCGTAATAACTGAAGTCGCTCGTACGGATCGCCGACACGTCCATGATCGTGCGATAATTGTAAGCGGCGCAATCTATGTGCGTGCCAATGCTGAATTCGGTTTTCGAGCGTTCGAAAACGCCTTTGGAAGGTCCGTCCGAGCCGATGCCGGCGCGGTGAACGATCCATTCGATGTCGTTGGCCTCGGTCGCGAGATATTCCATCACCGCTTCGTTGTCGCGGTGCTGCCCGATGAAGCCGCGCGCGATCGTCTGGCGGATCGTCCACAGGACCGGGGTGAGGTGCCCGAGATAGGGCCGGCTCAGCGCGCCTGCCTGATACAGGAAGCGCTGTACGCCTTGCCGCCGCATCGACGGCACCAGCCGCCTGACGAATGCGGTGTTGATCGCCGCATTCTTCTGAAGCGCGACGTCCCCCAGCATCGCGATGACGAAATCGACCCCGGCGACCAGGTCGTCCGTATCGATCGGGTCCGTAATCGAACCGTGACGAACATCGAGGTTGCTTGCGCCGGAAGGAAGCTTCGACGGCGTTCTGACCAGCGCCCGCACTGTATGGCCGTCGGCCAGCGCTTGCGCGACGAAATGCTTGCCCGTTCCGCCAGTCGCGCCAAGCACGAGAAATGTCGCCGGGCGAGCCATGCGTATGTCCTTGATTCGATGACGACACGGCCGCCGGGCGCGCCGCGCTCAGCGCGCGCTCGCCGCTGCTAATCCCCCTTGAACCCGCTCGACGGCGCGGGGTCGCTCCCCCGGCCCGGCTGGGTGTTCGACGGCGGATCGCTCGACGGGAAGGTCTCGTCGAGCTCGATGTCGAGCTTGGCATCGGGGTCGGACGGATTGCGCTGCAGCGCGGGCTTGTGTTCGGCGTCGTGCGCCTCGCGGTGCTCGGGCACCGGCGGCGTATCGGGGTGCGCGAGCGGACGGTCGGACTGGCTGGCGGTGTCGTTGGCGTCGGTCATCGTGGTCGCTCCCAAACGGCTGCCGCTTCTACGCGCCACGGGGCGAACCCGTTCCGGTCGCTTGCCGCGCGCGCCCCGCCTCCCTATTTTTGTGCCGCACCGTCAGTCGGTTCGGGCTGGCGCTTTCCGAACAAATATGGAACAAATAACTTCATGTCGATCCAGATTTCGGGAGCGCTTGCGCAATGCTGACCCATATCAGCGTCCGTGGCGCACGCGAGCATAACCTCAAGGACGTCGACATCGACCTCCCGCGCGATGCGCTGGTCGTCATCACCGGCCTGTCGGGGTCGGGCAAGTCGTCCCTCGCCTTCGACACGATCTACGCCGAGGGCCAGCGCCGCTATGTCGAATCGCTGTCGGCGTACGCGCGCCAGTTCCTCGAGCTGATGCAGAAGCCCGACGTCGACCATATCGAGGGGCTCAGCCCGGCGATCAGCATCGAGCAGAAGACGACGAGCAAGAACCCGCGCTCGACCGTCGCCACCGTCACCGAGATCTACGATTACATGCGCCTGCTGTGGGCGCGGATCGGGGTGCCGTACTCGCCGGCCACCGGCCTGCCGATCACCGCGCAGACCGTCAGCCAGATGGTCGACCGCGTCCTCGCGCTCCCCGAGGGCACGCGTCTGCTGCTTCTCGCGCCGATCGTCCGCGGGCGGAAGGGCGAGTATCGCAAGGAGCTCGGCCAGCTCCAGAAGGACGGCTACCAGCGGGTGAAGATCGACGGCACGCTGTACGAGATCGCCGACGCCCCCGCGCTCGACAAGAAGTACAAGCACGACATCGACGTCGTCGTCGACCGCATCGTCGTCCGCCCAGACATCGCCTCGCGGCTGGCGGAAAGCTTCGAGGCGGCGTTGAAGCTCGCCGACGGGCTGGCGATCGCCGAATATGCCGACGCCCCGCTCACCCCCGACGGCGAGCATGTCGCCGCCCCCGAGCCCGAGCGCATCGTCTTCTCCGAGAAGTTCGCCTGCCCGGTCAGCGGCTTCACCATCGCCGAGATCGAACCCCGGCTGTTCAGCTTTAACGCCCCGCAAGGCGCGTGCCCGGCGTGCGACGGGCTTGGCGAAAAGCTGTACTTCGACCCCGCGCTGATCGTGCCGAACGAGGCGCTGACGATTGCCGGCGGCGCGGTGATGCCGTGGGCCAAGTCGAACCCGCCCTCGCCGTATTACCAGCAGGTCCTCGCCAGCGTCGGCCGCGCCTATGGCTTCACCCTCAAGTCGAAATGGAGCGACCTGACCCCCGAGGCGAAGGCCGCCGTCCTCACCGGCACCGGCAACAAAGCGATCGCGCTGCGCTTCGAGGACGGGCGCAAGACGTACGAGGTCAACAAGGCGTTCGAGGGCGTCGTCGCCAACCTCGACAAGCGTTTCCGCGCCACCGAATCGGCGTGGATGCGCGAGGAGCTGTCGCGCTACCAGTCGTCGGCCCCGTGCGAGGTCTGCCACGGCGCGCGCCTCCGCCCCGAAGCGCTCAGCGTCAAGATCGACGGCGAGACGATCGCCGACGCGGTCCGCCGCCCGGTGTCGCAGGCGTATCCGTGGGCGAAGAACCTCACCGCCAAGCTCAATCCCAAGGACCGCCAGATCGCCGAGCGGATCATGAAGGAGATTGTCGAACGCCTCGGCTTCCTCGACAATGTCGGGCTCGACTATCTCGCGCTCGACCGCAAGTCGGGGACGCTGAGCGGCGGCGAGAGCCAGCGCATCCGCCTCGCGTCGCAGATCGGCAGCGGCCTGTCGGGCGTCCTGTACGTCCTCGACGAGCCGTCGATCGGCCTCCACCAGCGCGACAACGATCGCCTCCTCGTCACGCTCAAGCGCCTCCGCGATCTCGGCAACACCGTCCTGGTGGTCGAGCATGACGAGGACGCGATCCGCACCGCCGATTACGTCGTCGACATGGGCCCCGGCGCGGGCGTCCACGGCGGGCATGTCGTCGCCAAGGGCACGCTTCAGGACATCCTCGACACGCCGGGCAGCGTCACCGGCGACTATCTCAGCGGGCGGCGCAGCGTCCCCGTCCCCGCCAAGCGCCGCAAGGGGTCGGGCAAGAAGCTCACCGTCAAGGGCGCGCGGTCGCACAACCTCCACAACGTCACCGCGTCGATCCCATTGGGCACCTTCACCTGCATCACCGGGGTCAGCGGCAGCGGCAAGTCGACCTTCACCATCGACACGCTGTTCGCCGCCGCCGCGCGCGAGCTGAACGGCGCGCGCATCCTCGCCGGCGCCCACGACAGCGTCGAGGGGCTGCAGTATCTCGACAAGGTCATCGACATCGACCAGTCGCCGATCGGCCGCACCCCGCGCTCGAACCCCGCGACCTACACCGGCGCCTTCACCAACATCCGCGACTGGTTCGCCGGCCTCCCCGAATCGCTCGCGCGCGGCTACAAGCCCGGGCGCTTCAGCTTCAACGTCAAGGGCGGGCGGTGCGAGGCGTGCACCGGCGACGGGCTGATCAAGATCGAGATGCA
>JAYTTV010000253.1:0-3615 GCA_043745075.1 Sphingomonadaceae bacterium
GGGCGGACCGCGTCGGCATTGTGGTCGTGGTACGGCTGCATCGGCACCTTCGCGCCGATGTGTGCGAGCAGCTTGGCGGTGACGCGGGTATCCTCGGCCGCGATCAGCGCGACCCCCGCAAGGATCCGCGCCGCGCGCGGTGACAGGTCGCCGAGATTGCCGATCGGGGTTGCGACGATGTAGAGGCCGGGTGACAGGGCTTCGGGCAACGAGGCTATTTCGTCGGTGGTCGAGGGAGGTTCCATTTGCGTACTTTGGACGGGCTTATGCCCCGGCGGCAACCGTTAGCGCAGCGGCTGCGAATCGCGGCCGTCGGCCTGGCACTGGTCGCCGCCGCGTGCGCCGGACCCAAGGTGCAGACCGGACTGCCGGTCGGGCCGCGTCCCGCCGCCCCCGCCCCGGTCGCAGCAGCAGCGCCGACCCGAGTCCCCGACGCGGTGCGCAACCGCGTCGCCTTGCTCGTGCCGATGACCGGGGCGAACGCGGCGGTCGGCCAGTCGATCGCCAATGCCGCGACGATGGCGCTGCTCGACCTCGGCGATACCCGCATCAACCTTCAGGTCTACGACACTGCTGCGGGCGGCGCCGGAGCGGCGGCGGCGAAGGCGGTCGGCGACGGGGCGAAGCTGTTCCTCGGACCGCTTCTCGCGGGCGATGTCCGCGCGGTTCAGGGCGTCGCGTCGGCGAACGGCGTGCCGGTCCTGGCCTTCTCGAACGATGCCGCGCTTGCGGGAGGCGGGACCTTCGTCATGGGGTTCCAGCCCGGCCAGTCGATCGCGCGGGTCGTCGCTTACGCCCGGTCGCGCGGCGTCGAGCGCTTCGCCGCGCTGGTCCCGTCGGGAGTCTATGGCCAGCGCGCGGGGACTGCATTCCTCCGCGCAGTCGAGGCGGCGGGCGGCAAGGCGGTCGCGGTGACGAGCTATTCGCGCACCTCGGCGGGGCTGCTCCAGGCGGCGCGCAAGCTGACCGACTACGACGCGCGCCACGCCGCCGCCGCCAAGACTGCCGCGCTGCGCCCCGACGGGACGATCGCGTCGGTCAGCCACAACCTCGCGCCGGTCGGCTTCCAGGCGCTGCTGATCGCCGATTCGGGATCGATCGCCGCCGCCGTCGCCCCCGCGCTCGTCCAGTTCGGCGCGACCCCGGTTCTCATCATGGGGACCGAGCTGTGGAACAGCGAACCCGCGATCGCGCAAGCCCCCGCGCTCAACGGCGCGGTCTTTGCCGCCGTCCCCGACGACCGGTTCCACCAGCTCGCCGTCCGCTACCGCGCGAAGTTCGGCGGCGCACCGTCGCGGCTGGCGAGCTTCGGCTATGACGCGGTGCTGCTGGTCAACGGCGTCGCCGGCAATGGCTGGGCGACCGGGGCGCCGTTCCCGCGCGCCGGCCTGTCGGCGGCGAGCGGCTTCACCGGGATCGACGGCGTCTTCCGCTTTTCAGGCGCAGGCGTCGCCGAGCGCGGGCTCGAGGTCGAACAGGTCGGGCCGCAGGGTTTCACCGTCGTCGCGGCGGCCCCGAAAGCTTTGAACTAGGCTAGTTCCGCAAGCACCGCGTTGACCAGCGGGCGGCCCTTCGGGGTCAGGCGCAGGCCAGCGGTATCCGACTCGACGAAGCCGAGTTGGACCAGTCGGGTCAATCGCGTGCCGTCGAGCGACCCGTCGAGCGCCTGTCCGGTCCGGCGCGCGAAAACGCTCGCGTCGATCCCTTCGGCCAGCCGCAGCCCCATCAGCAGAGCTTCGCGGGCGCGGGTCGCGGGGGGCAGCGGTTCGGTCGTGACGATGCCGTGGCCGTGCGCGGCGACCGCGGCGATCCAGTTCTCGGGCTTGCGGTGGCGCGCGGTCGCCTCGCCTGCCCGCCGTCCGTGCGCCCCCGGGCCGACCCCGACGTAATCTGCATAAGTCCAGTATGCGAGATTGTGGCGGCTCGCCGCGCCCGATCGCGCGTGGTTCGACACTTCGTATGCCGGGATGCCCGCCGCGGCTGTCATCTCAGCCGTCAGGTCGAACAGGTCGGCGGAAATCTCCTCGGGCGGCAGGACCAGCTCGCCCTTGGCATGGAGCACTGCGTATCGCGTCCCCGGCTCGATCGTCAGGCCGTAGAGCGACAGATGCTCGGTGCCGAAGGCGAGTGCGCGGGTCAGCTCGGCCGACCATGCCGCCACGGTCTGCCCGGGACGGTCGTAGATCAGGTCGAAGCTGACGCGCGGGAAGTGGCGCTGCGCGACGTCGAGCGCCGCCATGCCCTGCGCGAGATCGTGCGGGCGACCGAGCGCACGCAACGCGGCATCGTCTAGCGCCTGCAGCCCGAGGCTGACGCGGTTGACCCCGGCGGCGGCGAACCCGGCGAAGCGCGCCGCCTCGACGCTCGACGGATTGGCTTCGAGGGTGATCTCGCAGCCGGAGTCGATCGGCCAGTTCGACGCGAAGGCAGCGATAATGCGCTCGACAGTTCCCGGGGCCATCAGCGAGGGGGTGCCGCCGCCGAAGAAGATGCTGCCCACCGTCCGGCCCGGGGTCAGCGCCGCCTCATACGCAAGGTCGGCGACCAGCGCGTTCGCCCAGGCGGCTTCGTCGATACTCGCGCGAACGTGACTGTTGAAGTCGCAGTACGGGCATTTCGAGACGCAGAACGGCCAGTGGACATAGACCGCGAGCAGGTCGCTCATCGTGCGGGGGGCGGCCCGGCAGCGGCAGCGACTGCGGCGGCATTGATCTCGACGTTGTGGAACGCCGCGACCTGCCAGCGGCCGTCGTTCCGAACCATGACCTGCTCGAGCCGGGTGCGGAGCGCGCCGTCGACGGGTGAGAAGAACGGCGGCAGGTCGCCGAAGCCGGTGACCTCGGTCAACGTATCGACGACCGCGACATCGGGGCGGATCAGGGCGATGTGCGCGACCGTCTGGCGCAACGTGCTGCCGCGATAGAAGGTCGTGAAGATGTGGTTGTGTTGGCCGATGAACGGCATCCGCCCGACCGAGAACATGCCGACGACGTTGGTGAAGACGACCTCGTCGGTGACGGGTGCGGCGAACGCCACGGCGTCGCCCGCGGCCCATGCGGCATCTTCGGCGGTCAAAATCGCAAGGATCGCGGCGTGGTCGGCGTCGGGTGCGGTCATGATCGCTCCTCGGTCAGAAACATGCCGCGACGAGCTGCGCAAATGCTTTGGCGCGGTGGCTCATCGCGTGCTTGTCCATAGGGTCGATTTCGCCAAAAGTCTCGGTCATCCCTTCGGCGACGAACATCGCATCGTAGCCGAAGCCGAAGCTGCCGCGCGGCGGCCAGACGAGCGAGCCGTATGCTCGGCCCTCGTAAGTTTCGAAATGCCCGTCGGGCCATGCCAGCGTCAGCGCGCAGACGAAGTGCGCGCCGTTGGGACCGGTCCCCATCTCGTCGTGGACCCGTGCCATCGCCGTGGAAAAGTCCTTCGTCCCCCCCGCCCAGCGCGCCGAATAGATTCCTGGGGCGCCGTCGAGCGCGTCGACACACAGCCCCGAATCATCGGCGAGCGCAGGCAGGCCGCTCGCGGTCGCCGCCGCGAGCGCCTTGAGTTCGGCATTGGCAGCGAAGGTCAGGCCGGTCTCCTCGGGCTCGGGCAGGCCGAGGTCGCCCGCCG
>JAYTTV010000254.1:0-14257 GCA_043745075.1 Sphingomonadaceae bacterium
TCCTGAAAAGCCTCGGCGGCGTCTTCCCGACCGATCCGTACAGCCGCCAGGTCGCCGTCACCCCGAACCGCACCTTCCGCAACACCACCACCGATGGCGGCCTGTCGGGCCAGCTCGACTGGGATCTCGACAAGGTCAAGCTGACCTCGATCACCGCGTATCGCGTCTACAAGGCGGGCGGCGCGGGCGACATCGACTATACCAACGTCGACATCACCTACCGCGCCGACGACGGCAACGCCTATCGCCGCTTCCGGACCTTCACGCAGGAAGTCCGCGCGCAGGGGTCGCTGTTCGACGACCGCCTCGACTGGCTCGTCGGCGGTTTCTATTCGAAGGAGAAGCTGCAGGTCGTCGACAATGCCAAGTTCGGCACCCAGTACGGTGCCTTCGCATCGTGCCGCCTTGTCGCCACCGTCAGCCCGATCGCGGCGCTGCGCGATCCGACCGCGGCGGGCTGCCTGAGCCCGACCGGCCGCGCTGTCTTCACCGGTGCGTTCGGCGCAGCGGCCCCCGCGATCATCGCCGGGCTCAACCGCCTGTCGACGCTCAACGACCTCGGCTCGGTTCGCGACGTCTATAATCAGGACAGCGAGAACTACGCGATCTTCACCCACAACATCATCAAGGTCACCGACAAGCTCAGCCTGACGCTTGGCGGCCGCTACACGCACGAGCGGAAGATCTTCGACGCCAACTTCAACAACAACAACACCGTCTGCCCCGCGCAGCAGGCGGCGCTCGGGCCGTTCCTGTCGAACGCGGCGCTTGCGGCATTCGCCGGCGGCATCATCACGCTGACCTGCACCGGCAACTCGAGCGTCGACTCGAACCTTCTCAAGCTCAACAGCCGCCTGACGGAAGGGCAGTTCACCGGCACCGCGGTCGTGTCGTACAAGCCGGTCGATTCGACGCTGGTCTATGCGTCGTACGCCAAGGGCTACAAGGCAGGCGGGTTCAACCTAGACCGCTCGCCGCTCGGCGGATTGAACGGCGTCCTGTCGCCGCGGACCAATGCCAACACCAGCGGCGACGAGCTCAAGTTCGAGGCCGAGAAGGTCGATTCGTACGAGGCGGGCCTCAAGTTCAAGAGCCACATGTTCACCGCGAACATCGCGGCGTTCCGTGAGGAGTTCAAGAACTTCCAGCTCAACACCTTCAACGGCAGCGTCTTCATCGTCCAGAACATCAGTTCGTGCGCGACCGACCTCGGCGGCGCCGACCATGACAACTCGTCGACGACCGGAGCGTGCAGTGGCGGGACCAAGCCGGGCGTGATCAGCCAGGGCGTCGAAGTCGAGACGGGGATTTATCCGACGAAGGACCTCGCCTTCTCGATCGGCTACACCTACGCCGACACCAAGTATCAGCGGAACCTAGTGTCGAGCAGCGGCGGCGCGCCGCTGTCCGCCGCGCTGTTCCTGCTGCCGGGCAGCCAGGTGTCGAACGCGCCGAAGAACGTCGTGACGACGTCGGTCGGCTTCACCCCCGACATCCCGAACACCAACGGGTTGAGCGCGTTGTTCTACGTCGATAGCCGCTTCACCTCGGGCTACAACACCGGCTCCGACCTGTTCCCCGAAAAGCGCCAGCCGAGCTTCACCACGGTCAATGCCCGCATCGGCATCCGCGGCAAGGACCAGCGCTGGGCGGTCGAGTTCTGGGGCCAGAACGTGTTCAACCAGAACTACGAGCAGGTCGCGTTCAACACGCCGTTCCAGGGCTCGAACTCTTCGGCTCAGGTACAGGCGTTCAGCGGCACTCCGACGGGAACGCAGTTGGTCGGGAACCAGCTGTTCTCGGCATTCCTTGCCGAGCCGCGAACCTACGGCGCAACCGTCCGCGCGCGCTTCTAGCGGACCAGAGCCCCCCCGAAACGACAAAGGCCCGCGCCAGGGATGGCGCGGGCCTTTTCGTTCAGGTTAACTCAGTCAATCAATACGGATCGTAGACGCGGTCGCGGCCGTTCTCGTAGTGATAGCGGCGGTTGTCGCTCTCGTAATAATAGCGGCGGCCGTTGCGATCTTCGTAACGGTTGTGATCGTCCGACACGGCACCGACGACCGCACCACCGGCGGCACCGATCGCGGCACCGAGCAATGGGTTACCTGTCAGCGCACCGACGACGGCACCGCCGGCAGCACCGATCGCGGCACCCTTTCCGGCTCCGGTGAGATGCTGATCGCCGTAGCGGTCGGTCGTGCAACCGGTGGTCATCGTCCCAAGCGCGGCAATCGCAGCAAGGGCTAAAGGCAGGCGGGTCATTCGTTGGTCCTTCCGAAAACGTTACAGTCACAACCACCGTAATTGCCGGTCGTTCCGTGAACGGTCCGTGACTAGGCCCACCCCTCCAGGACCTGGTCGGGAGGGCGATGGCCGTCGGACCAGGTGCGGATGTTGGCGATGACCTTCTCGCCCATCGCCTGCCGCCCTTCGAACGTCGCCGAGCCGAGATGCGGCACGAGGACGACGTTGGGCATGTCGAGCAATTCGCGCGTGATCGCGGGCTCGCGTTCGAAGACGTCGAGCCCCGCCCCGGCGATTCCGCCGCGCGCGAGGCACGCCGCGAGCGCCGCCTCGTCGATGATCTCGCCGCGCGCGACGTTGATCAGATAGACATGGCGCTGCATCAGCCGCAGCGCCGCCTCGTCGATGAGATGATGCGTCTCGGGCGTCAGCGGGCAGTTGATCGAGACGATGTCGACCCGCGCCAGCATCGCCGCGAGCGTCGGCCAGTACGTCGCCTCGACCGCTGCCTCGGCGGCCGCGGGCAGCCGCTCGCGGTTGTGATAATGGATCGAGCAGCCGAACGCGCGCGCGCGGACCGCGACCGCCTGGCCGATCCGCCCCATGCCGACGATGCCCAGTCGCTTGCCGGTGACGCGGTGGCCGAGCATCCCCGTCGGCGACCAGCCGGTCCATTCACCCGCGCGGAGGAGTTTCTCGCCCTCGCCGATGCGACGCGGCACGCTGAGGATCAGTGCCATGACCATGTCGGCGGTGTCGTCGGTGAGGACGCCGGGGGTGTTGGTGACGACGATGTTCTTCGCCCGCGCCGCCGGAAGGTCGAGGTGGTCGACCCCGGTGCCGAAGTTGGCGATCAGCTTCAATCGCGGCCCGGCGGCGGCGATGATCTCCGCCGTCAGGTCGTCGCTGACGGTCGGCACAAGGACGTCGGCGCGCGCGCAGGCGTCGGCGAGCTGGCCCGCGTCCATTGCGATATCGTCGAAGTTCAATTCGACATCGAACAGCTCGGCCATCCGCGTCTCGACCGCCTGCGGCAGGCGGCGGGTGACGATGACCTTCGGGCGGGCTCGCGACATGAACAAGGGCTAGATGCGGCGGCGGGGGGCGTCAACTGTCCAGCTTCCCCTCTCCCATTTGGGGAGAGGAGACAAAAAGCGTTCGGTTGCGTTATATGCCGCGATGCTCCTCGCGCTCCTTGCCTTCGCCGCCGCCACGCCCGCTGCCAAAGCTGCGCCGATCGACGGCGACGCGACGCGCGGCGTGTCGGGGCTGCCAGTGCCGCGCTTCGTCAGCCTCAAGTCGGACAAGGCGTATCTCCGCACCGGCCCGGGCGATCGCTACCCGGTCAGCTGGGTCTATGTCCGCAAGGGGCTGCCGGTCGAGGTGATCCACGAATACGGTATCTGGCGGCAGGTCCGCGACATCGGCGGCAGCGTCGGCTGGATGAACAAGCAGCTTATCTCGGGCGCGCGCACTGCCGTCGTCACCGGGGAGATCCGGACGATGTTCGCCGGTGCCGACCTCCAGTCGAACCCGGTGTGGCGGATCGCCCCGGGCGCGCTCGTCCGCGTCGTGCTGTGCGACCAGGCATGGTGCCGCGTCGATAGCGGCGGAAAGTCGGGCTATATCCTCCGCAGCCAGTTGTGGGGCGTCCAGCCGGGCGAGACGATCGGCTGATACGGCCTAGCGCGGGGCCAGACGCTCGCCGCCCTTGACGAACATCAGGACGATCAAGCCGATCAGCACCAGCCCCGAGATCGGCAGCAGCCCAAGCCGCTGCGACCTGGTCGCGCCGGTGGTGATCTCGACGAGCAGCGGGCCGAGCCACATCGTCGCGTTGCCTGCGATCGCGAACAGCCCGAAGAACACCCCGACCCGGTTCGGCGGGACGACGCGCGTCAGCATCGTCCGCCGCGACGCGTACGCCGCGGTCACGCTGACCGCGCCGAGGAAACCGCACACCAGCAGCGCGATATCGGGCTGCGTGCGGAACAGCGGGCCGTTCCAGACAAGGGCATGCGCGTGCTGGTCGAATGGCTGGAAGAACATCCGGTCCTTGCCCTGCCCGAGCCCGAGGACCTGCGACACGATCACCCCGACGAGTTCGATCTTAAGCGCCGCCTTCGGTCCGATCGTCTGGTCGAGCCAGCCGCCGAGAATGCCGCCGACGACCGAGAAACAGCTCAGGATCATCCCGTAGGCGAGCAATTCGAGCGACCCCCAGCCCATCGCCCCGCCGGCATAGATGCCGGTGAAGACGAGGATTCCGGTCAGGCCGTCGGTGAACAGCAGGACGCTGGCAAGATAGACGAGCGCATTCCCGTGGCCGCGCGCTTCGCGGAATAGCGCGACGAGGTCGGCCGCGCCGCCGCGGATCGCCGCCCCGATGCGGGTCCCGGTCGACGCGACATCGGGGACGAACGCGAACAGCGGCAGCGAGCCGACCAGCATCAGCGCGGCGCATAGCGGCCCGACGATCCGGTCGGTCTCGTGCGTCAGCGGATCGAGCCCGAACAGCGGGTGCGCCGGGATGAAGCTCCACGCGACCTTCCCCGGCAGCGCAAACGCCCCGAAGATCACCGCGAGCATCACCACCGACGTGAAGTTGACCAGCGCCAGCGCCGCCCCCGACGCCGCGCCCGCACGCGCCATCCCGGCGGCCGGAAGCAGCAGCGCATTATGCAGCGTGTCGGACCACGCGATCATCACGTTCATCGCGGCAAAGATCGCCAGCGCGCCGATCGGCCCGATCGCCCCGCCCGGCGTCACCCACCATAGGGCGGCCGTAATCGGCACCATCAGCGCGAGCGTCGCCGCCAGCCACGGCTTGCGCGGCCCCATCCGGTCGACCGCCGCGCCGAGCAGCGGCACCGTCAGCAGGACGATCCACCCCGCATATTTCGCCGCCGCCGCAACGAGCAGCTGCCCCTGCACCGGACTGCCGATGACGTCGCGGACGAAATACGGCGCGAAGACATAGATCATGACCAGTACGACGTACGGGTCGCGCGCGCCTTGAAACAGCGCCCAGCTCCACGACGCGCGGTCGAGTGCCTTTGGTGGCACGACGGCGACGCTCGTCACCGGTGCGATGCTTGCCACGATCGATGTCCTCCCCAGGACGGTTTCGGCGATCATGGCGGATTTGCCCGAACCCGCATAGTCGGACGTGTGGACTTCCAGAACTATCCCGTCTGGTTCGCGTCATTTTCGGGAGCGACTCGCTCCTCTCGAACTGATGATGCGCGAAACAGAGTCGCTTTCGTGTGGACTTCGTGGACTTCCGATCCCGCCGAGGTCGATGCCTCACCGGACCTTTATCACCAATTGGGTACGTCAGGCGGCAATTCCCGCGCGCCGGAGCGCCGTCGGCGGCACCCGGGTCAGCGCTGCCGCCCAGCGGAGCAGCGACGGCACCAGCCCGATCCCAGCCACCAGCAGCCGCCGCCCGGCGACCGTCTCCCCCGCCCGCTGGAGCCACGTCGCCCGGGCGATCTGCGCGGCGACATCGTGGCGGAAGCGGGCATGGTACGCCGCCGGGGTCGCTCCGCCGAGCACCGCCGCCGCCGCCAGCCGGGCGCTGTGGAGCGCGATCGACATGCCGTCGCCGGAAAAAGAAGGGATCACCCCCGCCTGGTCGCCGAGGCGAAAGGCGGCATCGGAGCCCCGGTGGACGAAGCCGTACGGCACCCCCGAAATCGTCAGCGGCCGGTCGAGCAGCGGTGTCGCATTCCCCAGCCGCCGCGCCAGATGCGGCTCGCGCAGCAGGTCGGCGAGCAGCCCCTCCCCGCCCCCCGCCGCATCAAAACGGGGACGCCCGACGAGCAGGCAAAGGTTGACCAGCCCGTCCTCGACCCGCTGCAACCCGGCATAGCCGCCGTCGAACAGGACGATCTCGATGACCCCGGCAAGGCTTCGGAGCGTCGCCGCATCGGCCCGGTAGTATTGCTTGAACCCGATCAGGTGATCGAGCGTCCCGGTCGCATCGCGCTTTGCCCCCCGGACGTCGTGCTTGCCGGTCGCCAGCAGCAGCGTCGCGGGGGTCAGCGCGCCGCCGGTCGTCGCCATCGCGGTGCCGTCGACCTGCCGGACGGTCACCCCGCGCTCGATCTTCGCCCCCGCCTCCACAGCATGATCGAGCAGCGCCGCGTCGAGCCGCCGCCGGGTCAGCCCGAGCGCGGTGAACGGCAGCCGCGCTTCGGCACTCCGGCTCCCCGACACCAGCCGGACCCGATCGATCGGGCTCCCGCCGAGCCGCCCGGCATCTAGCCCAAGCGCCGCAAGATGCGCCTGCGCCTCGGTCGAGAGGAACTCGCCGCAGACCTTGTCGTGCTCGCCCATTGTCCGCTCGAGCAGCAGCGGCCGCAGCCCGCCCTGCGCCAGCAGAGCCGCCGCAGCGCCGCCCGCGAGCCCGCCGCCGACGATGACGGTGTCGGCTACCACGCCATGCGCTTGAGCCGTTCGACGCACAGCCGGAAGGGAAAGACCGTGCTCACCGTCGCCCCGGTGATCCCGGCGGTGCCGAGCGCGCGCTCCCATTCGTCGGGGACGAAGCTCCGCGCCACCGACACCGGCCCGTCGTGGCGGACGAAGCGGTGCCAGCGCATCACGCTCGCCAGCGCGGTGAAGCCGTAGAAGGCGAACCAGTGGCGGCGGAGGTCGTTGACGAACCAGCCGCGGACCGCCTTCGCCTCCATCCACATCAGGAAGCGCCCGACCTGCCGGTCGGTCAGGTGATGCGTGACGAGCGAGCTGACGATGAAGTCGACCGGCTCGGAAGGGTCGAAGTCGAAGACATCGCCCGTCCGGTAGTCGATGCCGAACGCCGGGTCGGTCGCGGCGCGCGCCGCAGGCTCGCTGAGCGGGTTGAGGTCGACCCCGATAAGTCGCGGGCGGAAGCCCTTCGCGGTCGCCCAGCGGTGAATGGCGCGGAGCATGTCGCCCTCGCCGTAGCCGACATCGACCAGCGTGAAGCCGTCGCCGGGGTTCATCGTCGCCGTCGATTCGGCGAGCCAGCGCAGCGTCGGCGGCCGCGCCAGCGTCACGGTGTTGACCGTCGCGAGGTCGTGGAGGCACGCGGCGAAGTCGGTCGCAGTGACCCCGTCGGCGTCCATCATCTCGGTCTCGGGCGACCGCTCGGCAAAGCTCCGCATCAGACCGTCCGGAAGCGGAAGCTCTCCGCCGCGAGCCCCGGCCCGAAGGCGACGCCGAAGCCGTCGGTGGCGCGCTCGACCGTCGTGCCGACCCCGCGCAGGATGCGGTCGAGGACGAACATCAGCGTCGCCGAGCTCATGTTGCCGAAGTCGCGGAGGACGCCACGTGACCAGTTCAGCTTATCAGGGGCGAGGTCGAAGCCGGTCTCGACCGCGTCTAGGATCGTCCGTCCGCCGGCGTGGACCGCCCACAGCGGATAGTCCGACGGCCGCGTCCCACGCAGCAACCCGCGATCGTCGTTGCGCTCATATTCGTGCTTGAGGGCGCGGGCGATCTTGCCCGGCACCTCACCCGACAGATGCATGTCGAACCCCTGGTCGCCGACCGCCCAGGTGATCGACTCGCCCGAGTCCTCGATCGTCGTCGCGCGGAAGTCCCGGAGCGCGATGCCGGTCTCGTCGGCGGTGACCAAGGTCGCCGCGCAGCCGTCACCGAACAACAGCATCGACAGCAATTGTTCGAGGTTGGCGGTCTGCTGGAAGTGCAGCGTGCACAGCTCGAGATTGACCACCAGCACCCGCGCCGAGGGGTCGGAGCGGACGAAGTGATGCGCCAGCCGCAGCGAGTTGACCGCGGCATAGCAGCCCATGAAGCCGACCCCCGTCCGCTCGACCCCGGGATCGAGCCCCGCCGCCTTGACGATCAGCTGGTCGATCCCCGGCGCGATGAAGCCGGTGCACGACGCAACGACGAGGTGGGTGATCCGCTCGCGCTCACCGTCGAGGTTGAGGGCGTCGATCGCCTGCATCGCCAGCCCGGGCGCGGTCTTGGCAAAGCGCGCCATCCGCGCGGCTGTGCCGGGGAAGGCGTCGGGGGTGTAGAAGCCCTCGGTGTCGGCCTCGAAGCCGTCGGGGTTCTCGACCGGTACGAAGTACGAATAGCGGTGCTCGATCGCCGCCCGGCTGACCATCCGCTTGAACACCGCCGCCTCACGCCGCTCGGTGATGAAGTGCTGGACGAAGTTGACGAACGCGGCATGGACGTCGTTCGGCGGAACGGCAGTGCCGATCCGGTTGATATGCGCCGTCGCCAAATCGTGTCTCCCAGGGCGCATCCGAATCGATGTCGCGACGATAACCAGCAGCCCGCCGTTTAGTTACGCTACACGGCTGGCCGTCGTTGCCCCGATGCGTCACGGTAGCACAATGGCCGATGAACAACCCGATGGCTTCGCGTCCCCTATTGGCTTCGTGCCGGTCGACTGCCTCACCGACGTGCCCGGTCTCCGCGTCGGTCATGCCGAGGATCGCTCGGCGTTGACCGGCGTCACCGTCATCCTGCCCGACGCGCCGATGACGATGGCGGTCGATGTCCGCGGCGGCGGCCCGGCGACGCGCGAGACCGACGCGCTGGCGCCGCATACGCTGGTCGAGCGCGTCCATGCGCTGGTGCTGAGCGGTGGGTCGATGTTCGGCCTTGCCGCCGCCGATGCCGTCGCGGTCGCGCTGTCGCAGAGCGGCGTCGGCCTCGCGGCGGGGCCGCTGCCGATCCCGGTCGTTCCGGCCGCGTGCCTGTTCGACATGGCCAACGGCGGCGACAAGGCGTGGGTCGAGCCGCCCCACCGCGCGCTTGGTCGTGCCGCGCTCGCTGCCTTGACCCGCCCCGACGCGAGCGGCGCGTTGGGCGCCGGGGTCGGCGCAATCGCCGGCAGCCGCCCCGGAGGTATCGGCAGCGTTAGCGTGAGGGCACACGGCTTCACCGTCGGCGCGCTGATCGCGGTCAACAGCTTCGGCGAAGTCTATCCCGGCGCACCACCGGAAGATGCCGTCGCGCTGCCCAAGCTCGCGCGGTCCGGCGGGCTGGCGGCGCAAAGCACGTGCATCGGCGCGGTCGCCACCGACGCTCCACTCACCCGCGCCCAGGCGCAACGCGTCGCGATGATGGCGCACGATGGCCTCGCCCGCACCACCCGGCCGATCCACACGCCGTTCGACGGCGACACGATCTTCGCGATCTCGACCGGCCCCGCGACCGGAGTCGACCCCGTCGCGCTCGCGATCATCGGAACGCTCGCCGCCGATTGCGTCGCCCGCGCGGTCCGACGCGCGGTGTTTGGCGATCAGGGAGCGGGGGTCGCCGCCGACGCCGCCGCAGCGTAACTCGCGTCATACTCGGCCTGAAGCGCATCGACCCGGCCAATCACGGCCCCGGTTGCCTTGAGCGGCGCGGCCACATCGGCTCCGCCGCCTGCCGCGGCCGCGATCTTGCCGGCGATACCATCGAGCTTGCCGCGCAGATCGCCGAGCTGGTTGCCGAGTCGTTCGAGCCGCGTCAGCTCGAGCTGCGCCTTGGCCGATTGCTCGCTGTCGGCTTTCGTCCCCTTTGCCGTCCGCGCCGCATCCGTCGTCGCGGCGCGCTGCTCGCCGATCCGGGTGCCAAGGTTCGCGGCATCGCGGTCGATCGTCGCCAGCTGTGCGGTCACATCGCCGATTGCGGGCGGTAGCACCGCCGGCGGCGCGGCAACGAC
This sequence comes from Sphingomonadaceae bacterium, assembly GCA_043745075.1. Lineage (GTDB taxonomy): Bacteria > Pseudomonadota > Alphaproteobacteria > Sphingomonadales > Sphingomonadaceae > Polymorphobacter_B. The sequence goes on from JAYTTV010000254.1 coordinate 9,929, forward strand.
GGGCGGCGCAGCGACCGGGGCCGCCGCTACCAGCGCAGGCCTCGGCCCCTCGGTCGGACGCCGGGCTAGGCTCGGCCATGTCCCGTCTTTTCCGGCGCAGCCAGCAATGACGAAAGCGAGCAAGAGGATGAAGCGGCCCATCGCGATGCCGTACGGCGCGACGCTACCGCCTGCAAGCCGAACGCGGACTTGCATCCGCCCGCCGCACCCCCTATTGCCCCCTCAGCGCGCCCGTAGCTCAGCTGGATAGAGCATCAGACTACGAATCTGAGGGTCGGACGTTCGAATCGTTCCGGGCGCACCAAAACTTCATACGTTGTTGAAAACACTCGGGCTTCGTCGTCCTGGAAACCGTCTTCGGACGATTGTAACACAAACGTACTACATAATCTCGATCACGGTTGTGGCGTAAGCCCTTCTGGAAGAACGGGAAAACGACCGGGCGGGTGTTACACAAACGATCTACACACCGTTCGAATGCATTTCGTTCGCCGGGTCAGTCGCATCTATTACCGGCGTCGAGTCCCAGAGTCGTTGCGGGCGATAATCGGCAGGACAGAGGTCTGGAGATCGTTGGGGACGGATAGCCTGACAGTCGCGACCCGGCGGTCGCACCAGGTTGCCGCCATGGTTGAACGGGAGTTCGAGGAAGCGCGCCGCCACGCTGGCCTGGAGGTCGATCAGACGATCCTAGCCTCGCCTCGCGTTGTTGAGCCGGATCCGCTTATTGAAAAGGCAAGCTGCGGCATCACCCTCAGGCATCTTTACGACGGTTACATGGCCGCCCCGACAAGGGACTGGTCGCCTCGGACGAGGCTGGCCTACGAGACCACCCGAAAACTGGTGTTGGCGATCCTGGGCGAGCACACACCCGTTCGGTCCATCACCCGCGCGCAATGCCGCGAGACGATTGAGACCCTGCGATGGTTGCCCCGCAATTCCAGCAAGCTCTACCCCGGCCTTGCCCCTGTTGCGATTGCGGCGAAAGCGAAAGCCGAGGGTCGCACCGACGTTATCAGTCCGAGCAATCCAAACACCGCTAGGGCTCGGCGGTGCGCTGATCGTCGCGCTGCACTCGAAGGATGCCAAGCCGCCAGCGCAGGAACTCTATACGACCGGGTGCAAGTCCGCCGCCGAGGGGCTGGCGGCGCTACCCCGCGACTATAGTGCAATCCCGAAACTAGGGCCGCCGCTGCCGGGAGATTTTGCACGGCCGATGCTCGATCAAGCGGCGCGCGCGCCGATCGGCTCGAGCCCGACGACAGGGCAGCCGACGCCGGTCGATCCGCTACGCCAGCGGCAGCAGCAACAACGCGACGCTGCAATAGGTGCCAGCGTCTTTGCGAGCCGTGCCTCGGCGGCGGGCACCGAAAGCACACGTGACGCTGTGCCGGCACCGACCTCAGGCGAAACGCCGACTGTCGTCGCGAACGCCCAACCAGCGAGCGCGGTCGAGCGCCGGACGGCTTTCCTCGCCACGCCGCCGGACCGCAAGACGACGAACTCTGGTGCGCTTGCGCCGCTATCGTCGCCTAACGTCGTCCAGGCCGGCAGCATCATCGCCGCCGCCCTCGTCACTGGCATTCGATCGGACCTGCCGGGACAGGTGATCGCTCAGGTGACCGAGAATGTGTTCGACAGCCCGACCGGGCGGGCTCTGCTGATCCCGCAGGGCGCTCGGCTGATCGGCAGCTACGATAGCGACATTGCCGCCGGGCAATCCCGGGCGCTCATTGCATGGACGCGGCTGATCATGCCCTATGGGCGGTCGATCGTCCTCGACAAGATGCCGGCAGCCGACGCGGCTGGTCAGGCCGGACTGCAGGACCGGACCGATTACCATTGGGGCGGGCTGCTGCGCGCCGCGGCGATCTCGACACTGCTCGGCGTAGGCGCACAGAGGGGGTCGTCGGGCAATACCAATGATCTGACGCGGGCGCTCCGCGAGGGGGCGAGCGATAGTATTTCTCGGACCGGGAGGCAGGTGGTCGACCGCGAGCTGGGTCGGCCGCCAACGATTGCTATCCGGCAAGGCTATCCGGTGCGGGTGATAGTGACGCGCGATGTTGTGATCGACGGCTGACACGTATTTATGCCGATCGGGTTTCCGAGTTATCCTTGTCGAGATGTTCCGACTGCTCACCGCATTGGCAAGAAACCGCTGCAATAGGCCGAAGTGCGAGCCAATAATCGGAACGGTGTAAGGCTGGTCGCGCCGCCGACGTTGTTGCCTCAGCGCGTGTTCAAGTGGCTCGTGCTGATTTCATCTCCGTCAGGCCGAAAATAAGCAGCGCGACCGATCAAATCGGTCATTTGCGTCGCGGCATGGATCGTTAGCGGATGATGAGTCGATCCTGGCCGCGGTGAAACGAAGAAGGTCATGTTCTGCGCCTCCGCAATCGTGGCATCGGGCGCGGCCGCGAGCAAAGCGATCACCAAATTTTCCAGAGCGATCACGCGGATGCGAAGCTGGACAAGTTCAGTATTGGTCAGTTCGGGAACCGGTGGCTCTGTCGAAAGCATGTCTCCCCATGCGCCGCAGGGACCGGCACCCCCCTCGTTGTCCCACGTCGACAGCGCCATCCGCCGTCGCTCGGACGATGTCCGCGCAATATCCTCTGTGTTTGGCATGGCAAGTTGCTCTCTACTTTTTTGTCGCTTCGAGCCGGATAAGGCTCCGATTGCGTTTACCGCTACTCTATAGCGGTCTGATCGAGGTTTGAGGGCCACGGTATCGCGGCGCGTAGTCAACAGAGGTTGGCCAAACTATTTTCGACATAGAAGACGTTGACCGCTGAGACCCGCCGCCGCATCGATCGGAACTCCGCCAATGCTCATCCAGCCGATCGATTATTTCCTGCTCGTGTGGTTCGTTCTGGCGGCCGCCTCAACGCTCTATGTTGCGATCGATCAATATCGGAACAACCCCGAACCAGTGGTGATGAAGTGGGGGTTCATCCTCGTCACGCTCTACACCGGGCCGCTGGGGCTGCTGCTCTACGTACTGGCCGACAAGGAGCCGCACCCGGGGACGCATGAGGAGTTCATCAAGCCGCTGTCGAAGCAGGGCGTCGGCTCGACGATCCACTGCGTTGCCGGCGATGCGACCGGGATCATTGCGGCGGCGGTAATCACCGCGACGCTCGGCCTGCCGATGTGGATCGATCTTATCGTCGAGTATCTGGCCGGATTTTCGGTCGGCCTGTTCGTCTTCCAGGCGCTGTTCATGCGGTCGATGATGGGCGGCACCTACCTCGAGAATGTCCGCCGCAGTTTCGTCCCCGAGTTCATCAGCATGAACTTTATGATGGCAGCGATGGCCCCGGTGATGACGCTGCTGATGATGAGCCGCGACATGCGGGCGATGGATCCGACACAGCTAATGTTCTGGGGCGTGATGTCGCTTGGGATCATGGCGGGCTACGCGCTCGCGTATCCGTCGAACGTGTGGATGGTGGCGAAGGCACTCAAGCACGGTCTGATGACCGAGCGTAAAGCCGGAACGAAGTTCGCAGCCGAGGCGCCGAAAACCGATCTTCGCACCGACAAACCGGTCGACCCGCATGCCGGCCACGATATGGCGGCGATGGGTGGGTCCAAAAAGGACGGCAAGCCCAAGAACGGCGACGGCAGCCACAAGACGATGAAATCCGATGCGACAAGGCCGCAGGTCTTCGCGCTCGGCATGGTCTCCGTGGTTGCGCTGGCGGCCGGCATGATCGCCCCGGCGAATTTCGTGAACATGCGGCTGTCGTCCCGCGATGTCGGCGACTCGATTATGCCGCCGGGGATGATCATGGACCGAACGACGCCAGCCGACGCGATGCGCGACATGGCTGCGGCCAATCCCAATGACGTCAAGGCCAGCTACGGCCTAAACGTGCGCGGCGACCGACCGCTCGGCTATCGGCTCGAGAACGGCGTCAAGGTTTTCGACCTGACGCCGTCGGTCATCCGCTGGACGATCCTGCCCGGCGTCACGGTCGACGGCTACGCGTATAATGGGCAAATCCCGGGGCCACGTATTCATATCCGCGAGGGTGATCGGGTCCGGATCGACGTCCACAATCACCTGCCCGAGATCACCACCGTTCACTGGCATGGCCTGATCGTGCCGAACCAGATGGACGGCCCGGCCTATGTCACCCAGGCCCCGATCCAGCCGGGCGGCAGCTACAGTTACGCCTTTACCGCGGTCCAGCACGGAACCTATTTCTATCATCCCCATGCAAAGCCCGACCGGACGCAGGCACTCGGTCTCTACGGCGCGTTGATTATCGATCCGGCCGATCCCGCCGCCGAGGTCAAAGCCGACCGCGAGTATGTCGT
>JAYTTV010000255.1:0-3563 GCA_043745075.1 Sphingomonadaceae bacterium
CACGATCGAGCGCGGCGCGAGCTTTGTCCTCGATCTCGACCCGGCCCCCGGCGACGCCACCCGCGTCGAGTTGCCCCACAAGGAGCTGTTCGCCGCGCTGAGCCCCGGCGCGCGGCTGCTCGTCGACGACGGCAAGGTCGTTCTCCGCTGCACCGAGGTCGTGCCCGGCCGGATCACCTGCGTCGTCGTCACCGGCGGCGCACTGTCGAACAACAAGGGCGTCAACGTCCCCGACGTCGTCGTTCCGCTCCCCGCGCTGACCGTCAAGGACCGCGCCGACCTCGCCTTCGCGCTCGACCATAATGTCGACTGGATCGCGCTGTCGTTTGTTCAGCGCCCCGAGGACGTCGCCGAGGCGCGGGCGCTGATCGGCGGCAAGGCCGCGCTGCTCGCCAAGATCGAGAAGCCCGCCGCGCTCGATCGCCTCGCCGAGATCCTCGAGCTCGCCGATGCGGTGATGGTCGCGCGCGGCGATCTCGGCGTCGAGCTGCCCCCCGAGCAGGTCCCGCCGGCGCAGAAGCGGATCGTCGCGATGGCGCGGGCAATGGGCAAGCCGGTCGTCGTCGCGACCCAGATGCTCGAATCGATGATCGTCTCGCCGTCGCCGACCCGCGCCGAAGTGTCCGATGTCGCCACCGCGATCTACGACGGCGCCGATGCGGTGATGCTGTCCGCCGAGAGCGCCGCCGGCGCGTGGCCGGTCGAGGCGGTGACGATGATGGACGCGATCGCGCGGACCACCGAGGCCGACCCGCAATATTATGCGCGGGTCCATTTCACCGAGACCGCGACCGCGCATACCACCGCGGACGCGATCAGCGCTGCGGCGGCGGCGATCGTCACGACGACGGGGGCCAGGGCGATGGCATGCTTCACCATCTCGGGGTCGACCGCGCGACGGGCCGCTCGCGAACGCGCCGGCGTGCCGATCCTGTGCCTGACCCCGGCACGCGCAACCGCGCGCCGGATGGGGCTGGTGTGGGGTGTTCACGCCGTCGTCACCCGCGACGTCGCAGGCTTCGAAGAGATGGTCGACAAGTCGAAACGCATGGCGCTGCGGACGCAGATCGCGGCCGGCGGCGACCTGTTGGTGTTGATCGCGGGGGTGCCGTTCTCGACGCCCGGAACGACCAACGTCGCCCATGTCGTGCGGCTGACGGGTAAGGAACTCGAGGGACATAGTTAACTCAACTGTAAGATATTCCGACAGTTTACGAGTGCAATTGGACGACAATAGCGCGTCACGAACGAAGCGATCTTTACCAAGTCCTTAGAATTTCTTCCGCTACCGTCATGATTATGTTGGCACGGAGTTTGCTCCGACAAGGTGGGCAGGAAAGCCCGATCTGAGAGAAGGATAAGAAGCAAATGCGCCTGGCTCACACACTTGTTGCAACAACGTTGCTCGCCATTGCCGGCACTGCGTCGGCCGCGAACCTCGTCGTCAACGGCTCGTTCGAATCGACCGACGTCAGCGGCAAAAGCTATTTCGCGTCGCACGTTACCGGTTGGTCGGGCGGTTCGAACCTTACCTTCGTCGACTTTCCCGGCACTGCCGACGACGGCAGCTACCTCAGCGTCTACGGCCCGTTCCCGACGACCAGCCCGGACGGCGGCAATTTCGTCGAGGCGGATGGCGACCCGAGCTATTCGGGTGTGATTTCGCAGTCGATCTCCGGACTGACCGCGGGCAAAGCGTACACCGTCAGCTTCTACCAGGCGGCGGGGCAGCAGGCCGGCTTCACCGGCCCGACGACCGAGCAATGGTCGGTGTCGCTCGGTGCGTCGTCCCAATTGTCGAGCCTGTACTCGCTGCCGCAGGCCGGAGTCGGCGGTTGGCAGAAGCAGACGCTGAAGTTCGTCGCCGGATCGACCACCGAGCTCCTGTCGTTCCTCGCGGTCGGCACGCCGGGCGGCGCCCCGCCGATCTCGTTCCTCGACGGCGTTTCGCTGACGGCGTCGGTTCCCGAGCCGGCGACCTGGGCGTTGATGGTCGGCGGCTTCGGTCTTGTCGGCGGCGTTCTCCGCCGGCGTTCGTCGATGGCGACCGCATAACCCGCGCTGTCACGACACACCGCGCAATCGAAGGGGCGGCCGAGGTATCGGCCGCCCCTTTACGTAAGGCGTGCGGTCAGGCGAGCGCCAGACGGCGGCGCTTACGAAACGTGCCGCCGACCACGGCAAATCCGGCAAACAGCGACGCCCAGACCGACGGCTCCGGCACCACGCTGATCCCTGCATCGAGGGCACCGGTGCCCCACGGGATGACGCCCGCATTGTGCCAGATCGAGCCGATCGCCGGACGGTAGAGGGCGACGCGGCCAACGTCCTCGAAGACGTTACCGGTCGTCGTATTGCCCGATCCACCGATGACGTTGAGATTGACGAAATGATCCGAGGCGGCAAGCGTGACCAGCAGGTTGTCGCTGATGTTGCTATCGATACAGTCGTAGCAGGCGATACCCTGCGGGTATGTCGTCTCGACGAGGTTGCGGACAATAGAGATGTTGGTCCCTGAGCCGCCGGTAAAAAACTTGGTAAACCCCTGCGTCGCGCCGAACGCGAGATTGTCGCTGAGCGTGATATCGCTGCTCAAGGGACTGCCGGCAAGACTATAGATCTGGATACAGTCTGGATGTGCTCCAGCCGCGGGGGCGCCATCGATACAGCTATTGTGACTGGCAACGACGTTCTGGCTCGCCGCAATGTCGATACCGTCAATCGTCGTACCGACAGTCAGGTTGTTGTACAGATTGGCCCCGACTACGTCGCGCAGGCCGATCGAGTGCGACAGACTCTTGAATTCGCTATTGGTGACGCTGACGTTTGTCGATGTTGAGAAATTGGCGCCGTCGTGTCCGCCGTCATCGGTGAATAAGGTATGGTCGACGCTGATGTTGTTGCTGTTGTAGACCTCAAGTGCGGCGCTGTAGAGCGCATCGACTGGATGGTAATTAAACGTACCGCCAACAATCGAGAGATTGTCGATGTTTCGCAATGTCCAGGTTCTGTAGAATGTCGCTGCGGCTGCATTGACGATCACTGGCGATGTGAACGAATAAATTTGGGTCGTCATCAACTGAAAGTCACCGACCATATTTATTGTATCGCCGCCCTGGACACTAGCAATGACAGAGGCGAACGTATCATTGGTGGCTGTATAGGTCGTGGCGCTTACCGGCGCTAAATGGACCCCGAGCGATACCAAGATGCCCAGTTTTAGCGCTTTATTCATATTTCACCCCGGCTTCACTTTACCAGATGAATACTCATAGTTAATTCTGTACGCAAGCGTACCTGTTAGTTCAGAAGACGTTACGTATGCGTACCGTCTTCGTTTGATTCTCGTAGGTTATGACTAACCAAGGTCGAGGTTCATCGAAAAACGTCGCCGATTGTCGATCGCCGGCCGCCATCTTCGCCGCAGCGGAGCCCCCCGCCGGCCGCACATCGAGCCAGGGAAATACGCCGATCAACCCTAACCGGCGTTGCGGCTAACACGCGCCGCGAGTCCCGCCGGCTCGGCTCCCGGACCGGCGGGACCGGGATCAGCCGTTGCTGCC